>JAICNB010000004.1 GCA_025928935.1 Acidimicrobiia bacterium
CATTGGGTCAGCCTAAAGGCAACCACCAACCGCTTTGGCGCGCCAAAACGGAGAATCAAGCCCTTACCTCGTCGCGCATGAACGCGATGTAGGCGGCGGCGAACATCACCGAGGTGAGGGCGACCAGGATGGCGATCTGGGGCCAGACCACTGCGAGGCTCTGGGTGAGATTGAGCTCGGACACGATGGCCCGATCGACCTGCTCCAGGGTGACCAGCCCGACGGTGCGCACCTCCGGGTCGAGCAGCACACTCGACACCTGCTGGAACAGGGTCACCGGAGAGAGCTGGGACACCGTCTGCACGGTCTGCATGTAGGCGATCTCCGCCGCATCCGACCCGTCCCGGGGGCTCAACACGCTGGCGATCGCGCCGAAGATGAAGGAGCCGAACAGGGTCAGCACCAGCCAGACCCCGAGCGGGATCATCGCAGAGGTCGAGGCCCGCTTGGCCAGCACCGAGCAGAGAGTGGCCAGAGCCTGCCAGAACCCGACATAGATGATCGTGAAGATGAGCCAGACGAACAAGCGGGAGATCTCGGTGGGCGTGGGAACCACCCCGAGACGGACGATCCCGATCCCGGACACGAACAGGACGAGGGCAGTGAGCATGATCGCCACCACCGTGAGCCCAGCCATGAACTTGCCCAGGATCACCTCGTCGCGGTGGATCGGCTGAGAGAGGAGGCGGGGGAGCGTGCCCTGGGACCGCTCACCGCTCACCGCGTCGAAGCCGAACATGATCCCGAGCAGCGGGGCGAGGAACCCCACGAAGACGATCAGCGGGAACGGCACAGGATCGGCGGTGACGGTGAACAGCTTCAGGAACAGGGCGGTCACGCCCTGGGCGTTGGGGGCGACGTCGCGAATGCCGCCGGAAGCGGCGAACACCGCGGCGGCGGTGGCGATGCCGAGCACCCCCATGAGCACAACGAACCGTCCCGATAGGAGGTGGTCGGCGATCTCCTTGCGAGCTACCGCCCGCCAGCCACCGACACGAACCGTCTCCACGGACGGTGCGCGCTCTGATGGGGTCTCGTCGGCCGGATGTTCGACTTCGGTGGTCATGTCGTCACCTCCTCCTCTTCCACCTCGAAGTACCGGCGGTAGATCGTCTCCAGATCCTCGTCGAGGCGGTGGACGCCGATCACGTCGGCGCCCCCGGAGACCAGGCCGCTGACCGTCGGCGCGAGCGCGGAGGAATCGAGATCGGCGACCCACGAGCCGGGCACGCGCCCTGGGGCGACGCCATTGACCGTGCCGATCGACTCGAGCTGGGATCGGGCCTTGGCCGGATCACCGCCGAGACGGAACTCCACCCGGATGTCCTTCCCTTGGTCGACCGCGGCCAGCTCGTGTGGCGTCCCTTGTGCCACGACCTTGCCCCGCACGAATATGGCGACCCGTTCGCAGACGGCCTGGACCTGATGGAGCAGGTGGCTGGCCAGGAGGACCGTGACCCCCTCCTCCTTGGCGAGGCGCTCGATGAGGACGAGCATCTCGACCACACCCTCGGGATCGATGGCCGTGGTCGGCTCGTCGAGGATCAAGACCGAGGGGCCCTTGACCAGGGCGTCGGCCACACCAAGGCGCTGTTTCATGCCCCGGGAGTATTCGCCGGCCGCCTGATCCGCAGCGTCACCGAGCCCGACCAGGCCGAGTAGGGAGTCGATCAGGTCCTCGTAGTCGTCGAGCCCGTTGAGTCGGGCGGTGAAGCGCAGATTCTCCCGGCCGCTCATCGGGTCGTAGAACCCGACCGCATCGGGCAGGTACCCGACCTTCCGCTTGACCTCGATCGGGTTCCAACGGGGATCGAGGCCGAGGACCTCGATCTTCCCCTTGGTCGGCTCGACCAACCCGAGCAGCATGAGGATGGTGGTCGTCTTGCCCGCCCCGTTGGGGCCGAGCAGACCGAACACCTCACCGGCCTCGATGTCCAGGTCGAGCCGGTCGACGACGGTGTGCTCTCCGTAGGTCTTGGTGAGCTTTCGGCTGCGGATGGTCGTTGTCATGTCAGCGACGGCCGAAGCGGCGGAACACCCAGGCCAGACCGGCCAGGGTCAGGGCGATCACGGCGATGCCGACGATCCCCCAGACGGCTGACGGGTTGACCGTGGTGCGGATCTCCATCTCTGCGTCTGCCTGCTCGTGGGTGGCGGTGAACGTGATCACGTAATCACCCGCGACGGCCTCCTCAGACGGCGTGATCGTGGCGGTGACCGGAACGGTCTCGCCGGCCGGGATGGGCACCTCCTGGTTGTCGAAGGCCACGTCCCATCCGGTTGGTGGGGTGACACCCACCACGACGTTGTCGAGATCGGCGGTGCCCGTGTTGGTGAGGATGATCTGGAAGTCACTCGCGCTGCCGACGGTCACCTCGGCGTTGAGCCGTTGGTCGGCGGTGGTCATCTCGAGGGAATATGAGCCGGTGACTTCGACGATCATCTCGGTCTCGACTGTCGAGCCTGGCGCCGTCGCCTGAAGCGTGACCGGATACTGGGTCGCCTCTGCGGTGAGCGGTGGTGTCACCTCGACGTTGATCGTCTCCGTGCCGCCGGCCTCGACCTGGACAACCGAGGCCTGGGCCTGACCCGAGAGCTCGGCGGTCACATCCCAGCCCGCCGGGGCGGAGGGGGAGAGCTCGAACTCGAGGTCGGCGGGAGTCCCGTTGCTCAACTCCACATCGAAGGTGACCGCCTCGCCTGCCGGTGTGCGGAGACCGGGGAAGTTGGGGGTGAGCGTCACCTCGCCTCCGGCCTGGGTCGAGACCCGGACTGCGATGTCGAGGGCCACCGACTGCCCACCCCCGGACGCATTGATCGTCATCGGATAGTCGCCTTCGGCCGCGCTGGTGGGGACGGTCACATCGAAGGTCAGCTCGGGCTCCAAACCAGGCCCGGCCGTGACCGAATCGACCTCGAACCCGCCACCGCGGAACGCGGCGGTCCAGCCCTCGGGGACGCCGTCGACGCTGAGAGCCACGGCGGCCTGGGCGGGGGCGGCAACCGTGAGCTGGAAACTCACCTGATCTCCGGGCTCGACGGCAACCGAAGGGAAGGGCGTGCTCACCGTGAGGGTCGAGACCGGGGGTGTGGCCGGCTCTTCCTCGGTCTGGGCGAGTGCCGCCGGTGCCACGATGAATGTGGCCAGGAGGGCCAGAGCCACCAGCAAGTGCCTCTTCGACGTCAAGTTGATCAGAGCTCCTTCTTCAAACTTTCGAGCGCAGCCGGAAAATGACCGCAAAGACGCTAAATCGATGATAAATCCTGTGAGAAAGCGGGTCCTAATGCGCTTCCTCCCCGAATAGGTGAGGGCACGCCGACGAGGGGACCAGTCGTAGGTCGCTACTGCTCCGCCATCGGGGAGAGTTGTTCCCGGCTGATGGCCACACGCACCCCCAGATCGTGGTCGGAGCCCCCGTGATAGACACCCCTCAGCGGCATGACGTCCTCGTAGTCTCGCCCGTGCCCGATCTTGACGTGCAGCTCGCCAACCGTCTGATTGTTGGTGGGATCGAGCCCCCACCAGCCATGACCCGGGACGAACACCTCGATCCAGGCGTGGGTCTGGACGCTCAGCTCGGGCTCGTCCGGCGCCACCGCCCGCGTCTGGTCCGCCGCATAGAGATAATGATGAAGCGGCGGGCCAAGGCGAATCTGGCAGCCGACGTTCAGGGCTGACGGACGTAGTACTCGGTGAACTCCGAGCAGCGCCCGTCGTCAGCGAACTTCATCAGAAAGCAGTTGTTGTACGTGCGCTCGGGCTTGTCGGCCGTCGCCAGATATCGACTGGTGCCAACACCCACTCCGCGATCGTCGTCCACCGCCCATGCCTCATAGGCCGCCTCCCAGGCGCCCGGGTCGTCGGGTTCCTCCAGCCAGGCGGCGACTATCCCGTCTCGGCCGACGACCATCTCATCACCCTCGTCGTAAGGGTGGAAGCGATATGTGGCGTCTTCGGTGAACAGCTCCTCGATGGCTGTCGTCGTGCTCGCCCGCCACGCCAGGATGTAGCGGTCGAGCCAGCTCTGGAGATCGGTCTTGGTCATTGGTCGATCGTACGCGGCTCTGGCAGTCTGGCCGACCGAGCCCATTCCAACCTCATCAGGGGCCAAGCCTGATAACGCGGGCGGCGGTCAGGCCGAACGGGGCATTCGCGGGAAGGCGATGAAGCTGAGCAGCAAGCCAACTGCGCCTGCCAGCAGTGGGGTCCCAAGCATCATGTGCATCGACCAGCCGATGCCGTCGCCCCAGACCCCCAGCGCCAACAGATAGGTGGCGTACCAGATCGCGGGGACCAAGAAGGCCACGACGCGGATCGTCCATGTGCGCTCCAAGGAAGGCTTGACGATCGCCGCTAGCACGTCGCCGCCGAGCCCCGCAACGACGGCGACAACGATGTACCAGTAGTTGTCGCTGATCACGGTCATCAGCGCGCCACTCACCCCGACGAGCACGGTGAGTGAGCCGATCGGAATCGGTCCGTGGCGGAGCACCAGGAGGACGAAACCTGAGAGCAGGGCGGCCTGGATCAGGAGGGCGGTGACTCCCAGCGCCTCCCTGACATACGGCTCGGCCCAGAATGGGGTGTGTCCCGAAACGTTGCTCGCGATCAGCCCATCGGATGACCAGCTCGAGCCGGCCCAGCCATCTTGTCCTCCCGGATTCCGTGTCAGGTTCTCTGCTGCCTCGCTCCCGTCCGCATTCATCACGTGGAGCTCCCACTCCCCAGTCCGGTCGCTGGCGAAGACGATTCGAGTCCCATCCGGCGACCAGGCGGGACCGGCATCGAAGGCCTCGTCGGAGGTGAGTGTGATCTGTCCGCTCCCGTCGGGTCGGATCAGAGCGATGTCGGGGTTGCCGGCGCCATCGGTCTCGAACGCGATCCATCCACCATCCGGTGAGAAGGTGGCGCCGCCTTCTGCCCCGGGAAGATCCGTTAGTTGTCGCAGCGTTGCGCCGCTCGAATCCATCACGTAGAGATCCGGATCCCCGTCACGGTCCGAGGCGAAAACGATCTCAGATCCGTCGGGAGACCAATCCGGGCCCCAGTCCACGGCAGGGTCGTCGGTCAGCCTGGTCGGTTCCCCTCCTTCTGACGGGATCAGGAAGATCTCCGGGTTGAAGTCGACATCGGCCGTGAAGGCGATTTGGGATCCATCGGGGGACCAGTCGCCGTGTTGGAAGATGCCCGGTCCCTCATAGAGGACTCTCTGGCCCGAGCCATCACGCCCCATTACCACCAGTCGGCCGGTGTCGTCTGCGACGATCGTGGCCAAGAGGTGCCCGTCGGGAGCGAAGTCGGGCATCCAGACCTGGTCCGAACCATCGATCGGGATCCGCGTTTGGTGATTGCCATCGATCGACACCATCACCAGATCGGAGCGGGCGGTGTCGAGGTTCTCGATCGCTTCCGGCCACGTGTCTATGCCGGGATGGGCGTATTCGGTGAAGGCGGAGATGATGGCCAAGCCCATGGTCATGGCAGCCACCCAGGGCAGCCAGCGGGGAAACGCACTTGGAGCGCCCTTCCTCCACGCCGACCGCACGGGGCCGAAAACCATCATGACCCCGCTGGTGGCCAGGGCCAGGTGCGTCGGGCTGAGGAGGGCGTCGACGCTCTCCTCGATGCCGAAGAGCTCATGCCAGACCAGGTCTCCGAGGCCGGCGACCAGGAAGAGGCCGGCTCCCAGCAGGGAGTACTCGTAGCCCTGTGGCACCGCTTCCCGGATCGTGGCTACTTCGCGTCGTCCGCTGAGGGTCAGAGCCAGGAGCACTCCGCCGAAGAGACCGGCGGCGGCATAGAGGATGGCGTGCCACGGGGTGAAGAACGACTCGTCGACTCGCCCGTGTGAGTGGGCCCAGAGGTCTATGAAGAACCCGCCCACGAGCAACACCGAGAGGATTCCCATCACTACGTCGAGCCGGCTCGGGTTGGCTTCGGTGGTCACCGACTCGACAGGTTCGACAATGGTGGGGGAGGCCATCAGCCGAGGTTAGGGACGAGCACGTCGACCTGGCCTGTGAAACACCCGTGGATCGAACCCATTCCAACCCAACGTCGGGTGCCGTACGCTCATCTCGAGTATCGATGAGGACGACAGATGGCTGAGGACTACCCCCCGATCCTCGACGCGGCGCAGGTGGCGGAGCTATTGGGGATGAATGTGCAGATGGTGCGGCGTTATGCCAGGGAGGGGCGTTTGCCCGCCTACAAGCTGCCCGGCGGGCGCACCTTCAAGTTCTTCCGGGACGAGATCTACGAGTTCGTTCGCGCCCATCCCGTCTTGGAGAGTGAGGATGTCACGACCGATCGTTAGGGCGGACGATGGCAACTATCAGGTGGATGGGTATCACCATCACGTTGCCGTCCTGAGAGATCTCGATGTGGTCTGTGGCCACCACCTCCAAAGTACCCACGATCGCCCTGCCATCGGAGACCACAACCCGGATCTGTTCACCCAGCGAAGCGAGCTCGGCCATGCGGGCCCTGAAGCTCAGAGGAGTGCCACTCTGTTCGTGGCCACCTGTCCCGGCGGGTTCCACCGTCCAGATCGCCGCCTCCAAAACCACCTCGACCAGGTCCTCTCCGCGATCAAGCGTTGCGAAGTCCGACCCGGCGTAGGTCACACGCCCGGAGAACGTCTGGCCCTGGGTCTCGGCTCGCACACGCTCGCCTCGGTGCACCAGCTCGAGGGCGCGCCCGCCCAGGTCGAGCCGGCGCCGGCGCAGCAGCTCGGTCAGCTTCTCGTCCTCCGCCGCTTCTTCGATCCACTCCCGGCCCACGCCATGCCGGAGATGGTCCTCCACATCTCGGTCGGGTCGTTCCTCCATCTTCTTTCGCGCTCTCGACATCGAATGAACAGACGACGATAGGTTCCAAAGCCACGTGGCGAGTCCCTCCGTTCTGACGAGGGAAGCGGGCACCTCGACACCGACCACCAGGTCGGCGCGATACCGACCGTCGCTGTCTCACATCGTCATCGCCGTCGCCGCGCTGTTGGCCTTCGGTCTCAATTATCTCGCACTGCAGAACCGGGATGCCACGTCGCTCGTTGCGGTTGCCGCATCCCCCATCGCGGAAGGGATGCCGTTCGGCTCCGAGAGGGTCCGGTTGGCCCCTCTCCCCTCAGACTTCGAGGGTCTCCGGCATCTGGTGGCGGAGGATGACCTCGCCGCACTCGAGGGCTGGATAGCTGTCCGATCCATTGCCGAGGGAGAGCCCATCGGGCGCTCCGACCTGGTTCGGCCGGGCGCCGGCGACGGCCTGCGAACGATGAGCATCCCGGTGTCGGTGGAGCATTCCGCCGGGGCCACGCTGGTGGTAGGTGACCGTGTCGATGTGATCTCGATCGTGGGCGACGCGCCTGCTTTCGTCGCCACCGACCTGGAGGTGGTCAGCATCGGGGAGGCGACGCAGACAGGGCTGGCAGTTGCTGGGCCCTACCACGTCGTGGTGGCAGTGGATCCGGATGAGGCCCTGGCGCTGGCCCGAGCCATAGCCGACGGGTCGCTGGAAGTGCTTCGATCCACCGGGGCAGCGGCCATCGTGAGGGCCGCCGAGTGAGGACTGGCCCGGAGATAGCCCTGGCCGCCTCAGCCCGGGCATGGCCCGACCAGGTGCATCGCTTCCTGCTCGATCACGGCGGCGGCCGGATTCGGGCCAGGGTCATGGGCCCGGAGCAGGCCCTGAGCGAGCATTACGAGGTTCTCTTCATCGATGACGTCTGCTCGTTCCTTACGCCGCGTTTGGTGAGGAGCGTTCGGGACCTGGGCCGCCAGATAGTCGGTGTCTACGACCCGGCAGACGCCGCCGATGCAAAGCGCCATCTCCTCGAATGCGGTGTCACCGATGTCCTCGAGCAGGATGCGGTGCCTGAAGAGTTCCTCGCCGCGGCGGAAGCCACCTTGCTGCACAGCGAGACAGATGTGCTCCGGGTCGGCGCCGTCTCGCCTGCCTTCCGCGTCGGCGTACTCGGCCCGATCGGCGGTGTTGGCTGCACCGAGATCGCAATCGGGATCTCGTCCAGTCTCGCCACCAGGCGATCCACCGTGCTGGTTGACCTGGACCAGGTCACACCGTCGCTCGCCCAACGTCTCGACCTGCCCCTTCATCCCAACCTCCTCAGCGCAGTGGACGCCGCCCATCATCGGATCGGATCGATCTCGGAGGTCGTCCTCAAGGAAGACGGGATAGACGTGGTCGGCGGCCTGGTCAAGGCCATCGCCTCTCAGGAATTGCCGCCGGTAGAGATCGAAGGCGTCCTCGATGAGCTGGGAAAGGAGGGCTATGAGGTGGTGGTGGCCGATCTGGGGAGCCCACCCCTGGCGCGCCTCGAGCAGCTGAGGTTTCAGGTACTCATCGTCGTCGGCCTGGCCAACCCTGTCGGGATGGCGAGAGTGGTGCGCTCGGTTCAGGAAATCGTCACGAGGGTCGACATGCCCGACACCGTTGCCTTGGTCAACCGTGTGGGGTCTGGGAGTCGACAGAGGCTGGAGATACGAGCGGAGATGGCGCGGCTCTTGCCGGCCGTGCCGGTCGTCCTGGTGCCAGATGACCGCCGCCTGGCCCGGGCATCGTGGGACGGGGCGAGGGTCACTCGGGGTCCGTTCGCCGAGTCGGTGGGTCGCCTCGCCTCGCTGATCGACGGAGCGATGGGATGACCGTCGACGCCTACCACGAGATCCGGCAGAAGGCACTCCAGCGCATCGATGGCTCGGGTTTGGACCCGCAGCGGGACACAGGAAGGCTGGTCGAACTGCTGCGTGCGACGGTCGACGATTACCAACGCCAGGCTCACCTGGGTGAGTCCAGGTCGTTGATCGATCCCGACGCGACCGTGCGCAGGCTCCTCCAGTCGGTCTCGTTCTTCGGGCCTCTCGGCGACCTGCTCGATCGTGAAGACGTGGAGGAGATCTTCATCGAAGGAGCCCGGGTCACGTACCTCGAGGCCGGTGGCCACCTGCGTGGGCTCGACGTGCCCAGCACCGAGACCGAGAACCGACAGGTGGTCGAGCGTTTGATGGCGGCCACCGATCGGCGACTGGACGCGTCACATCCCGTGTCCCAAGCCCGAATCCTCGACGGCAGCGCGCGCATCACCGCGGTCATCCCACCCGTGGCGGACCGTTTGTCGGCGACCATTCGCCGATACGCCCTCAGGCGGGAAACCCTCACGTCCCTGGTAGAGCTCGGATCGCTATCTCAGGCGGCCGCAGACTTCCTCGCCCTCACGATGCGGGCCTCTACCTCGATCCTGGTGAGTGGGCCGCCCGGGGCAGGGAAGACGTCGTTCCTTTCGGCCCTGATCGCGGCCGTGCCGGTCGCCCATTGCATCCGGGCCTGCGAGGAGATCCGCGAGCTCCACGTGCCGATTGTCCATGGTTCCTATTACGAGGCGCGCCCTCCGATGCTGGACGGGAGCGGGGAGATCAGCCTTCGCCATCTGGTCAAGGCCACCCTGGCGATGCGACCTGACCTGATCGTCGTCGGTGAGGTACGGGGCGGGGAGGCCTTCGAGTTGACACGAGCGATGAACGCCGGGTGTGGATTCGCCTGCACGATCCACGCCAACTCGGCGCCAGACGCCCTCGATGCACTGGTCAACGCTGCATTGATGGCAGGCGAGAACGTGACCGAGCGGGTGGTCCGGAAGGTCTTCGCGTCATCGATAGACCTCGTAGTGCACCTGGAGCGTGACGTGGATCCGGGTGGGAGCGGGATTCGCCGCCAGACGATGGAGATACGCGCCCTGGTTCCCTCACTCCATGACGACTTCTCCTCAGAGCCCCTGTTCCACCGGGACCGGCTGGGAACCGCGCTGGACTGGACCGGTGCCATGCCTCCGGATTCACTGACCCGGCGGCTTGATCGAGTACTACCCCGTGGGGTCGACCTCACCCGGGTTCTCCAGGGAGGAATGAGTTGGTGATCCTGGCGGCTCTGGTCACATCGGTCGCAGCGGCGCTCCTGGCGCGATGGGCCCTGTCCGGAGTCAAGCGCCGGGTGGTCAGATCGCCGCAGAAGAAGTCATGGCTGAAAGAGGCGGGTCTCGATGTCACGCCGGCCCAGTTCTGGCTCACCTCGATCGGGGTTGGACTGGTGACGTACCCGGTCGTCTATGCCCTGACGTCGCTGCCGATCGTGTCGTTGTTTCCATCCCTCGTCGTGGCCACCCTGCCCAAGGCTTACTTCGCCCGGAAGCGGGCACGACGTCTCGAAGAGGTGCAGAGGTCATGGCCGGATGGCTTGCGAGATCTGCTCGCTTCGGTGAGATCTGGCGCCTCGCTTCCTACTGCGATCGAGGACCTCGCAGCATTCGGGCCTGTTCCCCTTCGGGAGGCATTCCAGGGATTCCCCATCTACTCGCGGAGTCTCGGCGTTGCGCCCGCGTTGGAAATGGTGAAGTCGGACCTCGCTGACCCGACATCGGATCGGGTGATAGAAGTCCTGATCCTGGCTTACGAGCGAGGTGGGGCGGTTGTACCCGAGATCCTCTCTGACCTCGCCGAAACCACCACCAAGGACCTGTGGAGTCTCGAGGAGATCCGCACCGACGCTCTAGAGCAGAAGATCAACTCGCGCATCGTGTTCGTCCTGCCGTGGCTGGTGCTGGTCGCGATGACCGGGCGGGCGGGTGCCTTCCGTGAGTTCTACGCGTCGTCGCTCGGAGTTGCGGTGGTAGTCGCCGGCGGGCTCATGAGCCTGGTCGGGGTGGTGATCGCTTCGAGGCTCGGCGCCCATCCGCCTGAGCCCCGCGTATTCGTGTCCGTGAAAGGTGGAGAGTGACGGTCTCACCCCTCGTCATCCTCTCGGCCTCTGTCTCATCAGTCGTTGCAGGTCTGCTCGTCTACTCCCTTTTCCCGCCGGCGAGGAGCCTCGCCTCGAGGATCAACCCGTACCTGACACCGACGCGAGTGACGACGCGACGTCCCGCTCCCACAGGGCCTTTGGGGGTGGTGTTCGGGCCAATCCTCCGTGGCCTGGCGAGCCGGCTGGGTCGGTTCCTGGATCGCTCCGGTGAGAAGGTGACGGTTCTCCGGCTACGTCAGGCCGGGTGGTACCGGGACTTTCCGGAGGAAGAAACGGTCGCCGCGTTCCGACTGGCGCAGCTCCGATCGATCGCGCTGGGAGCCGGGCTGGGGTTCGCCGTTGGCCAGTTGTTGCGTCTGGCTCCCGTTCCGCGGATCGTCCTGGTCCTGCTTGGGCTCTTCATCGGGGCCACCCGCCAGCAGGGCGCTCTGCAGGCTGCCATCACCCGCAGGCGGGACAGGATGTGCATCGAGATCTACACGGTGAACCAGCTCCTCGCGATGCGGATCAGAGCGGGGGGCGGTGTCGTGCATGCGGTTCAGGACGTGGTCAAGAGGGGCGAGGGCGAGGTGGTCACCGAACTGGCTGACGCGCTGCGTCTTCATCGTTCGGGCTGGCGTGCCGGTGAGGCCTTCCGGAGGATCGCCGAGCTGACCCCGGAGCCATTCTGTGCCCGTACCTATCGGTTGCTGGCGACCGCCGAAGAGCGAGGAGCGGATCTCGCTCCTGGACTGCTCGACCTGTCAGAAGACGTCAGAGAGACTCGCCGCGAGACCATGAGGCGGTCGGCCACGAAGCGACGCGCAGCCATGCTGGTTCCGATCATCGCAATCCTGGCACCGGTCCTTCTTCTCTTCGTGGCGGCCCCGCTGCCGTATCTGATCACAGGCTGGCGATGAAAGGAGGTTGACATGTCGGCCGTAAGACAGTGGCTCCGCGATGTGTGGCGTGACGACCGCGGTCTCAACACCGCGGAATTGATGGGGAACGCCGCTCTAGCGATCGCGGCGCTGGTCGTCATCTGGGGAGCCCTTCAGGCCCTCGGCGTGGACATCGTCGGGTGGATTCGTTCCCAGCTGATCGGGGGCTGACCGACCGGGGAGTCTCCTCGGTCCAGTTCCTCCTCGCTAGCGGGCTCGGGCTTCTCGTCTTTCTGGCGATGGCCAACCTCGTTGTGGCCCAATACGGCCGAGGGGCTCTCCGCTCGGCTCTCGATCAAGGGGCACGAGCAGGCGCGATCAGCTCGTCCCCGGAGGATTGTGTGGACCGCATCGAGGGCGTCCTTTCCCAGTTGCTCGGAGGGCGCATGGGTGACTCGGTCGTCGCAGGTTGTGTGATCGGTCCGGATGTGGTGACAGCGTCGGGACGAGCCGTCTTCGACTCCTGGACGCCGTTCGCGACCGACTTCGAGATCGAGATGGTTGCCCAGGCCACCCGCGAGATGCCGCCATGAGCGATCGAGGCCACGCTGCAGTCGAGCTCGGCCTTGCCGTAGGCCTCCTCCTTCTGCCTGTCGCCATCGCGGTCCTCGCATTCGGGCCGTGGTCCGAGCGAAGGGTGTTTGCCGCGGCTGCAGCCGCCGAGGCAGCCCGGGCAGCTGTTATCGAGCTCGACGTCTCTGCCGGGGCAGCGGTCGTCTCAGAGATGGCGTCCAACCATGGGCTTGGGTCGGACTCGGTGCGTCTCGGCTGGTGCGGAGAGACCCCATCAAGCCAGTCGGGGGGAGCAACGGCCTGCTCCTTCGAACGGGGGTCGTCGATAAGCGCCCGGGTCGAGGTGTGGGTCCCTGTTGTGGCGACACCCTGGGGCGAGATCGGTGGCCTGTGGGTTGGTTCCGCACACTCTGAGCCCGTCGACCTCTATCGGAGCCTCCCATGAGCTCCGAGCGAGGCTCGGTGACCCTCTGGACCCTCGGTCTGTCCATCTTGCTGTTGTTGTTCGGCGGCCTGATGGTGGACTTCTGGCGAGCTTTGGCCGTTCAGCGAGAACTGGCGGCCATCGCCGACTCGGCCTCGATCGCAGCCGCGTCGGGCATCGACGAAGAGCACTATCGGTCCACCGGCGAGGTGCTGATCGATCCGGCCAGGGCGACCGGGCTCGGGTCGGACTACGTCGGCTCGCAGGACCTCGCGCTGTCCGCTCTGTCGGTGACCACCGCGGCGGATCAGTCTTCGGTGACCGTGCTGGTGACAGACCACCTGGAGTTGGGCTTGATGGGTGTGTTCATCGACGACGAAGCGCCGTTGGTGATCAGAGCGGAGGCGACAGCGCTGCCGGTCACAGTCCCCTGATGGCGGTTCGCACTGCCCCTTCGTTCGATTATCCTTGTCTCCTACCCCGCATTGCCCTCGGGCTTGCGCGTTCGGGGGTGGTGTAATAGGTAACACGACAGGTTCTGGCCCTGTTATTGAGGGTTCGAGTCCTTCCCCCCGAGCGAGGTCGGTCTCATCCGACTTCCAACCTGGTCCCGTCGTCTAGTGGTCAAGGACGCTGGCCTCTCAAGCCAGAAACGGCGGTTCGAACCCGCTCGGGACTGCGACACCCCTGTAGAGGGCACTTTTTCTAGATTCTGGATGAAGGGCTACTCGGCCGGGCCCATTTGAGAGTCTCCAGTCCGAGCCAAGGCCCAGTGCGGTCTTTCGCAGTCATTCTCCGAACAGACCCGTCCAGACGAGCGAAGCGGCTCATCCTGACCACGCCGTGTCGTAGCAGCCGCTGATAGTGCCCATGGCAGTAGCCCTTGGCTTCGGCCTCGACGTTGCAGCTTTCCCGCCGCCGCAGATCGTCTTACCTTTCGCCATCGGACCCGGTGGACCCGAGTCGCCGTTGCGTCGGTCTCTTCGATAGTGCATCTCGCACATGCCCTTCGACCTCGCCGCTCGCTGGCATCCTTCGACACTGCATTCCACTCCCATGACCTCAACGTACAGGGCAGCCGGGACAAATTCCGGGCGCAACTACCTTGCGTTCGTGGCTTCGGAGACCTCCCCGATCAAGGTCGACATCTGGTCTGACGTGGCCTGTCCCTGGTGTTACATCGGGAAGCGCAACCTGGAGGCGGGGATGATTGCCTTCACCGCTACCGACGCAGCGTTGCCGATCGAGATCACCTATCACAGTTTCGAGCTGGCCCCCGACACTCCGGGCGAATATGAGGGGAGTGAGATCGAGTTCCTGATGAACCACCGCGGCGTGACTGCCGAGCAGGCCCGCTCCATGATCGACCGGGTGGTGGGGATCGCTCTGGCCGCTGGGCTCCGGTACGACTACGACGCCCTGCAGCACACCAACACGATCAAGGCTCACCAGCTCCTCCACTATGCCAAGGAGCGGGGCCGACAGCTCGACATGAAAGAGCGGCTGCTCAGCGCCTACTTCACCGAGGGCCGGCATGTTGGTCGGGTCGAGGACCTGGCCGATCTCGCCGCCGAGATCGGTCTCGATCGCGGTGACGTGATGCGCTCACTGAAGGAAGACGAATATCTGGAGGCGGTTCGCGCCGACATGGCCCAGGCCCATGCCCATGGGATCCGGGGTGTCCCCTTCTTCGTCATCGATGACCGTTACGGGATCAGCGGTGCCCACCCTCCAGAGGTGTTCACCGAGGTCCTCACTCGGGCCGCTGCCGACCGAGCGGGGCAGTCCGCCTAGCTAGGCGCTGGCCAGACCTGCTGTCGCCTTGGGCAGCGGAGGGGCGGCGCAGGTGCACTCGTTGACCACATCCTGGTCGGGACGGGTGTGCAGCCACATGGCCACGATCATCGGGATGAACACGATCAGGTTGTAGACCAGATGCAGCTCCGGCCTCGGGATGAAGGGCTGGAGGAAACTGGTCGGCACCGGTGAACCGAACAGGTTGGTCCCCACGATGGCCTGGATCTGGAGGGTGGTGTGCTCGATGAGGTGCCAACCCTGGATGATGGTCGAGGCCAGCCACCAGCCCCGAGAGGCGCCGCGGAACCCCGGCAGCAGCAGCACCAGGCCGATGAACATGACCAGGGCGTATCCGAAGTGCATCACCTCGGACCGCACCAGCCACGGGAAGACGTAACCAAGCGCCCCCAGTGCCTCCGGGCGTGGCATCTCGAAGATCCAGATTTGCGCCGCCTGGAAGAGGTGCTCGATCCAGTGGAGGATCACGATCGCCAGGTACACCCAGAGTGCCCGCTCGTGCCAGGGGCCGTTCAGCTTGTCCATGATTCCCAAGGTGGACGTTCTCTCGGATGACGCAACCATGCTTCTCCTTATCCCTCAGCCCTCGAGACCGATATCCCGGTAAGTGATGGGACGACGCCAGGCCATTGCGGTCCTGCCTCCGATCCACCACGCCACCGCGGTGGCGAGGAATATAGAAACTGCGATCAGGCCCCGCATCGGGAGCATGGAGGTGAGCGGTGGGGGGACGATGACCGTCGGGGTGGTCCATGACTTCCCGTCCTCGGAAATGGTCACGATGACCGAGTCGTCGGTCTCCAAACCGCTGGTGGTCTCCCAGGCGCCCGCCGTCGTGAGGGAGGGGGCCAGGCCGACCTCATCCCCGCCCACCCGCACCGACAGAGTCGAGCCCTCACCCAACGTCCCCTCGTCGAACATCACCACCAGCATGGGCATCATCGCCGAGCCGGCATCCGGGTATACCTGCCACAGGGACACCGTGTATGGACCGAGATCGGCGTGCCGAAGCAGGGGGCGGGCGTCGTGATCGCCGTGGGCCCAAGCCGGCAACGGCACCAACAGGACCAGGGCGATCGTCACTGCTCGGAACAGCCTTCTCATGGACCGCGACTCTAAACCTGCGCTAAGACCCCTCACGTAGGTTGCGAAGTGGGTGACATAGGAGGGGAAGCATGCGACACGGACTTTTTGTGATGGTCTTCGTGCTGGGGGTGGCCTCATGTGGAGGCGACGCCGGGACCACGGGCACGACTGCATCTGGGACCACCGAAGCCGGAAACGAGGTGACCACCACCCTGGGTGACACGACGACGTCGGTGGAGGCAACGACAACCGCTGCCGAAGTGACGGCCGACGACCCCTGTGCCTTGGCGACGCCGGAGCAGGTCGCCGCGGCCTTCGGGGCCAGTTCCGCCAGCGGGGAGCCGCTCGTCGCCCGGGCCTGCTCCTACGTCCTCGAAGGGGGGATCGCTCCGACGGTAGAGGTCTATCACTTCGGGTCGTCCTCCGGGTGGGACGGTGTGAAGGCCGGATATGACGAGAACAGGGGTGGGGTGACGGATGTAGATGGTGTCGGTGAGGCCGCATACAACCCGAATGACATGGGGCCTTACGAGCTCGTGGTGTTGTCCGACGATCTGATCTTCGCCGTCGGGGTCACTAGCGCCAGCGGGCCCGAGATCGAAGCGGCCATCGTCGATCTAGCGGGGGCGATCGCCGGCAGCTGACCTCACCCATTGGGAATGACGGGGGCTTCCTACAATCCCGCCCCCTTGTCCGACCTGATCGTGTACGTGTCCCTGGCCGCCGGGATGGTGGGAGTCCTGGTGGCAGTGGTCTATGCCCGAATCGTGCTAGCCGCGCCCAGGGGCAACGACCGGATGATCCAGCTGTCCGACGACATCCGGCAGGGTGCGATGACCTTTCTCCGCAGGGAGTATCTGTGGGTCAGCGTGTTCGTCGTAGTGATGGCGGGCCTGATCGCCGCTCTCCTCGACTGGGGTCTGCCCTGGGGGGCTGTCGCCTACGTGTTCGGTGCCGGTCTCTCCGGCGCCGCCGGATATTTCGGAATGAGGATCGCCACGCAGGCCAATTCCCGCACCACGGAGGCGGCCCGGACCGGGGGGACGACGGCAGCGCTCCCGATCGCTTTCCGGGGTGGGGCCGTGATGGGCTTCACCGTCGCCGGGCTCGGCCTTCTCGGTGTCGCCCTCGGCTATCTCCTGTTCAACAAGGTTCTCGGCCTCGACTCGTGGACCGAGATCATCACGGCCATCGGGCTCGGCGGCTCTTCGATCGCCCTGTTCGCCCGGGTCGGCGGCGGCATCTACACCAAGGCGGCCGATGTGGGTGCCGATCTGGTGGGCAAGGTCGAATCCGGCATCCCGGAGGACGACCCGCGCAACCCGGCGGTCATCGCCGACAACGTCGGGGACAACGTCGGTGACGTGGCCGGCATGGGCGCGGACCTGTTCGAGTCATACGTCGGGTCGCTGGTGGCGCCGATCGCCTACGCCGCGGTGGTCTTCGGGGGTAGCACTCTCGTCGACGAGGCCATCGTGTTCCCTCTGGCGGTCGCCGCGCTCGGCATGCTGGCCGCCATCGTCGGCTCCTTCCTGGTACGACCCAAAGGCGACGATCTCGGCGCCGCCTTACGACGTGGGACGAGTTTCGCCCTCTTGGCCACCGGAGCAGGTGTGCTCGGCCTCGCCTACTGGGTGTTCGGGGACGTCGCCGAGAACCCGCTCGGGATATGGGGGGCGGTCATGGCCGGTCTCGTCGTCGGGTGGATGGTGGGAAAGATCTCCGAGTGGTTCACCTCCGACAACCACAAGAAGGTGAAGGAGATCGCCCGCCAGTCCCAGACCGGGCCGGCCACGGTGATCATCTCCGGGATAGCCGAGGGGATGAAATCGGCTGCCTATTCGGTCCTTGTCGTCGCCGGCGGGATCGGCGTCTCGTATTTCGCCGGAGTTTGGGCGCTCGGCGAGGGCGGGGGCATATATGGCGTGGCGATAGCCGCCATCGGGGTCCTCGCCACACTGGGCATCACTATCTCGGTCGATGCCTACGGGCCCATTGCCGACAACGCGGGAGGCATCGCAGAGATGGCCCATCTGCCGGCGGAGGTGAGGCAGGCGACCGATGCCCTCGACTCGTTGGGCAACACCACGGCTGCAGTGGCCAAGGGGTTCGCCATCGCCTCCGCTGCCGTCACGGCCTTGGCCCTCTTCGCTGCCTTCACGCATGCGGTGGGGCTGGATCAGATCGATCTGACCCGGGCGGAGACGACGATCGGACTGTTCGTCGGCGCCATGTTTCCGTTTCTGTTCGGGGCCCTCACCATCAACGCGGTGGGTCGAACCGCTTTCAAGATGATCGATGAGGTGCGAAGGCAGTTCCGGGAGATAGAGGGGCTCAGAGAGGGCGAGCCTGGGGTGGAGCCCGATTACAACGCCTGTATCGACATCGCCACTACCGGGGCGCTGCGCGAGATGATCATCCCGGGCTCCATCGCCATCTTGCTCCCCCTCGTCGTCGGGTTCATCGACGTCGAGGCATTGGGCGGTCTCCTCGCCGGCTCACTCGTGACCGGCTTTCTTCTCGCCATCTTCATGGCGAACGCCGGTGGAGCGTGGGACAACGCCAAGAAGTTCATCGAGTCCGGCGCTTTCGGTGGGAAGGGCTCGGAGAGCCACAAGGCTGCGATCATCGGCGACACCGTGGGTGACCCTTTCAAAGACACGGCCGGGCCGGCGATGAACATCGTCGTCAAGGTGATGGCCATCGTCTCTCTCATCTTTGCCTCGGCGTTCGTCGGAGGATGAGCGGACTACGTCCGCTCGGTTTTGGGTTCTGAGTCATGGGTACTGAGATGATGACTGGCGCGTTCCCACGACCGATGACCCAAAACCCACGACCCATGACCGAAATCACCCTCATCCGACACGCCGAATCGCAGGCCAACCTCGACGGCGTATGGAACGGCCAGGTCGACGGCCCACTCAGCGAAGCGGGGGAGGCCAGCCTCGACGCGATCGGCAAGCGGCTCCATGAGCGGGAGTTCGACGTCGTCGTCTGCTCGCCGCTCGAGAGAGCCCGGCGCACCGCCGGTGCCTTCACCACCGACTACGAGGTCTGGGACAATCTGGTCGAGCTAGACATCGGTCGCTGGGAGGGGATGTCGAGGGATCAGATCCTCTCTGAGCACGGCGAGGACCTGCGCAACGCCATCTCCGGCCGTGAGCTGCCGATGGGCCACACGGGTGAGAGCCTCACCGACCTCCAGAGACGTGCCACAGGGGCGATCGACGCCCTGGCCGCCGACCTCGGCGAAGACGGCCGGGCCGCAGTGGTCACCCACGGAGGATTCATCCAGGAGGTGCTCCGGCGTCATCTGGCCGGTCGGAGCCGCAGAGCTCACGCCTTCGCCGGCAACACCTCCCTCACCCGGCTCGTCTGGTCATTTGACCGGCCACGTCTGGCCGGGTTCAACGACCTCGCCCACTTCGGGCCCCGCCCCAGCGCGGTGACCGAGCACCTCGAGCAGGGGGAGCATGTTCTTGCCCTGATCCGGCACGGACAGACCCGGGCCAACACCGAGGGCCGATGGCAGGGCCAGGGCGACTGGGGCCTCGACGAGACCGGTCATCGTCAAGCCCGCGCCCTGCGCGACTGGTATGGCGTCTTCCCCACCGTCTACACCTCACCTCTGGGCCGGGCGCTGACCACCGCCAAGTACGTCGCCTCCGACGGAGTGGTGCCGGTCGACGGCCTGAAAGAGCTCGACATGGGGCGATGGGAAGGCCTCACCTCGGATGAGATCTACGAGTCCTGGCCAGAGCTCATGGGCACGATCTACCGCGACGGCGTAGACCTGAAGCGGGGAGAGAGCGGGGAGAGCTGGGGCGAGTTGACGGGGCGCATCCGGGCCACGGTGCATGGTCTGTCCCCGGCGAGCGATGAGCCGACCCTCATCGTCGCCCACGGTGGGGCGATTCGCTCCTATGTGTCCTCGCTGACCCACACCAACGATTCACACTCGGAGTCGCTCTACACCCCGGCCAACACATCCGTCACTCACGTCGCCCTCATCGAAAACGGCCCGCTCCTGCTCGACTACGCGGTATCGGCTCATCTCGAAGGGCTCTCCTAGCCTTGCCCCGATGACCGACTACGACTCACGTCGCTACGCCCTGGTCAACCGCTGGGACCCGGCCCATCTGCGCCGGATCGACAAGCTCTTGCCTTTGCGCACGGGGGACCGTGTCCTGGAGGTGGGTTGTGGGCAGGGTCACCTCACCACCCGGCTGGCAGAGAGGGGAGTCGACGTCGTCGGCATCGACGCCAACCCCAACGCCCCGGAGGTGTCGAGATCGGACCGGGTGCTGCACATGATGGCCGAGGACCTCTCTTTCGACGACAGCGAGTTCGATGCGGTGGTCGCGGTCCATGCCATCGAGCACATTCCGCCGCTCGACGAGGCGGCAGCCGAGATGGCGAGGGTGCTCAAGCCCGGTGGCAAGGCATTGTTCATCTACCCGGCCGAGCCGATCCAGGGCCTCTACGCCGTCCCCACCTCGATGATCCTCTACGGGACGCCGTTCAAGGCGCGGGAGGTGCATTGCCAATGGCTCTCCCCGGCCAAGGTGCGCCGCATCATGGGACAGCACGAGCTCACCGAGACACATCACGAGTTCAACTTGCTCAAATCGCCCCAGTTCATCTCTGTTTTCACCAAGGCCTCCCCAAATTGAGACAGCCATGGCGCATATGCGAGTCTCTCCGTCCCAATTTCGGTGGTGGGTGAGTGTTCACCTGCCAGACCTGTGGCAGGGAGTTCGAGGTGCGTCAGGATGCCCTCGATCGCTATCCGGGCTGGGTTCCCCGTAAGTGCCTCGACTGTCGTGAAGGCGGGCGCATGCCCGCGAACACCGGTGCGGCTCGGGAATCGGCCCCGGCATCGAGGGCGGCGAGCCGGACCAAGGCCAGGGATCTGACCGTGGCCGAGGTTCTCGATTCGTTCACCGAAGGTCCTGACACCGGGGTGTTCACCGACGGCGCCGCGGAGGGGAATCCCGGCCCGGGGGGGTGGGGCGCGGTCTATGTCGTTGATGGGGAGGTCATCGACGAAGGACAGGGCTCGGATCCCTACACGACCAACAACAAGATGGAGCTCACCGCCCTGATCGCGGGTCTCCGCATGATCCCGCCCGCCGCCGGCATTGGCGTCTACACCGACTCGCAGCTCGTGGTGAACATCGTCACCAAGTGGGCCGAGGGCTGGGAGGCGAGAGGATGGACCAAGAAGTCCTCCGGCCCGATCGCCAACCTCGAGTTGGTCAAGGAGGCCTACGCCCTGGCCAAACAGCGGCCCGGGGCCCGGATCCAGTGGATCAAAGCGCATAGTGGGTATCGCTGGAACGAGTACGCCGACGCCCTGGCCACCTCCTACAGGCGCCAGATCCACTAGTGGCAAGAGCACCAGTGGCGAGAGCACCAGTGGCTTCCCCGGTCACCGTGCAATACATGCGGGACTGGGGAAAACACGCCCACGGATCCCCGTTGTACGCCACTCTCGTCGACGTCGTCTCTGCAGACGCGGAGCTGATGCGGGTGATCAACCGCATCGAGCATCAACTACCTCCCAATCTGTTGTTCGCCGCCGTGCAGTACCTGCTCATGGAGGGTGCCGACGACGACCTCTCCCGGTTCTATCCATCCCTGACCACGGATCCGGATCCGCCTGAGGGGGTGGGTCCTCACTTCCGACGGTTCGTGCTCGAGCACGAAGAGCAGATCGTCGAGATCGGCAACACCCGGTACACCCAGACCAACGAGTGCCGACGCTGCATCGCCTTGCTCCCCATGGTGATGATGGCGCCTTTCGACTCGTTCCATCTGGTCGATATCGGTGCCAGCGCCGGGCTCAACCTGGCCGTCGACCGCTATGGCTACCGCTACGACGTCGCGCAATGGCACACCGATGCGAGCCTGGTCCTCGAAGCCGAATGGAGGGGAGCACCGGTGGCCCTCCGCGAGGTCGAGGTGGTCGGGCGGACCGGTCTCGACCTGAACCCCCTCGACCCGTACGACGTGAGTGCGCGTCGTTGGCTCGATGCCCTCATCTGGCCCGAGCACCACGAGCGACGAGCGCGGCTTCGGTCCGCCCTCGAGCTGGTCTCCACGCTGGAGATGGAGATGGTCGGCGGCGATGCGACCGACACGCTGCCCGTGTGTCTCGACAACCTCGCCCCCGGTGTCCCGGTCGTCATGATGAGCTCGTTCACCCTGGCCCAGTTCAGCCCGGCCCAGAGGGACCGTCTGGAGACAGTCCTCTCCGATGCGCGGGCACACCGGCCGGTCCATAGCATCTCGATGGAGGCACTCGAGAAGTCGGATGACTGGGCCCAGCTCGTGGTGGACGACGGCAGCGGCACCCGCATTGTGGGCCAGGCCCATCCCCACGGGGAATGGGTCGAGATCTACCCCTAGGTGACCACTGATCAGGCCCGGCCGTAGACCGGTATCTCCGCGCCATTGATGACGCCCGAGTCGTCGCTGAGGAGGAAGTAGGCGACGGCGGCGATCTCCTCAGGCGTCGGCCAGTTCACGTAATCGGCATATGGCAGGGATCGCCGGGTTGCCGGAGTATCGATGACGGCGGGGAGAAGCACATTGGCCGTTACCCCGGTCCCGTCCAGCTCCTGGGCCACCGACCTGGTCAACGCCACCACCCCGGCCTTGGCCACGTTGAAGGCGGCCTGGCCGGTCGGGAAATCGACGGCGGCCCTGCTGCCCACGGTGACGATCCGGCCCCAGCCGGTCTCTACGAGATAGGGGAGCACGGCGCGGACCGAGTTGAATGTGGAGCGAAGGTTGAGATCGAGCATCCGCTCGAACCGGACGTCGTCGGTCTCGACCACGTCGCGCCCTCCCGCCCATCCCCCGACCAGGGCGACGAGACCATGTATCGCCCCCCATCGATCCGCCACGCTCTTCATGAACGTGTTGATCGCCTCGGCGTTGGTGGCATCAACCCGGACCAGGAGCACCTGGTCCTCGTCGACGTCGAACTCCTGCTCGAACTGCTCCGCCTCGTCGGGCATGAGATAGGTGATGGCGAGTCGGTGGTCGTCGTTGATCAGACGTCGCACCAGGGCAGTCCCCAGGCCGCCTGTCCCACCGGTGATCACGAGTGTCTTCTGCATGCTCCCGTCGGCCCACTCTACGGCGGGGCCGTTCACCTCCGCCACAGGATCCATAGGTCGGAGACATTGGTCCCGGTAGCACCGCATCGGATCAGATCGGAGGTCGCTGCCAGGTACGCGGCGGAGTCGTACCTGCGTAAGGCCCCGGCCGGATCGCCACCTCTCACGACCGTCGACCTGTCGACGATCGCCCCGGCCGCATCGGCGCTGCCATCCACGCCGTCGGTGGCGAAGGCGCAGAACAGATCCCCGGGGCGAAGGGCCTCGGCAGCGAGAAGCGCGGCATGTGTGTTCCGGCCACCCGAGCCCTGTACGGTGACCTCCAGCGTCACCTCACCCGCTCCCACCGTCACCCCCTTCCCGGCAGCGCCGAGAAACCTCCGTAGACACGTGCTCAGCTCCCCATGCAGCCAGCCGGGCGCCACCCGACCTGGCCCGGGGGCAGCCACCGCCACCGCCCTGGCGACGTCGCGGCCGTCGGCGAGCACGGTGACGTGAGGAGCCGGAAGGCTGGAGATCCGCGCACGCATCGCTTCCACCACCGGATCGGGCACATCGATGGACAGATCCTGGAGGATGCGCAATGCAGCATCGGCGTCGCGACGACCCGGGATGGTCGGTCCCGACGCCACCACCTCGGGCCCGGCCGCTCCGACGTCGGAGACGACATAGGTGTCGATGGGCCGGCCGGCCGCCGCCGCCAGCCCGCCCCCCTTGACCTTGGAGAGATGGCTCCGAACCAGGTTGACCGCCTCGATATCGGCCCCGGAGGAGAGGAGGCTGGCGTTGACCCGACTGAGGAAATCGGCGGTGACACCCTCGCGTGGCGACTCACACAGCGCCGACCCGCCACCGGAGATCAGAGCGAGTAGGTCGACCGAGGCCGGGATTTGTTTCACTGCATCGATCACCGCAGCCCCGGCGGCGTAGCTCGCCTTCCCGGGGATCGGGTGGTCGCCGACCACCGACTTCATCGTGTTTGGCACCTCGTCGGGCTGACCGGAAACGCAAATCCCATCCATCACTTCGAGGATCGATGCGGCGCCTCGCGCCATGGCCGGGGCGGCCTTGCCGATGGCAATCACCGCAGCCGGACCACTTTGACGGACGGCCAGCGCCTCAGCGGTGAGACGCTCAGGATCTGCCGTTCGAAGCGCGATCATCAACCAGCCGAGGACGACGCGTCGTCGTTCCGGGTCGGGTGCGAGAACGGCCCTGTCGAACTCGACCGTCACATCACCCCGGCAAGCCAGGCCCCGCGGGGATGATTGCGAGCAGAAACGAGGTCGGCGACGGTGTCGACGTCGTGGAGCAGGCCGAGGCGGGTGACGATTCCCGACCCGGGATAGCTGGCGAGATGACGCCGGAAGCTGCCCGGGCCATATCTGAACCGGTAGTGGACGCCCCGTCCCCCAATGGCCGATGTGCCTCCGTCTGCGGAAGGGGCCAGCACTACGCCATGCCGCAACAGTGATTCCTCCAGCTCGGTGAGGTCCGAAACTGTGAGAAGGGGCAGATCGGAATGGATCACAAGCCAATGGCTCCCCGATTCATCGGCCCAGGCGCTGCCGATGTCAGCGGCGCCATCGAGACCCGTCCCCATATCAGGCGCGGAAGGGAAGCCATGGAGGAGAGCCCATTCCGCCACCTCCATATCGCCGGCGATCAAGAGGGGGAGGAGCCCCGCTTCGACGGTCAGGCTGGCGGTGCGCTCGGCCAGCGCCCGGCCCAGCTCGGAACGGTCCGCGTCGTCGAGATGAGCGGCCAAGCGCCCCTTGCCCAGGCGAAAGGACTTGACGGGGAGGATGGCGATCGTGGGCATGTGGCCTGTACCACTACGGCACGACCATGACCGGGACCGGGGAGTGGTGACAGAGGCGGTCGGCGACACTGCCCAGCATCACCCGCTCGGCTAGCCCGGCTCCTCGTTTGCCGATCACGATCAGACCTGCTTCTCGTTCCTCGGCGACGGCGATGAGGCGCGATGTGGGGTCACCGAGCTCTTCAACGGTCTCGTAGTCCAAGCCGTCCAAAGGCAGAGTCTCCTCGTTCTCCTTCAGGACCTGCTGCTGGCCTTCCACCAACGCCGCGGACAGTGCCTCGGGAGTGGGCGGAGCGCCCCCGATGCCCCACCAGCCCTCCGGTGGCCGTACAACGGTGACGAGGACCAGCTTGGCCTCACGGGATCTGGCGATCTCGGTGGCGATCTCTGCCGCTCGAGTGCTCGTCTCCGATCCGTCGACTCCGACCACGATCGATTTTGGGTTCCAGGTCATGGCTTCAGGGCACCTCCTCGATAGACCATAGGCAGGTCGCCCCAGGGCGCGACCTCAGAAGATGGTGGCATCGATGAGATGGGCGATCCCCAAGGCCCACAGACCGGCCACCACGTCGTCGAGGACGATCCCGGTCGCCCCCGGCATCGAGTCGGCTTGGTAGACCCCGGGAAACGGCCGTTTGGTGATGTCGACCAGGCGAAACAAGCCGAATGCGATCACCGCCGGCCAGCCAAGCAGCCCGATGGTGGAGACGAACGTCCCGGCCGCCTCGTCGATGACGATCCATCCGGCGTCACCCTCGGTGGCGGCTACGGCTCTCGCCGACCAGGAGGCAACGGCGGTCACGATCAGCGACGCGATGAGCTGCCCGGGCCAACCCCAGGCCTCCCCGATCAGCAAGGCGAATGGAAAGGCGACCAGACCTCCCACCGTCCCCGACCCGGCGTCGGAGCCGCGGATCTTGCGAAGGATCAGACCCGCCCCGAACATCGAGGCGGTGAGTCTGGCCATCGGAGGCGAGGCTAGTTGTGGGCTTCCCACCCTTCGAGCACCCTCATCGCCCTGAGCGTGTTCCATCGGCTGGGCTCGCCGACCGTCTCCATCTCGAACCATGTCTCACCCGGCCAACGTTGCTGGAGGGGCCAGACCCCGTCGGCTGTGCGCTTCCCGGTTACCACCTCAATTGCATCGGCGAGCCGGTGGTCGTTCAGGGCGCCGGCAGACCAGAAGTAGTCGAGACCTCGCAGGATGTCGTAGTGCCAGCGTGGCGGGAACGAGAGGCGGAGGTAACGCTGATCGACGATCTCCCCACTGCGATGGGAACGGAACATCCCGTGGCTCAGGAAGAACTCCTGCCCCCGGGCTTCGGCGTTCTCGACCTCATCACGGCGAGGACCGCCGGCCTGGGCCGTCTCGCGCAGGGCTTCCAAGGCCGCCGAGGTGGTGTGAAACGACCCGTGCCTCGAACCGACGTCGCAATTCCAGCCACCGTCATCCAGCTGTCTGGAGAGGAGATGTCCCAGCACCGGCTCCCTGTCGGCCTCGTCCACCTCGAACCAGTAGAGGAGTGCGGTCACCATGGACTGGATGCACATCTCCGAGTTGCGTCTGGTGCCCTGGCCCTCGGTGAGGAACAAGCGGCACGAGGCGATCGCTCTTGGATCGGACCTGGGCAGGCCCATCCGTCTCAGCAGCACCATGGTGTAGGTGGTCGATATCCACTTCTTGCCGTAGAGCCGTGGCGTCCAACGGCCGTCCCGGTCCTGATGCGAGAGCAACCTGGCTCCCCAACCCTCGGTCGCCACCTTCTCCTGTTCCGCCCGCCAGTCCGGTTCGGGGGAGCGGTTGAGGTCACGCATCACCTGCCATCTGATCGCCGGGTCTCCCTCGAGGAGCCAGTCGATGGTGCTGGAACGGTCGGGCTTGCTCACGGCCATGATCGGGATTCAACCAAGCCCGAGCCCGATGCGAAATCGACTGTTCCGATCCGCCGATCAGCAGTTAGCCTTCGGGGATGGAACCGGCAAACAAGATATGGGTCGATGGCGACTTCGTCGATTGGGACGACGCCACCGTCCACTTCCTGTCACATTCCCTCCAGTACGGGACCGGTGTCTTCGAGGGCATTCGCGCCTACAAGACACCCGAGGGAACCGCCGTATTCCGTCTCCATGACCACATGGTGCGGCTCGTCGCATCGGCCCGCGCCTACGGCCTCGCCATGAAGGAGACAGCAGAGGAGATGGACGAGGTCTGTCTCGAGCTGCTCAGGGTCAACGACCTGGAATCGGCCTATATCCGGCCCTTCGTGTTCTACGGTGCCGGCGCGTTCGGCATCAACCCCAAGGCCAGCCCGATCCACAACTATATGGCCGCTTTCTATCTGGGCAGCTACATGGGCGATCATGGCGTGCAGAACGGCATCACCACCATGGTCTCCAGCTGGCGTCGGATCTCGCACACCAGCTTCATCCCCACCGCCAAGGGGTCGGGCCAGTACCTCAACTCGGTGCTGGCCAAGCAGGAGGCGCTCCGGGCTGGCTACGACGAGGCGCTCATGCTGAACGACGTTGGTCTGGTCTCCGAGGGGAGCGGGATGAACTTGTTCACCGTGAGCAGGGGCGTCGTCTACACGCCTCCGGTCTCATCCGGGATCCTCGAGGGGATCACCCGAGACACCGTCTTCGAGTTGCTGACCGGCGAGGGGTTCGAAGTGGTCCAGACCGACCTGGCCCGGGGCAGCCTATACACCGCCGACGAAGTCTTCCTGACCGGGACGGCCGCCGAGGTGACCCCGGTGCGGGAGATCGACGGCAGGATCATCGGAACCGGTGAGCCCGGGCCGATCACCCGCAAGGCGCAGGATCTGTTCTCAGATCTGGTCGCGGCCAAGATCCCTGAGTACCGCCACTGGCTGACCTTCGTCTAGTGAAGGGCCACTAGTGGGGCAGCAGCCGAACATCGAGGTGACCGAGGCGGAACGACCCCGTTCGGTCCCCGAGCCTCCGCCTGCTCGCCGTTGGCGGCCCGACATCAAGCCGGGCATACCCACCACGCCGGAAGAGGTGCCACGGGGCGGCCTCTTCGGCTCGCCTACGCCGGATGGCGGGTGGGGGCTCCGCCTCATCAGCCAGGTCGATCTGCCCGACGACGACCCCAGCCTCAGGTCGGTGATCGCCGCCCTCGCCATCGCCCGGGCAGGCGCCCTGGGCAGGGGCCCGGTCCTCGAGGACATCGAGGTCGCCCTTGCACTGACCGGATACGGTTACGAGGCGCCCGATTCCGTGACAGAGCGCCGGGCGCGCTGGATGGATGCGGTGCCACATGAAGGCCGGCCCGGCCAGACCGCGGTAGGCGAGATGGACCGTGACCTCCTGGTGAAGAAGCCGGACGAGGTGCGGCAGGCTCTTGGCGGGCAGGGCGCCGGCGACCGCTCCGGTCCCCGATGAAGCTCGTCCGCATCAAGGCTGGTGACGACATTGCCTACGGTGTGGCCGACACCGAGGGTGTCCTCGTCTACAAAGGCTCGCCCTTCGTCGCCTGGGAGCCGACCGAGACAGTGGTTCCCTGGGAGACGGCTCAGCTCCTCGCCCCTGTCCTGCCCTCCAAGATCGTGGCGGTAGGCCGCAACTACGAGGACCATGCCGCCGAGCAGGACGTGGCCACACCGGAGGAGCCGATCATCTTCCTCAAACCGGCGACCTCGGTGGTCGGTCCCGAAGCCAATGTCGTCCATCCGGCGATCTCGGAGAACGTGCAACACGAGGCAGAGCTGGCCGTGGTCGTGAGCCGGGTGGCCCGCCATGTCAAGGCTGAGGACGCCTCCGCCTACATCCTGGGCTACACCGCGGCCAACGACGTGACTGCTCGCGACCTGCAGCGGAAGGACGGGCAATGGGCCCGGGGAAAGGGCTTCGACACGTTCTGCCCGCTGGGCCCGGCGATCGAGACCGAGCTCGACCCTCTGGAGAAGCTGGCGGTGATATGCCGGGTCAACGGGGAGGTGAGACAGGCAGGTTTCACCTCGGACATGGTGTTCGGCGTGGCTGAGCTTTTCGAGTTCGTGACGGAAGTGATGACGCTGCTCCCCGGTGATGTCCTCCTCACCGGGACCCCCGCCGGTGTCAGCAAGGTCGAGCCAGGAGACGTGATGGAGGTCGAGGTCGACGGGATCGGCGTCCTCGAGAACAGGGTGGTCGCCGCCAGATGACTGTCCGCCTGCGGGTGGCACCGTCACCCACCGGGCATCTCCATGTGGGCACCGCCCGGGCGGCGCTCTTCAATTGGCTCTACGCCCGGCACACGGGAGGGAGCTTCATCCTCCGGATCGACGACACCGACCGGGAGCGCTCCACGGTGGAATTCGAAGAAGACATCCTCGACTCCCTGCGCTGGCTCGGGCTCGACTGGGACGAAGGGGTCGGAGTAGGTGGCCCACACGGCGATTACCGCCAGTCGAGTAGATACGACCGATATCGGGAGGCGGCATCATCGCTGGTCGAGTCGGGCGCCGCCTACTACGACAACAGGACGGCCGAGGAGTTGGAGGCTCTCCGCCAGCGCGCCGTGGCCGAAAAGCTCCATCCCGCTCACTACATCAGACGTCCCGAAGAGACTTGGGCCGATGGCGCGATCCGCATGTCGGTGCCGCAGGAGGAGGCGGTGGTGTTCGAGGACCTGGTCCGGGGCCGGGTCAGCTTCGAGGCCAGGGACATCGACGATTTCGTCATCCTGCGCAGCGACGGGACGCCCACCTATCACCTGGCCTCGACTGTCGACGACGTCGACTATGGGATCACCCATGTGGCCCGGGGTGAGGACCTCCTCCCCTCGACCCCAAAGCACATCGTCCTGACTCGGGCCCTTGGGGCCGCTCCCGAGCCCGAATACGCCCATCTCCCTCTGCTCTTCGGCACCGATGGCAAGAAGCTGTCCAAGAGACATGGTGCGACCTCGCTCTCGCTGTATCGCGACGAGGGATACCTGCCCGATGCGGTGTTCAACTACCTGTCGTTGCTGGGGTGGTCCATCGACGGTGACCGGACCATCTTCTCCAGGGACGAGGCGATCGCCTCCTTCGACCTCGTCGACGTCTCTCGAAACCCTGCGGTGTTCGACCCCGACAAGCTGGCGTGGCTCAACGGCGAGTACATCAGGGCCATGGATCCGGTCGATTTCGCCCGGTCGGCCCGGCTTCACGTCGAGGGGGCGGTGGGCCGTTCCCTGGACGAAGGAGAGTGGGCCAGGTTCGAGGCGGTGGCCCCGCTGGTGCAGGAGCGAACCCGTCTCCTCCCCGAGGCGGGGGATCAGGTGGTCTTCCTCTTCGAGGATTTCGCGGAATACGACCCCGTGGCATGGGACAAGGTGATGGCCAAAGCTGGGGTGGCCGGGATCCTGTCGTCTGCCCGGGACCGTCTGGCCACTGTCGATCCCTGGGAGGCGGGCACCGTAGAGGCCACATTGCGGGGGATGCTGGAGGAAATGGGCTTGGGAGCGGCCAAGGGCCTCCAGCCCCTCCGAGTGGCGATCACAGGCTCGTCGGTCAGCCCTCCACTGTTCGAGTCCATGTCGGCCCTGGGACGTGAAAAGACCCTGCAGCGGGTGGACCGGGCGATCGGGCAGCTGGCAGGTACTGGGTAGGTCGAAGGCGACGGGTAACCTGCTCTCAGCTCGAGGTCCCGTCGTCCAGAGGCCTAGGACGCCGGCCTTTCAAGCCGGAAACGCCGGTTCGAATCCGGTCGGGACTGCCAGCCATCTCCTCCCTGAGGGCTTATGAGTCCACCCTGTCAGATCGACTCAGCCCCCGGCCAGGGCAGTTTCGAGAAAACCGATGACCTCCCGGCTCCAGTCATCGGGCGCCACATCGAGCCCCTGGATGTGGCCCGCCCCGGGGACGACCCACACCGAGACGTTCTCCCCTGCTTGGCGTCTGACGTGCTCGGCCGCATGTATCTCATCGGGCATTTCGCTGCCGGCGATCAGCAAGATGCTCCGGGGGAATGCGCTCTGAGCCGAAGCCGCCAGCGCGTCGGGCTTCGAAGCTTCGGTGAGCAAATCGGTCAGGCCGTACTGCATCCATTCCAGACGGGATTGGAGCCAGCCACGTGCTCCGTAGATCTGGTTGAACCACACCTTGTCGGCGTCGGTACGAGCCGTCGCACCTTCGGCCACCACCGCAGCGATCCGGGAGTCGGCCCCGATGGCGCCGATCGCCTCCTCGCCACCCATCGACATCCCCACGACTGCGATGGCTTTGGAATCGACCTCGGGGCGTGAAACGAGGAAGTCGACGGCGGCCATGATGTCCATTTCACCGTTCCAACCGAAGTCCATCGCCTGACCACCGCTGAAGCCATGTCCGCGGGCATCCGTGACCAGCACTCCAAAGCCATGCCCGGCCAATACCTCTGCCTGGGGCAGCACGCTCGATGCCGTGGAGCCCGAGCCATGGCGCAAGACGACTGTCGCTCCTTCGGTGGGCGGAATGAACCACGCCCACAGATCGACATCGTCCGCGGTGCGAAAGCGCACCTCCTCGGCGTGGAGCCCGAAGTCCGCCGGCGTGGCGGCCCCATGGGCAATGGGAGGCACGCTGGTGGCGATGAGCGCCGGAGACAGCGTCCAGACGAGCACTGCGACAGCGACACCCATGACAATCGTTACCCCGAGCCGCATCACCGCCCCCCGGTGATAGGTCAGCCGCGCGATAGCGGCAGCGACGAGTGGGAGACTTGCCAGGAGCGCAATCAGCCCCGACACAGCGATCCAGCTGATCCCGTCGACCGAGAGCCAGCGAAGTCCAATGCCGACCCCTGCGACGAGGCCAGCCGTTCCTAACGACAGCGCTGCCCACGGCCCGGCTCGCCCCGGCCGCAACCAGAGCGCGCTCGTTCCGATGGTCAGGGCCACGACGAAGACGAGCTTCGACAGCCTCGACAGGAGCGTGCCATCCGCGGCGACCATGACTGCCAAAGACATCCCCACGGCGACGATGGCCACCGCCGGCCAACGCGACCGGACGGTCGGCCGGTTCCCAGCCAGGTATCCAACGGCGCTTCTCGGCAGGGTCTCCATCCCGTCAGGTCTTCTTCAGATGGCGACGCGCCGATGGCGTCAGAGCGAGCAAGAGGATCGCCAAGGAGCCTGCGATGAGTAGCGGGTGCATCACGGGATGAAATGGCACGATGAACAACTCGACGATCTCGAAGACCAGGAGAAGCCCTCCGATGCTGAGAACAGCCAGCCAGGGCCAGCGATGACCGATGAAATCCTCGATGCCAGATGCCCACTTCCACTCCCAGCGCAGCATCAGTCCGGCGATGGTGAGAAGGGAAGCTGCCGCGATGCCCAACAAGAACCAGCCGGGCCAGAAGTAGTCGCTGACAGGCGCGCCTTCGAGATAGCTGACGGGCATTCCCAGGGGCTCCAGCGGGTCGGTGACCATCGCGAACCCTCCCTGGAGGGCACCGATCACCAAGAGCGTCAGAAGTCCCGCGAGTCCGATGATCGATGCCGGGCGTCTGGGAGCCTTCCGCAGTTCCTCTCGAGATGGGGAAACGACAGACATATTGCCTCCTCTGTTCGTTTTCCTCATCTCACCGGGACGGTTGGTCACCGGCTAGAGCCGAAATCCCTCGTTCGGTGGGTCATCCGGCCGGTTCAAGGGGCCAGTGTCGACACGATCCGACCGCTGCCCTGGATCCGGTCGGGACTGCTGCCGGGTGGGCTCAGGACGCGCTTCAGAGATGGCCACGAGGCACTATGTCGGTTCAGGAGGGTGAGTCCATGGTGTCGATCCAGGGGAGGGCGACATCGCCCTTCTCGCTCATCGCATCGACGGCAGATAACCTCGGGCACCGCAGGGGCGCCTCCAAGGAACCCGAACCGGTACCTCATGTCCGCGCAGACCATCATCGTCTTCAACAACCTGTTCGCCATCCTCACCCTGGTCGCCCTGGCCGGGGCGATCGGGCTGACGGTCTATCGCGTGGTGAGAGGCCCGGAGGCGGCGGGCCTGCTCGGTGGCAGGGCGATCTGGCTCGCCTTCGCAGTCGCCCTGGTCAGCACGATCGGCTCACTCATGTACTCCGAGCTCTTCCACTACGTGCCATGCCGGCTCTGCTGGTTCCAACGAATCGCCATGTATCCGCTGGCCGTCATCCTTCTGGTGGGCGCCATCCGCCGTGAGGCCGTGGTGAGGTTCTATGGCATCCCTCTCGCCCTGATCGGTCTCGCCATCTCGATCTACCACAACCTCGTGCAGTTCTTCCCCAGTCTCGAGGGCGGCTCCTGTGACCCCGCGGTGCCCTGCTCGGCGCGGAGCATCGAGATGTTCGGCTTCATGGACCTGCCTTTTATGGCCGGGGTGGGGTTTATCCTCATCACGATCCTTCTCGCCATCTACACGAAAGCCACCGAATGACCGCCACCAAGAAGCCAAAATCGGGAACCACGCAGGCCAGGGGCAACTCCACCCTGTGGTGGATCATTGGCGGGGTGGTCGGTCTCGGCTTGATCGTGTGGCTCGCCATGTCCATCGCCGGCGAGGTGCCGGTCGACGAGTCCATCGGTTACGGCGATCCGACCGTCGAAGGCGACCCGCTCCCGGTGTATGCGGCAGGTCAGCAGGACGTCTCGGTCGGTCTCACCGCGCCTACCGTGGAAGGGGCCGACTGGAACGACAACCCGGTCTCGATCGAGCCCGACGGCACCCCCAAGATCGTTATCTTCCTGGCTCATTGGTGCCCTCATTGTCAGGCCGAAGTGCCCGTAATCCAGGACTGGATAAACGATGGGAATGTGCCTGACACCGTGGAGCTCGTGTCGGTAGTGACCGGTACCGATCGGCTTCGTCCCAACTGGCCCCCCCAGGACTGGCTCGAGGAGGAGGGATGGACCCCACCCGTCATAATGGACGATGAGATCACGACGGTGGCGGTGAATTACGGGATGGGCGCGACACCGATGTTCGTGGTTCTGGATGGCAACAACACCAACTTGGGCCGGATCACGGGGGAGCTGTCGACCGAGGCCCTCGATCAGTTGGTGCAGGTGGCCGAGGCCTCCATCGAAGGTTGATCAGGCCTCCATCGACCTGATCTTCTCCAAACGTCTGACGTGGCGCTCTTCGCGCGAGAAACGCGCCTCGAGGAAGGTCGTGACCAGTTCCCGGGCCAAAGCCTCCCCGATGACCCTTGCCCCCAGGCTGAGGATGTTCACGTCGTCGTGCTCCACCATCTGGTGTGCGGTGTAGGTGTCGTGGGCGATGGAAGACCGGATCCCGTGGAGCTTGTTGGCGGCAACTGCGGCGCCGGCCCCGGAGCCACAGATGAGGATGCCCCGGTCGGCCCGCCCGTCGAGGACCGCCTGGGCCACGGCCGCAGCGAAGTCCGGGTAGTCGACGGGCTCGGCTGAGTGAGTCCCGAGGTCGTACACGGCGTGGCCCGACTCGGCGAGCCATTTGGAGAGCTGCTCCTTGAGCGGGTATCCGGCGTGATCGGCGCCGAGTGCGATTCTCATTTCCGGCGGCAGAGTAGCCAAGAGCGGTGGCGTCGCCCCTGCATGGGGTTGCGGCCATACCTAACTACATTCGCCTGAATGTCCAAGTTGGTTGTCGAGGGCGGAGCGCGTCTCCAGGGCACCGTCGGCGTGATGGGGGCCAAGAACGCGGTCCTCAAGGAGATGGTCTCAGCCCTGCTCGCCCCTGGACGGCATCGCCTCACCAACGTCCCCGGCATTCTCGACGTCACCCTCATGTGCGAGGTCCTCGGCCACATCGGTTGCAGGGTCGAACAGGGAGATCATGAGTTGTGGCTGGTCGTGCCCGATCAGCTTCTGCCCGAGGCGCCAATCGAGCTGGTGCGCCAGATGCGGGCTTCGATTGTGGTGCTCGGCCCGCTGCTGGCGCGATGCGGCGAGGCCCGGGTCGCTCTCCCGGGCGGCGACGACCTCGGTGCGCGCCCGATCGACATGCACCTCAACGGTCTCGAGGCCATGGGGGTCGACTTCGAACTGGTGCACGGCGAGCTGGTCGGACGGGTCGATGGACGTCTCAAGGGCACCGAGGTGGAGCTTCCCTTTCCATCGGTGGGCGCCACCGAGAACCTGCTCTTCGCCGGTGTGCTGGCCGAGGGTGACACCGTGATCGTCAACGCGGCGCGTGAGCCCGAGATCGAAGACCTGATCACCCAACTTGCCGAGATGGGCGCCGACATCAGCGGCGGCGGCACCTCGCTGGTGACGGTGCACGGCGTGGAGAAGCTGGCGCCTGCGGAGCACCACGTCGTGCCCGACCGTCTCGAGGCGGGAACCTATGCGACCGCCGCCGCCATCACGGCTGGCGATGTGACCGTCACGGGGTGCACACCGGAGCACCTGCGCATGGAGTTGCGGAAGCTGTCCGAAGCGGGCTGCGAGGTCGAGCAAGGGAACGGCTGGCTGCGTGTACGGGGCCCGGAGCGCCCTACACCAGTCGACTTCGCCACCCTCCCTTTTCCCGGGTTCCACACCGACATGCACCCGCAGATGGTTGCGGTGCTCTCGATCGCCGCCGGCACTTCGGTGATCACCGAGAACCTCTACGACGCCCGGTTCCGATATGTGGGGGAGCTGGCCAGGATGGGGGCCGACATAACCACCGAAGCGCAGCATGCCGTGATCAGGGGGGTCGAACAGCTCTCCGGCTGCCCGGTGCTGGCACCCGACATCCGGGCCGGAGCGGCGCTGGTCATGGCCGGTCTTCGGGCCGAAGGCATCACCGAGGTGGCTGATGCGAGCCATATCGATCGGGGTTATGAAGAGTTCCCGGAGAGACTCCGGGCGCTGGGAGCCAGAATCGAGCGGGGGTGATGGCGCTCCGGGCCCGACTCGCCCCCATCGCTGCTCTCGGAGCTGCATTCTTCGCGCTGGCGGCCCTGGTCGTCCTGCCTGCTCATCCGAGCCAAGCGGCAGCCCGCCCGGAGGGCTCGACGATCGAGGTGTCGGTTCCCGCCAACGGCTATCTCGAGATGAACGGGCGTCGCTATCGGGGGCCCTTCAGGATCACCGCCGAGACGGATGGTGTGGGCGTGGTCGAGGTGACTTCCCTCGACGCCTACCTGGAAGGGATCCGGGAGGTTCCATTCACCTGGGACGAGGAGGCGCTGGCCGCTCAGGTAGTTGCCGCCCGCACCTATCTCGCATGGACACTGGCCGGCGGCCGTACGGAGACCGGAAGACGGATCGGCTACGACATCTGCGCCACCGCCGCCTGCCAGGTTTACGCCGGCGTCGAGGCGGTTCTCGGGGAGGACGGCGAGCGGTGGCGGGCAGCCGTGGCCCGTACCTCCGGTGAGATCCTGATTCACGAAGGCGAGCCTGCCCGTGCTTTCTACTCCTCCACCACCGGGCTCCGCACCAGGAACATCGAGGACATCTGGCCCGGGTCCGAGCCCGCCCCATATCTCGTCGGGGTCCCGTCGCCAGGGGAGGACAGCCCCTTCGTGCGCTGGTCTTGGGAGCTTCCCGAGTTCATGATGGAGCGGCTCCTCCGTGAGGCAGATGTCGCCGGCGGTGACCTCCGGTCGATCGTCAACCGCACCACCGAAGATGGCCAGGGTCCCTGGATGATCGACATCGTCTCCGACACGGGAACGGTTTCGATCGACACCTGGTCTCTTCGCTCCCGGATCAACGAGGCAGCGTCGCTCTTCCCCGAGCGTCTGCCCGCGTTACGGCCAGACGGGGTGCAATACCCGAACACGGTGCTCAGCCCCGAGTTCTCGATCCGGCGCGAGGTGCGCATCAGCCGTCACGGAGGCGACGCGCTGGTCCTGCCCTACTACGTCGTCGAGGGAGCGGGCTGGGGACATCTGATCGGCATGTCCCAATATGGCGCCCAGGCAATGGCGGAGGCCGGGTCGACGTACCCGGAGATCCTGGCCCACTACTACGGAGGTCTCACCCCGGTGCCCGGGGACGGGTTCCTCCCCGAGCAGCTGGCGGTGGGGCTGATGATCGGTGGCGAGAAGGCGCAGATCTCATCGGAGGTCCCCCTGCAGGTCACGGTCGATGGCCTCGAGCTCCCCAGTGCCCAGGCGGGCGCCTGGACCTTCCTGTGGGTAGACGGGGCCCTCCAGGCGATACCGCCGATTCGATTCGCTCCGTGGGGCCTGCCCGACGAGTTCTGAGCGGCGGGCCCCCGGTAGAATCAGGAACAACCCCAACCAGGTAAGGGTTCTTCAAGACGATGCCAGAAGCAACACCGGTCACCATTTCGAGCAGCGCGAGAGCTGATGAAGGTCCTGTCGACGTCGAGAAGCTGCGCGAGACGCTCGAGTACATACGCCCTGCGGTCCAGGCCGACGGTGGTGACTTGATCCTGCTCGGCACCGACGGCGGTCGAGTGGATATCCAGATGGTTGGCGCATGTGGGGGTTGCCCCCTGTCGATGATGACACTCAAGGCAGGTATCGAGCGCATCCTCATGGACCGTGTCCCGGGGGTGACCGAAGTGCGTGCCAGCGCCGATGCCCCAGGCCTGGACGAGCTCGACAACCCCAACGCCATCACCCTGCCCGCCCTCTGACCTCCGCGTCAAGACCAAGGGGGTTGTCACTCTTAACCTGACGCCACCATGAATGGGTCCGATCTGGCAGGGCGGGTGCGAAGCGGCGATAGACGTGCGCTGGCCCGGCTGGTCAGCCAGATCGAATCAGGCGATCCGGCTGTCGATCCTGTCATCGCCACCCTGATCGACTCCGCCCCCCCGGCACGCCGAATCGGCATCACCGGGCCCCCCGGAGCGGGGAAGTCCACCCTCGTCGACGCCATGATCAGCGAGTTTCGCTCGAGTGGGAACAAGGTGGCCGTTCTCGCCATCGATCCGACCAGCCCGATCACCGGCGGGGCGTTGCTCGGAGATCGGATCCGGATGCAGGGCCATGTCGACGACTCCGGGGTGTACGTTCGGTCGATGGCCGCCAGGGGCCACCTGGGGGGGTTGTCGTTGGCGGCGGCACCGACGATCGCCGTCCTGGCTCGCGCCGGTTTCGACGTCGTCTTGGTGGAGACTGTCGGAGTGGGTCAATCGGAGCTCGAGATCATGGACCATGTCGATTCCGTGGTGCTGGTCCTCGCTCCCGGCTGGGGCGATCAGATCCAGGCGGACAAGGCGGGCATAGTCGAGATCGCCGATGTCTTCGTGATCAACAAGGGGGACCGCCCCGGGGTCGATGTCGTGCAGCGTGCCTTGCAAGAGCGTCTGGGCGACACGGGCGCGCCGATTCTGGTGACGACTGCGACTACCGGTGAAGGCGTGCCCGCTCTGGTCGAAGTGGTCCGGTGAGCGGCCTCAGACGTCTCCGCGGACGGAGTCCAGTGCTGCCTGGGCCGCCGCCAGCCGTGCTCCTTCGACCCGCGGCGGGCTACAGGACACATAGTCGAGCCCGAGATCATCGACGAAGAAGATCGAGTCGGGGTCCCCTCCATGCTCTCCGCACAGACCGACAATCAGATTCTGGTTCGCCTCGCGTCCTTCCCTGGTGGCCACGGAGACCAGACGGCCCACCCCGGGACGGTCGAGGGTCTGGAACGGATCCGAGGTGAGGATCCCCCGTTCCAGATAGTCGCGAAGGAACAGGCCTTCGGCATCGTCACGGCTCAACCCGTAGGTCATCTGGGTGAGGTCGTTGGTCCCGAATGAGAAGAAGTCGGCGACCCGAGCTATCTCGCCGGCGGTGAGCGCGGCCCGAGGGAGCTCGATCATCGTGCCGATCGGGATGTCCAGCTCGATCCCGGAGTGGGCCGAAGCCTCGGCGATCTCTGCCTCGATCATCTCACGCATCCTGATCAGTTCCTCGGCCGCCGCAACCAGCGGGATCATGATCTCGAGGTGCGGATTACCGCCTGCCTGGAGGCGACGGGTGAGGGCAGTGGTCGCGGCACGGGCCTGCATCCGATAGAGGTCGGTGACCATCAGGCCGAGTCGGACGCCGCGTAGACCGAGCATCGGATTGTCCTCCTCCCATCGCGCCACGTGCTCGGACATCGCCTGCAGGTCGTCGATGGGCCGGCCCGCCCGGACCCGTCGCAGCATCTCGTGCTCCAGTTCGAGACGCGAGGGGAGGAACTCATGCAGGGGCGGGTCGAGGAGCCGGATCACGACGGGGAGACCGTCCATCGCCTCCAACAGGCTCTCGAAATCGCCCACCTGCTGTGTCTCGAGATCGGCGAGGGCCTGGTTCCGCTCCGCGGTGTCGGCTGACAGGATGATTCGGCGGACTATCGACAACCGTTCGCCCATGAACATGTGCTCGGTCCGGGCGAGGCCGATTCCCTCGGCGCCCCGGGACCGGGCCAGGGCGGCGTCCTCGGCGAGATCGGCGTTGGCCCTGACCCCGAGCCGACGGAACTCGTCGGCCCACTCCAGGAGCTGGCCGAGCTCGGGTGGCACCTCGGGGGGTACCAACTCCACCTCACCCGGATACACCGCCCCGGAGGTGCCATCGATGGTCACGACGTCCCCGCGGCGGAGGTCGGCGGCCCCGGTGGAGGCGATCCCGGCGTCAGGGTCGACCCGGAGTGCGGCTGCGCCGGTCACGGCGGGTTTGCCCATGCCCCTGGCCACGACCGCAGCGTGGGAAGTCTTGCCACCCTGATTCGTGAGGATGCCGACGGCGGCCGCCATCCCATGGATGTCATCGGGGGTGGTCTCGGGTCGCACCAAAATGACCTCCACACCGTTGCGCGCCTCTGACACCGCGTCGTCGGCGGTGAAGACGACGACGCCGGTAGCGGCTCCGGGGGAGGCGGCCACCCCCATCGCCAGAGGTGCGGAGGCCTTGACCTTGTCGGCGAGGCGGGGGCGGTGCAGTTGCTCGAGCGAGGCCGGCTCGACTCGTGACACGGCTGTGGCACGGTCGATGAGGCCTTCCCCGACCATGGCGACGGCCATCTTGACCGCGGCTGCCGCGGTCCGCTTCCCGGCACGCGTCTGGAGGATGTAGAGGACATCTCGTTCGATGGTGAACTCGATGTCACACATGTCCCGATAGTGCGCCTCGAGGCCCTCCATGATCTCCAGCAGTCGGCGATGACCCTCGGGGTGCAGGTCGGCGAGCTGATCCAGGGTCAAGGTGTTGCGGATGCCGGCGACGACGTCTTCTCCCTGGGCCCGTGGCAGGTAGTCGCCGTAGACCTTCTTCTCGCCAGAGCTCGGGTCGCGGGTGAAGCAGACGCCGGTGCCCGAATCCTCGCCCAGGTCGCCGAACACCATCATCTGGACGTTGGCCGCCGTGCCCAGATCATCGGGGATCGAGTGGATCCGGCGGTATTCGACCGCACGCTTGGTGTTCCAGGACTCGAACACAGAGGTGACAGCCCCCCTCAGCTGCTCCGACGGATCGTCGGGGAGCTGTCCCGGGCGCTCGCGGTCGACGATCTGGCGGAAGCGGGCGGTGGCCGTCTCCAGGTCTTCGGCGGTCAGGGCCGAGTCGTCATCGACACCCCTTGCCACCCTCAGCTCGGCGAGCACCTCCTGGAACAACGCCTCGTCGACGCCGAGCACGACATCGGCGTACATCTGGACGAAGCGGCGGTAGGCGTCCCAGGCGAAGTGGGCGTCCCCCGACCATTCCATCAACGTCTTGACCACCTCGTCGTTGAGCCCCAGGTTGAGGATGGTGTCCATCATGCCTGGCATCGAGAACTTGGCCCCGGAACGCACAGAGAGAAGCAGCGGCGCGGGCCCGCTCCCGAAGATGCGGCCCGTCGCCTGCTCGAGGCGTGCCACCGCGGCATCGACCTCTGGCCAGAGCTCGGACGGCACCTCACCGGCGGCCATGGCGGTCCGACACACATCCGTGGTGATCGTGAACCCGGGGGGCACGGGAAGCCCGAGCGACGTCATCCGGGCCAGGCCCGCCCCCTTGCCACCGAGCAGGTCGCGATCGGAGCCGTCGGTAGCCGAGAAGTCGTAGAGCTGTGGCATCAGTCAGATGAAGTTACCGATCCTGCCACGGTCCTCAACAGGGCCAAAGGTGAAACATCGCCCGGTCTTTCGGCCCCAATCGGCAGATCGGCTCAGGGGATGATGGGAACAAGGAGGAATGAATCGGTCTCACCTCCGACGTGGATGGTCACCCGACCCGAGAAGACATCGGCGGGCCTGTCGATGGGATCGGCATGCTTGAACGGGCCTACCCCCCGTCCTGCATAGTGAAACTTGCGGGCGAAGTCAGACAGCTCGCCTTCGTAGCGATAGTCGTTGCCTCGCACGCTGAGCCCGAGCCGATATCCGGCCGGGATCACGATGCAGGTCGGCCAGATCTCGATGTCCACCGGATAGATCTGCCCGGGGAGGAGCGGGTCCTCCCGATCGTGGGTGTGGTAGGGGCGGTGGGGCAGGCTCTTCCCGGGGTCCACAGCGCGATGGGAGGCGCGGAGCCATCCATGGGCGATCGGCGTGTTCGGGTCGAGGGCACCCATGAACGTGACCTCGTCATCGCTCTCGTCGAAGAGCCGCACGATCAAGAAAAGATCCGCGTCCGCCGTCTCCGATGAGATGAAGAGCCTGGCCGCCAGGGGCCCGGTGATCTCGGTCTCCTCGGCGAAGGGTGAAGTGAGGAAGGTCGACCCATCGCCGTCGGCTTCGTAGCCGATGGAGCCGGTCTCAGCGGAGGCCGAGGGCTCCAGCTCATTACCCGCGGTGAGGTGATACCGGGTCCAGTCGGTCCTGGCCAGAGGCCACTCGTTCTCGCTGCGGTCGTTGAACGTGCCGTCGGCCTGGCGGACACGGAGCAGGACCCGTGGCGTCTGCTCCCACCCGTTCTCCTCGCCCTTGAGGTAATGGCTGAAGAACCGCTTCTGCAGGCCGACACCGCGGTCGGTGTAGAAGTCCACCCAATGGGCGTCACCGTGGATCTCCAGCCATTTGTCGGTGGCGGCCGATTGTGTAAAGGCCTCGACGTTCCCGCGGAGATGAAGGCCGTGGCCGCCCCAGTTCCCGGCCGACAGCATCGGAGTGGTCACCCGCGACCAGTCCGGGTTGCGCTCCAGGTACCAATCATCGACGAGGGGGCGGCTCATCACGTCATGGCCGAGGTCCGCCCGTCTCGTTGCCAGAACGTCGGGCTCCTCGGTGTCCGGGCCCGACACCGCCTCGCCTGTGACGGTGCTGTGGTAGCCACGCTCTCCGACACCGTGCTGGACCTTCTCGACCTGGCGCGGATACCAGTCCTCAGCGAACTGGCAGAGGATCCCACCGTGGCGGGCGAAGTCCCGATACCAGTCGGCGGCTCCTTCCCAGGGACAAATCGCCGACAGATGTGGAGGCTGGAGGGCCGCCACCTGGTACTGGTTCATTGCATAGTAGGAGATCCCGGCCAGGCCGACCCGGCCATTGCTCCACGGCCGGGTCCCTGCCCATTCGATGCAGTCGTATAGATCCACGGTCTCCCGGCCCGACCAGACATCCATGTACCCGGGGGACCGCCCGGTGCCTCTCGAGTCCACCCGGACGCAGACGTATCCGTCCGGCACCCATTTCTCCGGGTCGACCACCTCCCAGTTCTGATGGAGGTTGCTGGTCCCTTCCCCAACTTCCGGGTGGTGCTCGATCATGTAATCCCACTGGCTGCGGTAACCCTCCTGGAAGGCCAGGCCTTTCCCGTAAGGCCCGTAGCTGAGCAGGGCCGGGTACTCGCCCTCCGCGACCGGGAGGAAGAGGTCGGCTCGCAAGACGACACCATCGTCCATCGGGATTGCGACGTCTCTTTCTATGCGCATGGGAACCTGCTCGATGACTGTCATTTCCTACCACACCGCCTGGTCGACGTCTGAGAGCAGTCTGCCTCTCAGGTCTCGCCGAGGAGACTGTCGAGAGCCTGTGCATCCTGTTTGGCCAGAGCATGCTCGGCCCGGAGCGACTCGACGTCGCGATAGATCGTCGCCAACGCCTGGACGGCTCCGTTCTTGCGATAGCCGATCATCACGTCACGCTTGGACGGATCTCCGACGACCACCTCATCATCCCACTCCTTGACGTGGCCGACCACGTTGATCGGGACGTCGTAGTGCTGGCTCCAGAAGAAGGGCGGGTCGGTGAAGGGCAGATCGTGTCCGAGCATGTTCCGCGCCACGGCCTGTCCCTGGCGTTCGGCCAGCACCCAGTGCTCGATCCTCACCCGTCCCGCGTTCTGATCCGGATAGGACGCGACATCACCCGCGGCCCAGACGTGGGGGTCGCTAGAGCGCATCCGGTCGTCGACGATGATCCCGTCGTCGACATCCAGGCCCGCCTCCTCGGCCAAACCGGTCCTCGGCTTCACGCCGACGCCTATGACGACCAGGGTGGCCGCAATCCGGCTCCCATCGTCGAGCTGCACCGCGTCGGCCTCGATCGCCGACACGGTCCTCCCCAAACGGAACTCCACGCCGTGCTCCTCGTGGAGGTCCTGGACGAATCGCCCCATCTGCTTCCCGACTATCAGGGCCAGGGGGATGTCATCGGGCGCCACCACGGTGACCTCGATCTCCCGCTGGCGAAGTGAGGCTGCGACCTCGAGACCGATGAATCCCGCCCCGATCACGACAGCCCTCGAAACAGCGCCCAGGGCGGCGATGATGGCCCGGCTGTCCTCGAGGGTTCGCACGTAGTGGACGTGGGGCTGATCGGACCCGGTCACCGGGAGTTGCCGCGGTTCAGCACCGGTGGCGATGAGCAGTGCCCCGTACCCGATCTGCCGTCCGTCTTCGAGGCTCACGGTACGCTCGGCCGTGTCGATGCCGATCACCTGTGTCCCGCTGACCAGGTCGATGTCCTGCTCCTCGTAGAAATCGGGGCTGCGCAGCGGCAGCCAATCCTCGGGAGCGGTGCCTGCCAGGTAGTCCTTGGAGACGTTGGGGCGGTCGATGGGTGGCTCGACGCCGATCATCGTTACCGGGCCTCGATACCCCTGACGGCGCAGCATCTCGGCCGCGGCGGCACCGGCAGCCCCCGAGCCGACGATCACCACCGAGTCGGGAGCAGTCGGCGGCGTCCGCTCGGGGACAGACGCGTCGATGGGGCCTGTCACGTAGATCCTCCCGTTCCGCTCCTCTGGTTGGTAGACCTGGATCGAGTCGAGGGCCGGTGCCCCCACCGCCTCGCCAGTGGTGAGATCGAATCGGGCGTGATGCCACGGGCAGCGGACCTGACCGTCGACACAGAGACCGTCACCGAGTGGGCCGCCATAGTGGGTACAGCTGCCGGCCACGGCGCATAGGCCGGCGGCGGTGCGGACGACGATCACCTGCCTCCCGTCCACCTTGCCCTTGATCGGGACGTCGAGGGCGAGGTCATCGGCCGGGATGCCCTCTTCGATCAGGTCGGGGCCGGTCACCTTGCTCTCGGCCATCAGCGTCCTTTCACTCCGATTCTTTCAACCATAGCCATGGCTTTTAGAACGATGGAATGGTCAGCTGTCGGCCCTGTACACCAGACCCAGCCCTCCCGGGGACGTGACGGTGAGGAGGTCCTCCTCGATCATTGCCCGGAAGCCATCACCCAGCACCGAGACGACATGGCTGTCCTGCTCGAAGAGTTCCGGCGGGCACTCACCCTCTGCGGCCATCTCGGGCATGGTCACCTCCGCCCCGGTCACCGCGTATCTGCCATGGAGGCCGCGGCAGCCGGTTGATCCCAGCATCGACCCGTCGGTGTACAACTCGAGTGTCGCCCGATCGCCGCCAACACTCGACACCGAGTCTCCGTCGGTGAGGCTCTCCAGCACCCACACTGTCCCGGTGAGCTCGCTCGTAGGCACCGGGGGGAGCGCCTGGTAGATGAGGTCGACGCCCTCACCGGTGAGGGTCAGGCGCTCTGCAGTGCTGGAGAAGCCTCGTACCCTTGGCAGGGCTTCCAGATAGATCCGCTCCAGCTCCATTACCTGTTCGGGGCTGCACGCCATCTCGGTCGCCCCCAGCCCGGAGAAAGAGACCTCCGCTCCCGAGATCGACGCCGTCCCGAAGTAGCCGTTGCAGGCTGCAGTCCCGCTGACCCCATTGTCGCTGATGGTCAGGGTGATGGGGTGGTCGTCGACCAGTGTCAGATCGTTGCCGTCGACCGTGCCTGATTCGAGCTGCCATGGAGTCCCGACCGGGTCTTCACCCGTTTGCGGCGGGTCGCCGCCTTTTTGAGCGGGGTCGGCGCAGGCGACGATCAGAATCGTGAGACAGACGAGGGCTCCAGCGAACCGACCCATCGCCATGGCCGGATCAGGAGCTGGCCGGCGACTCGTCGACCACGAAGAGAAGGTCGACTCCCTCACCAGTCAGGTTCAGCTCGTTGCCCTCGACGGTGAAGATCTCCACCAGGCCCAGGGCGCTCAGGAACGCCGTCTCCGAGTTCATCACGCCTTCATCGACGCAGGCCATCAGGGTCCCCCCCAAGTCGGAGAAGGTGAGCTCGTTTCCTGAGAGTGTGTAGCCGGCGAACCACTGATTGCAGGCGGATTTCCCCCCGGCCGTCCCCTCGGGTTGGTCGAAGACCAGAGTGATCGGATAACCATCCACGATGGTGATGTCGGCGCCATCGAGGGTGCCCGCTTGCAGCAGCCATGCCTCGGACGTCGGATCGGCGGCGGCCTCCTCGGCCGGGTCGGCACAGGCCGCGAGCAAGACGGCGAGGACGGTCATGGCGAGCAGAGTCTTTCTCACGTCCGATTCGACGCTACGCGACACCTCGGCGGTTCCGTTCAGATGAGCAGCCCGGCAGCGAGGGTGAGGCCCGTCCAGAGATGGAGGCGGGCTGTCATCTTGAGCGCCCGGATCAGCGATGGGCCGTCGCTCTTTCGATACATGATGCGCACCGGCCCCATGGCGTAGGGAGCGAGCAGGGCGGCGAAGATCGTGGGAAGGGGCGTCAGCCCCGTGGCGGCAAACACCGCGATCAGGGCTATGGCCCCGTAGACGAGGATCATGAACAGGCCCCTGGTGCGCTGCAGCCCCAGGATCACGGCGAGGGTCCGCTTCCCAGCCGCACGGTCGGTGTCGAAGTCCCGGTAGTTGTTGACGACGAGGATGGCAGCGGCGAGCAGACCCACGGGGATGGAGAGGAGCCACGCCGCCCTCGGAGCTGTCATGTCGTGGACATAGCGGCTTCCCACCGTCGCGATGATCCCGAAGAAGAGGAATACGAAGACCTCGCCCAGTCCCCGGTACCCGTACGGCAATGGCCCGCCCACGTAGCCGAGCATGGCGACGATCGAAAGGACCCCGATCACCAGGATTGCCGGCCCGGCGATGACGGTGAGGGCCGCCCCGGCGCCAGCTGCCACGATCAGGGCCAGGACCACCCCAGCCCACATCTGCCGTGCGGTGATCCGCCCGGCAGACACCATCCGTGGCGGGCCGATCCGCTCCACCGGATCCGCGCCTCGTCGAGCATCCGATACGTCGTTGGCGAAGTTGGCGGCGATCTGGATGGCGAGTGCGGCGACCAGCGCAAGGAGGAAAGCATCCCATCTGAACACACCCTCGTGAGCGGCGAGTGCCGATCCCACCACCACCGGGACCACTGCTGCAGGAAGGGTGTGTACCCGCGCCGCGATCCGCCAGTCCTGGAGCGTGGTCACCCGATCACTAATAGTGCCAGGGGTACCGGCCGAAGTCGGGCTCCCGCTTCTCCAGGAAGGCGTCGCGACCCTCTTTGGCCTCATCGGTCATGTAACCGAGACGGGTCGCCTCACCGGCGAAGATCTGCTGGCCGACGAGGCCGTCGTCGATGAGGTTGAAGGCGAACTTGAGCATCCGCTGGGCTGTGGGGCTCTTGCTCGTGATCTCGACTGCCCATTCCAGGGCGACCTTCTCCAGCTCCTCGTGTGCGACCACGGCGTTGACCATCCCCATTTGGTTCGCTTCGGCCGCCGAGTACTCACGACCGAGGAAGAAGATCTCGCGGGCGCGTTTCTGGCCTATCTGCCGGGCCAGGTACGCCGACCCGTAACCGGCGTCGTACGAGGCGACATCGGCGTCGGTCTGTTTGAAGATGGCGTGTTCCTCCGAGGCCAGAGTCAGGTCACAGACCACATGGAGGGAATGCCCGCCGCCAACGGCCCATCCGGGGACGACGGCGATGACCACCTTGGGCATGAACCTGATGAGGCGCTGCACCTCCAGTATGTGGAGACGTCCCAGTCGCGCCTGGTCGACGCTGTCGGCCTCCTCACCGCTCGCGTATTGGTATCCGTCCTTGCCTCTGATCCGCTGGTCCCCCCCCGAACAAAACGCCCACCCACCGTCTTTGGGCGATGGCCCGTTGCCGGTGAGGAGGACACAGCCGACATCGGCGGACTGGCGGGCGTGGTCGAGGGCTGCGAACAGCTCGTCCACTGTGTGAGGGCGAAAGGCATTTCGCACCTCGGGACGGTCGAAGGCGATCCGCACCACCCCGTGCCCGATCGCCTTGTGATAGGTGATGTCGGTGAACTCGAAACCGGCGACCATATCCCAGGCCGATTCGTCGAAAAGCGCAGAGACCACCCGCGCAGGATACGAGCGGGGACCGTTGTGTGAAGATTCTTGGGCCACGAGAGCACAATTCGGATCGCATGATGGTGATCCGATGCTCGATTGGCTGAAGAGACAAGACCCGGGGCGAGTGTTCCTCGAGACGACGGGGGAGAGTCTCACCTACGGGGAGATGGTGGAGGCTGTCGAGAGGCGGGCCGTGACCGGGGTCGAGGTGATCAGGCCCCGGCTCGACGTCCGATCGGCCGTCGACGTCCTGGCTGTGATGTCCCGAGGCTCGGCGGTGCTGGTCGGCGACGGCATCGGCCCGGGCCGGGTCGATCCTTCCGGTGCGGCCACCGTGATGTTCACTTCGGGGACGACAGGTGGACCGAAGGGGGTACGGCTCACCCGGGCGAACTGGGATGCGGCGGCCGATGCCTCCATGCGCCACCTTGGTCTCGGTCCCGACGATGTCTGGCTGCTGGCGATGCCATTGCATCACGTCGCCGGTATTTCCATCCTGCTCAGATCGGCCTATGCCGGAGGCCGGGTACGGATGCTCGACGGCTTCGATGCTCGGGCCCATGCAGCCGAACTGCGCAGGGGAGTGACGATGGCCTCCATGGTGCCGACGATGCTGGCCCGGGTCCTCGACGTCGCCACGGGAACCCATGACGGCCTCAGAGCCGTCCTGCTCGGTGGTGGGCCGATACCGGACCGCCTCTTGGAGAGAGGTCTCGCCACCGGTTTGCCGCTGCTCCCCACCTACGGGCTGACCGAGACGGCGGGCCAGGTGGCCACCCTCCGGCCGGGCGACCCACCGGCGAACCGGGGGCATCCCCTGCCCGGCGTTGAGCTGCAGATCGTGCCCGACGGCCGCATCGCGGTGCGCGGGCCGATGGTGAGCCCCGGCTATGTCGGGGAGCCGGACCGGGGCCGGGATGACTGGCTGGTGACAGGCGACCTCGGCTCGATCGACGAGGATGGGGCCCTACGCGTCCTGGGCAGGGCCGACACGGTGATCGTGAGTGGGGGTGAGAACATCGACCCGGGGATGGTCGAGGCCGAGATCGCCTCCCTGGCCCGTGTCGACGGGGCGCTCGTGGTGGGCTTGCCCAGCCAGGAGTGGGGGATGGAGTCGGCCTGCCTCTACGTCGGCGAGATCGGCGAGGGCGAGGTGGAGAGACAGCTGAGAGAGAGGCTGCCCGGGTTCATGATCCCGAAGCGCTGGCTCAGGGTGTCCGAGCTGCCTGTGACTTCGATGGGGAAGCCGGACCGCGTTGCCGCAGCGCGTTGTTTCAGCTGACCCGGAGCGCGACCATCACGCCTTCCCGGAACGGGAAGGCGGCCGCCTCGAAATCGGTGTCGGCCGCCACGTGCCGGTTGAACTCGTCGGTGCCGTGCCCCTGGTCGATCCAACCCTCGCCCGTCCCGTAGACGTTGTCGGCGATGACCAGCCCACCCACCGGGATGAGGGATCGAACGAGCTCGAAATAGCCGATGTACTCGGACTTGATGGCATCGAGGAACAGCACGTCGATATCGCCCGTCTCCAGCTCGCCTGCCAGCTGCGCGAGCACCTCCAGGCCGGCGCCGATCCGAAGGTCGACGCGGTCGGCGATGCCGGCATCGACGAACTGCTGTGCTGCGAATCGGGCGTGTAACGGCTCGTATTCGATGGTGATGAGACGCCCGTCGGGCCTGAGCCCGCGGGTCAGCCAGATCCCGGAGTAGCCGGCGAGGGTCCCCACCTCGACTGCGAGACGTCCCTCGGTCATCGAGGTGAGGATCATGAGAAGGCGTCCGACATCCGGGCCGACCGCGATGGCGGGCAGGCCCGCTGTCACGGCGTCTTCCATCAACCCGGCCAGATGCTCGTCTTGTGAGCCGAACACCTCGCGGGAGTACCGGTTTATGAAGTCCCAGGTCTCAGGGGTCATGGTCGCCATGTGACGACGTTAGGCACGTGTGTCGGTGCCTAGGCAGCCCTCATGTCCTCGACCGATCTGAGATCGGCGGCGAGAAGTGCCAATGCCTCGGTGACCAGTTCCCGCACCTCGGTCTCGGGGACGCCGGTCACATTGGAGACCGTGGAGAACGCTGCGGGAGCGCCGTCGGTGAACCCGAAGCGCAGCTCCAGTACCTGCCGGTGAAGCTCGGGGAGATGGGACAGGCTGGCCCGAAGTGTGTCCTCCACGATCCGGTACTCGACCTCGGTGGCCGGGTCGATCGCCTCCGAGTCGGTGATGAAGTCGCCCAGCAGGGCACCGTCCTCGCCGACCGGGGTCTCGAGTGCGACCGTGGTGGCCACGGACAGCGCCTTCTCGACGTCGACCACAGTCACACCGGTGAGATCGGCGATCTCCTCGGGCGTCGCGACCCGTCCCATCTTGGTGCGCAGCTCGTCGGCGGCGCCCCGCACGACTGGGAGGATGTCGAAGAGGGCAGAGGGGATATGGATGGTGTCGCTCTGATCGGCACGGGCGCGCTGCAGCGCCTGGCGGATCCACCAGGTGGCATAAGTCGAGAACTTGAATCCCTTGCGCCAGTCGAACTTCACGACAGCCCTGATCAGGCCCAGGTTGCCCTCCTGGATCAGGTCGAGCATCTCGACGTTGGGCCCGGCGTAGAGACGGGCGTTGGACACGACGAGACGCAGGTTGGCCTCGATGAACTCCTGACGGGCCCGGGAGCCCTCACGGGCGGCGCGCTGCAGACGCACCCTTTGGGACGCGTCCTTCACGCCTGCCTCCAGGGCGGCGCGGGCATCAGACCCGGCCTCCATGGCCTGGGCGAGTCTGACCTCGTCCTCGGCGGTGAGCAGGGGTCTGCCCCCGATCCCTGACAGGTAGTGGCTCAGGGAATCGCTGGTGAGACGCCCCGTCTCGTCTACTAGTGAACCGTGTCTGGTGTCTGCGTTACGCATGGTCTGCACACACCATCGAACGTAGGTTCGCAGCCGGTAATTCCAAGATCTCGGTCTCGTTCAATCGTGATAGGGCCGCTGCCGAGCCCTCTTCTTCTCGCCTCGGGCCTTCTTATCGGCGAGACGCCGCTCCTTCGCCGCCTTCGACGGTTTGGTCTTCTTGCGGGGCTTCTGTTCCACCATTGCCGTCTCGAGGCGCTCGGTGAGACGTTGTCTCGCGATCTCGCGATTTCGCCACTGCGATCGGGTGTCGGATGAAGACACCTCCACCACCCGACCGAGCCCCCGGACCAACGTCTGCCGAACAGGCTCAAGAAGAGATGAGGCGGTGATGTCCAATCGAAGGGTGACTGCGGTTTCGGTCTTGTTGGCGTGCTGGCCACCGGGCCCGCCCGGAGTGTCGAATCTCTCTTCGATCTCGCCCTCTGGGATCGACCAGTCCCCGAACTCGATCGCGTCGGAGGTCACACCTCTTCGTAGTACTCGGTGCCGAGATGGGTTATCAGCTCTTCACCCATCATGTGTCGGAGCGTGTTCTTCAGCTTGGTGAGCTGGATGAAGAGGTCGTTCTCGGGGTAGAGGCCGGGAGCCGACTGCGGGCTCTTGAAGTAGAACGAGAGCCACTCCTGTACCCCGGCCCACCCGGAACGCGCGGCGAGATCCATGAATAGGGCCAGGTCGAGCACGATGGGGGCAGCCAGGATCGAGTCCTTGCAGAGGAAGTCGATCTTGATCTGCATCGGGTAGCCGAGCCATCCGAAGATGTCGATGCTGTCCCACCCCTCCTTGTCGTCGCCCCGGGGCGGGTAGTAGTTGATGCGGACCTTGTGATAGATGTCGCCGTAGAGCTCGGGATAGACCTCGGGCTGGAGGATCTGCTCGAGGACACCTAGTTTGGAAACCTCCTTCGACCTGAAGCTATCGGGATCGTCGAGGACCTCGCCGTCACGATTGCCCAGGATGTTGGTGGAGAACCAACCCCTCACCCCAAGCATCCGGGCCTTGAGGCCGGGCGCCACCATCGTCTTCATCAGCGTCTGGCCCGTCTTGAAGTCTTTGCCCGAGATCGGCACCTCCTCCTGGGCGGCGAGCTCGACCAGAGCCGGAGTGTCCACCGTGAGGTTCGGTGCACCGTTGGCGAAGGGCACCTTCATCTTGAGGGCGGCATAGGCGTAGATCTGCGAGGGGCTGATGGCAGGGTCGTTGTCTTTCAGCCCCTGCTCGAAAGCCTGGAGGTCGGAATGGACAGCGGATGGCTCCTCGTATGCCTCGGTCGAGCCACACCAGACCATTACGAGACGGTCGACGCCCCGTTCGCCTCGAAAATGGTCGATGTCTTCCATCAGACGCTCTGCCAGGTCCATGTGGGTCGCGGCTTCCTTGACCTGGTCGATGCCTTCGAGATTCTTCACCCATCGGCTGGAGAACACCGCCGGGTAGGGTCGCACCGCCCGGAGCTCGTCGCCGATTCCCTCGATGTCTCGGGCGTCGAGGACCCCCGCCTTCATCGCCGAGGTGTAGGCATCGTCGGAGTAGGGATCCCAGCCACCGAACTCGAGGTCGTCGAGACCGGCGAGGGGGACGAGGTCCTTGATCAGCGGATTGCGGCCGTCGGTCCTCTTCCCCAGACGGATGTGGGACAGTTGGGACAGTGAACCGAAGGGTTGGGCGTAACCCTTGCGGGCGGCAAGGACCCCTGCGATGAATGTGGTGGAGACGGCTCCCATGCCGGGGGTGAGGATCCCGAGCTTCCCGGTGGCGGGGGCCGGCGGCTGACTTGGCGACATGAGACCTCCTGGTCCAAACGATAGGGCAATCCGGCGCTGCACTATCGATCGCCCCGCCCACATAGGCTGACAACATGGATCGCGCCCCTGACTCGATTGGCCCGACCATCGATGTGGCCCTGCTCGCCGATGCGGTCCAGGCGGTCCGGGGCAAGCTCTTCGTGCTCGGGGGTGGCTGGGACACCCTCTGGGTGCGCTCCTTTCCGGCGCGGCACCCCAGTATGGCGATCGGTCTGCGCCTCCGCGTCCCGAGCTCGTGGCGCGCCGACGTGCTCGATCTGTCGGTCGACCTCCAGGACGCGGACGGCGCTCCACTCATGACCAAGCCGCTCTCGCACCAGGTGAAGCTTCCGGCCCACCCTCAGGCCACGCCGGCCACCGACTTCGGCGTGGTCAGGTCTTTCACGTTCAACAATCTCCTCTTCTCCTCCGAGGGCTCCTATTCATTCGTGATCACGGTCGACGACGAACCGGTGTCGCGTCTTCGCTTCATGGTCAGGGCGCGCCCCACGGAGCCTCCCGGCGTCTGACCATCCTCACGCGCTCTGCGCGCGGCGATATCACTATCTGCGCGGAGTTGGCGTAAGGAGCCGGTGCCCCATAGGGTGCCCCCGCTGCGAGGGACCCCAGGAAAGTCCCTCGTTTTTGTTTCACAAGAGGTCAGGAGTTCTATGACGTCCCGAGGAAAGGCCGCGCCCTTTCTCACTCTGGTGCTGGCGGCATCCATCGTCGCCGGCTTCGCTGTCCCCGCCAGTCGCGCACAGGCGGAGACCGCCCCACCGTTCAATGTCGAGTTCCCCCAGGATTCGCAGGTCACCATCTTCTCGTCGACGTTCGGCGCCTCGAGGTCGGGTGGCAGACATCATCATGGCAATGATCTGATGGCCCCCAAGCTGACACCTGTCTATGCAGCGGCCGAAGGCGTCATCGCCATCGTCGACACCTCGAGTCTCGCGGGTCGGTACGTCGAGATCCAACATGCCGGCGGGTGGACCACCCGCTACATGCATCTCAACAACGACGACCCCGGCACGGACAACGGTGGTGCGGATTGGTCGCTCACAGTCGTCGCGGGCCTCGGTGTCGGGAGTCACGTCTTGGCAGGCCAGCAGATCGCCTTTGTGGGCGACTCCGGGAATGCCGAGTGGACCGGGTCACATACCCACTTCGAATTGGCCTACGAGAGCAGGGCGATAGACCCCTATCCCTACCTGAAGGACGCTTTCATCCGTGCCCAGGAGATCCGCGCGGCGGCCATTCGTAGCACATTGCGATACGGCGAGGACAAGTTGGCCTGACACCCCTAGTCAAGGGCTCTTTCCTCGTCATCGGCACTCCTCCGCTCCTCGGGGAGGACACGGGCGTCGTCCAGGGCGACGACCTCCTCCACCAGCCCGGGGCTACCCGGTGAGACCTGCCCGGTCTCTGCCGATTCGACAGGCGGGCAGTCGCCGTCGTGGACCCAGATGACCCGGGTCACGCCCGAGGCGGCCGCTGCGGCCGCCCAACCGCGCATCACCTGCAGTTCGGTGGTCGCGAAGGCGCGCTCTCTGGTGTCGCGTGCGGCCTCGGTGACAAGGACAACAGTGAAGCAGTTGGTGAGCGAGCCCTGGATGTGGCTCTCGTCCGACACATCGCCCAATGCGACCTTCACACCCATGGCCCTGAGCTCGGCGACTGACCCCGGATCAGAGACGAAGGCCCTTACCTCACGCCCCGGTGCCACCAGCCCGACGACCAGGGCTCGTCCATTCTCGGTGTCGGCTCCGACCACCATCACCGGCATGGGCCGAACCTAACCCCTTTCCGCAAGGTTGCCGGCACCGCTCGGCGAACTCTGCAGCCCTGAGTTCGCCGGCTTCCCGGCAGTGGGGGTCATCCGGTACAATCCCACTATCGGGATAGTGGAAATTCGAGAAGACCGCATTCCGTTTCAATAAGAGGCCAGAAACCAAGCGACATTCGAGGTGATCGAACAGTGGCCACCGTTGACATAGATCTCGGCGCATATCAGCTGGGATGGCATGACGAGGTCGAGTATGCCTTCACACCTCGCAAGGGCCTCGACGAGGACGTCATCAGGGAGATGTCGGCCATGAAGAAGGAGCCCGAGTGGATGCTCGAGTTCCGCCTCAAGGCGTACCAGCGGTTCCTTCGCAAGCCGATCCCCCAGTGGGGTGGTGGCGGCGCCCTCGACACCATCGATTTCGACGACATCTATTACTACGTCAAGCCGGCCGGTGAGCAGCAGAAAGACTGGGACATGGTCCCCGAGGGGATCAAGGCCACCTACGAGAAGCTGGGCATCCCCCAGGCCGAGCGCAAGTACCTGGCCGGGGTGACCGCGCAGTATGAGTCAGAGGTGGTCTACCACCGCAACCGGGAGGACCTGGAGAAGCTGGGTGTCCTCTTCACCGACATGGACACCGCTCTGCGGGACTACCCAGAGATCGTGAAGGAGTACTTCGGCACCATCATCCCGCCCAGTGACAACAAGTTCGCCGCCCTGAACTCGGCGGTGTGGTCCGGTGGGTCCTTCATCTACGTGCCGCCCGGGGTCCATGTCGATCAGCCGCTACAGGCCTACTTCCGGATCAACTCGGAGAACATGGGCCAGTTCGAGCGCACCCTGATCATCGTGGACGAAGGCGCATACGTCCACTATGTCGAGGGCTGCTCGGCACCGGTCTACACCACCGATTCACTCCATGCCGCGGTCGTGGAGATCGTGGTCAAGGAGAATGGGCGCTGCCGGTACACCACCATCCAGAATTGGTCGAACAACGTCTTCAACCTGGTGACCAAGCGGGCCGCCGCCTATCGCAACGCCACGATGGAATGGGTGGACGGAAACCTGGGTTCCCGCCTCACCATGAAGTACCCGGCGGTGTGGCTGATGGAGCCCGGTGCGCATGGCGAGGTGCTCTCGATAGCGTTCGCCGGCGAAGGCCAGCATCAGGATGCCGGGGCCAAGATCATCCATGTGGCCGAGGACACCACCTCGACCATCGTCTCCAAGTCGATCTCGAAGTCCGGCGGCAGGGCGGGGTATCGCGGGCTGGTCCGGGTCGAGCCGGGAGCGGAGAACGCCAAGTCATTCGTGCGATGTGACGCCCTGATCCTCGACGAGAAGAGTCGCTCCGACACCTATCCCTACATGGAGATCGAGGAGAACGACGCCGAGATCGGCCACGAGGCCACTGTGTCCAAGGTGGGCGAGGAACAGCTCTTCTATCTGATGTCCCGCGGTCTCACCGAGGACCAGGCCACCTCCATGATCGTCGCCGGCTTCATCGAGCCCATCGTCAAGGAGCTCCCGATGGAGTACGCAGTCGAGATGAACCGGCTCATCGAGCTCAATATGGCGGAGGCGGGAGCAATCGGCTGAGACCTGACCGTCTCACCACGTCATACGTCACGCCCGTCGTGTGTCGAGCTTCTGGATGAGCTCGTGGGCGGCCAACTCGATCTCCTTGTGATCCCACTGCGTGGCGCGGAACCGGCAGGCCATCAGGCCACTGCGGTGGAGACGTCGGAAGTCACCGAGGACGAATGCGTACCGTGCCTTGGTCTCATCCCCGGCACCATCGGTCAAGCCGAGATGCCATCGTGAGTACTCGGCCCAGTCAGCACGCTCGAGAAATTCGTTCTCGTCCGCCGCTGTCGGCTGGACGTCAGACCACTCACTCCGCACCACATAGCGTCGGGCCGCGATCATCTCTTCGGCGTGTGTCACCGCCGCCTCGTTGACGAGGTATTTGGGCATGACCGGTAGATCCGGGCCTCTACCCCTGGACGATGGTGACGTCTACCTCTTCGGGGAGGCTCTCGTCCGAGGTGTTGTTGACCAGGTACCAGATCCCCAACACCAGCGCGATGGCGATCAGGGCCCCGGCGACGATCATGCCGAAACTCCCCCCTCCGCTCCTGGTGTCGGTGACTATGATCTCGCGGTCTCTGTCGTTGCTCATTGGCGTTTCCTTCCCTCTCGAAACAGCCAATTACCACGGCTCCAGGGTGAACAAACCACCGAGTCTCCCGCCCGATTTATCCTGGTTCGGACCGTGACCCCGGAGACATTCGATTAGCACCTTCCTGGGGCTGGCCGCGGTCCTCGTCCTCATCCTGCTCACCGGCTTCTTCGTGGCGGCTGAGTTCGCCCTCGTCGCGGTCGATCGCAGCAACGTCGAGCGCAAAGCTCAGGAGGGGGAACGCCCGGCCCGTCGGATCCTGGGCTCGCTGCGAAATCTCTCGTTCGAGTTGTCCGGCGCCCAGTTGGGGATCACGCTCACCTCGCTCATCCTCGGCGCTATCGCCGAGCCCACGGTGGCCGCCCTGATAGAGCCACTCGTCTCGTCGGTCCCGTTCCTGTCGGTTACCGCAGCCCCGGCTGTCTCGCTGGTGATCGCGTTCATCCTCGCCACCGGAGGGGCGATGGTGTTCGGTGAGCTCGTCCCCAAGAACCTGGCCATCGCCCGGCCCTACTTCTCTGCCGTTTGGTTCGCGATCCCCCTACAGGTCCTGAACCGCCTGATACGGCCGCTCATCCTCTTCCTCAACGAGTCCGCCAACTGGACGGTGCGAAAGCTGGGGATCGAACCTAGGGAAGAGCTGGCCGGTGTCCGCTCGATGGAGGAGCTGGAGCTCATGATCCGGTCTTCGGGCGAAGAAGGCCGTCTCGACGACGACGAGCTTGCGCTGCTCACACGTGCCATCACCTTCACCGAGAAGGTGGCGGCCGACGCGATGGTGCCGCGGGTGGCGGTTTCTGGACTGAGCCGTCACGATTCGATAGCCGAGTTGCGGCGGGCCTCGGCCGCGACCGGCCATTCCCGCTTCCCAGTGTTCGACGAGGACCTCGACGACATCGTCGGCGTGGTCCACGTCAAGGACAGCTTCAACGTGCCCGAGTCGCGGGTGCCGGTCACCCCGGTCGGGGAGATATCGAAGCCTGCCCTGCAGGTTCCGGAGTCGAGCACCCTCGAATATCTCCTGACCCAGCTCCAGACCGAAGGCCGCGGAATGGCCGTAGTGGTGGACGAATACGGGGGCACCGCCGGAATCGTGACGATCGAGGACCTGCTCGAGGAGATCTTCGGGGAGATCGAGGACGAGTACGACCCTGCGACCACCACGACTGGCGAGGCTTCCGAGGAGGTCGAGGTCCTCTCCGGTCTGCTCCATCGTCACGAGGTAGAAGAGCTGATTGGCTTCGAATGGCCCGAGGGTCGGTACGAGACCCTCGGTGGCTTCATGGTGTCCAGCCTGGGGAGGTTTCCCGCCCAGGGGGAGATCGTCCGCGTGGGCGGCACGGTGTTCGAGGTGCTCTCGATGGATGGCCATCGGGTCGATCAGGTGCGCGTCACCAGGGACACCTCACATGAGGAAGGCGAGAGGTGAACTGGTCGGCACTCCTCTGGCTGGTGGTCTTGCTCCTCGCGAACGGGTTCTTCGTAGCGGCCGAGTTCGCCTACATCACCGCTCGTCGCAACCTTCTCGAGCAGGTCCCACGGCGATCGGCCCAGGTTGCAGTTGGCCTCAACAAGAACCTCACTCTCAGCCTTGCCGCAGCCCAGCTCGGGATCACCATGGCCTCGTTGGTCCTGGGTGCCGTCGCCGAGCCGGCCGTGGCCACGATCTTCGAGCTCTTGCTCGGGCCTTTGCCCCTCTCGGAGAACGTGATCCATTGGATCTCGCTCGTGATCGCGCTCCTGATCGTCGTGTTCCTGCACATGGTGATAGGGGAGATGGCCCCCAAGAACATCACGATCTCCGCCCCGGAGCGCACCGCGGTGGCGCTGGCCCTACCTTTCCGCGCCTTCATCATCATCTTCAAGCCGTTGATCTGGCTGCTCAACGGCAGTGCCAATGGCGTCCTCAGGCTGTTCGGGGTCCCCGCCACCGATGCGCTGGAGGTCGGTCACTCGGCCGAGGACCTGGCCGTGATCATCGGCACGGGCCGCAAGGAGGGGGTCATCGAAGACTTCGCCCATCGACTGCTGACCGGGGCGATCACCTTCGGCGACCTCGATGCGTCAGAGGTGATGGTGCCCAGGCCGGACGTCCAAGCTGCCGCGGCCGACACCCCTGTTTCCGGCATCCAGGAGCTGATGAGGGTCACCGGGCACTCCAGGATCCCGCTCTATGCCGGGAACATCGACGAGATCGTCGGGTTGGTCCACGTCAAGGATCTCATGGACGACCACATCGATCGGGAAGCGTCGCTGCCCGTCTCCTCGTTACGGGCGCCCCTGGTCGTGCCCGAGACGGCGCCACTCAGGTCGGTGCTCGACGAGATGCGCCAGTCCCGAACCCATCTCGCCGTGGTTGTCGACGAGCACGGCAGCACCGCCGGGATCATCACGATGGAGGACATCGCAGAAGAGCTCGTGGGCGAGATCGCCGACGAGCACGACCTGAGCTCCCGCCCGGTCTCGGTCGACGCGAACGGGCGCATCGTTGCTTCCGGCACGGTCCGCCCCGACGAACTGGCCCGCTTCGGGGTGAGGCTGCCGTCTGGTGACTACGAGACGATCGGGGGCCTCGTGATGGATCGGCTGGGACGGGTCCCTCGCCGGGGAGACGTCATCGAGGACACAGGTTGGCGATTGAAGGTGCGAAGCATCGAGGGTCGACGGGTCGGCGAGGTCGAGATCACGGCGATGGACAGCGCCCAGTAGGTGCGGATGGACGGCGGCGCGCAGTAGGCCGCCTCGCCGTCAGCTGGATCGTCCGACGACGTAGCCGAGAATCAGGCCGCCCGCGGCGGCCCAGACGAGGGAGAAGTTGTCCCCGACCGAGGCTATCGAGGGGGCGCCAACGATCCTCATGATCGTCGAACCAACGATTCCCCCGATGATGCCCATGAGGATCGAGCCGAGGAGGTTCGTGGCGCTGGCCACGAACCCCGCGATCAGGCCTGCGACGCCGCCGACGGCACCGACAACGGCCAGAGCCTGCCAGGTCGAGGCGTCTAGAAACACGCCAGTGACTCCCGGTGGCCCGGCTTTGGGCGGATGGGAGCCGACCGGGCGCTCAGGCTGATACGACTTTCTCTTCGACCACCGTCGTCATGGGGAACTGCACCGATCTTCCCGCCATGCTGAAGGGCTCGGTCAGCATCACCACGATGGTGGAGGGCCCACGTGAGATCACGTGTCCCGTGTATGTGTGAATTCCTTCTTGATCCTGGGTTATGAATGTAACGACCATGTACCTATCTCTCCGACTCACATAATCGTCATCCGGTTTCACTATGAGTTGGGTCTTGAGACCCATACTGGTGGCTGACCGGGGTGACTCTCGGTTTATCCATTCGTTACCGGCCGCGACCTAACTTGGATAGAAGTGCGTCTGTTAGTTGTCGAAGATGAGCCCGACCTGGCCAATGCCATCGCCCGAGGGCTGCGCCGGGACGGGCACGCCGTCGATGTCGCGCTGACCGCCGTGGATGCCGACATGAAGCTCCGCACCGCCGGGTACGACCTGGTGTGTCTCGACTGGAGCCTTCCCGATGGTTCGGGGATCACGCTGTGCAGGGAACTGGTGAGTGGAGAGCTGCCGACCCTGGAGGGGGAGAGGCCGAGAATCCTGATGCTCACTGCACGCGACGGAGTCGAAGACCGTGTCACGGGTCTGGACTCGGGAGCAGACGACTATCTGGTCAAGCCTTTTGCCTTCGCCGAGCTGTCGGCCCGTGTGCGTGCACTACTGCGGCGGGATGAGGGCGTGGACCCGGTCCTGGAGGTGGGGCCACTTCGGCTCGACCCCGCGCGCTTCGAGGCAAGGCGGGAGGGCATGGTCCTGGAGCTGACGGCCAAGGAGTTCTCCCTCCTTCACTACTTCATGGCCCATGCCGGGCAGGTGCTGAGCCAGGAGCACCTGCTGGAGCATGTCTGGGACGAGATGGCAGACCCGATGACCAACGTGGTCCGGGTCACGGTCAGCAATCTACGGAAGAAGCTCGGTGACCCACCCTTGATCGAGACGGTGCCGGGCCGGGGCTACAGGCTGGGCCAGTGATGCGGGACTCGCTGCGCTTCCGGCTATCGGTCCAGTACTCGGCAATCGTGTTCGGGCTGGGAGGAGCCCTGCTCGGCCTGGTATATCTCGCGCTCCGAAACTGGCTCCGAGGCCAGACCATGACCCAATACGTCTGGAGCGGCCGCCCGGTGGTTGTCGATGGTGTGGAGGTCGGGGTCCTCCCGACCCTCGCCACCCGTGAGGTCCGGATGATCGAGTCGGTCTACAACGAGATCGTCCTCAATCAGGTGGCCAAGTGGACCATCGTCGCCCTCGTCGCCCTTTTCCTGCTCAGCATGGTCGTTGGGTGGGTCATGTCGGGCCGAGTACTACGCCCGGTCGAGGAGATCACGAATGTCGCCCGCGACATCCAGGCGTTCGATCTCAGCCGTCGCATCGGCCTCGAGGGCCCCGATGACGAGATAACCCGTCTCGCCGCGACGTTCGACAGCATGCTGGAACGGCTCGACCGTGCCTTTGCCAGTCAGCGGCGCTTCCTTGCCGACACGAGCCATGACCTGAGGACACCGCTGGCCGTGATCAGATCCAATGTCGAGGTGGTGGCCGACGATAAAGCGGCGACTGTCGGCGATTGGCGGGAGGTCGGCGGGATCGTCCAGCGCAACACCGAGAAGATGTCGGAGATGATCGACGGGCTCCTCGCGACCGCACGACTGCAGACGGGGAAGGCGCAGGCCGTCGCCTTGAGTCTGGAGGATCTCGTCGCCTCCAAAGGGTCCGAGTACTCCAAGCCGCTGGCCGAGAAGGGCATATCGCTGGTCATTGACGCCGCTCCGGCGCTGGTCGAAGGTGTGCCCGTCTCCCTCGACCGCGCCCTCACCAACCTGCTCGACAACGCAATCGTCGTCTCTGAGGCCGGCTCGGAGATCACGATCGCATCGGGCATGGACGACGATTGGGCGTGGATGGCCGTGACCGATCGAGGCCCGGGTCTCCCGGAAGAGCCGGAGGGGGGGCGCATCGGCCTGGGTCTGTCGATCGTCGAGCAAATCGCAGAGGCGCATGCTGGCTCTCTCGTCTCCACGCCCGGGCCCGACGGGGCAGGGACGACGATGACCATCTGGCTTCCCGGACCGGGGGCCGATGGGCCGGCCCCTGTCCGTGCGCCCTTTACAAAGGGTTGATGTCATCGCTCCTACGGTGGTGGGTAGGAGGTTTCACACAGACATGAGCAGCGAAGATACGACTCACGGCGCTTTCCCCGCTTCGAGTGAAGAGGCGGGCGCCCCCTCGAGCGAAACGGTGCAGAGCCCGATAGCCACCCAAGACCCCGCGCCCCAGCCGGCAACCGCCGAGCCTGTCGAACCGGCCGGTGCCCTTCCCGCGGCGACGACAGGCCCACCCCCTGCCCGGCCGCCCGCCCAGCCCCCTGTCAAGAGGTCGTCGGGTCGGGTATCGCCGTGGTTGATCGGTCTGATCGCCCTGCTTCTGGTGGTCGGGTCGTCGGCCGCCACCTACCTGATCACCACGATCGACGATCAACCGGAAGTCTCGGCCGATGGGACTCCAGCCCCTGGCGCCGACGATGAGACCCAGGCCGAGGGCGTCGCGCCGGATGAGCTGGTTCCCGGCGAGGAGCCCGTGGCTGATGCCGCCGCGGTGATCCTGCCCTCCGTCGTGCAGATCCAGACCGGTTCCGGTCCCAACTCGGGAGTTGGCTCGGGTGTGATCTACGACTCGAACGGGCTCATCCTCACCGCGGCCCATGTCGTGTCCGGTCAGGAGACCGTGACCGTTCGGTTCGCTGATGGGGAGCAAGTCGAAGGGACCGTCGTAGGAGGCACAGCAGGTGCCGATGTCGCCGTCGTCCAGGTCGACCGCACCGGGCTGCCCGCAGCCGAGCTGGCGCTCGATGACGACCCCGAGGTGGGCCAGATGGCAATCGCCGTAGGAAGCCCATGGGGGCTCCAGGGCACCGTCACCGCCGGCATCATCTCGGCAGTGGACCAGGCAATCCCGCAGGGCGGCTCGGCCAGGGCAGTCCTGCAGACCGACGCCGCCATCAACCCCGGCAACTCCGGTGGCCCGCTGGTCGATCGTGAGGGCCGGGTCATCGGGATCAACGTGTCCATATTCAGCCTCTCGGGGGCAAATGATGGTGTTGGCTTTGCAGTCCCGATCGACATCGCCCATGACATCGCGGAGCGAGTGGTTGCCGGCGAGGAGATCCAGTCTGCCTATCTCGGCGTGTCCCTGGGCGTGGTCGAGACCGGTCAGGCGGGTGCCCTCGTCGAAGAGGTGACCCCCGGCACCGGTGCCGCTGAGGCCGGGCTCCAGCCCGGGGACCTGGTCGTCTCGATCGACGGCGTCCCCGTGCAGAGTGGTGGCGACCTCGCCGCCCAGATTCAGACCCACCAACCGGGCGACAGCGTCGACCTGGAAGTCGTCCGGGATGGGGCGCCAAGCACCATCTCGGTGACACTGGGTGAGCGGCCGGTGAACCTCGGCTGACTCCTCAGACTCCTATGGGCGGCCCTCCCTCCAAGAGGGAGAGAAGCTCCTCCCGGTGGGCCCGGCTATCATGGCCGGGCCCACTGTCATGCAGGGGGTGCCCCGGAGACAGCGAAGTCGGTTGGAACCCGATGCTGTCCCGCAACTGTGAAGCCTCCCTGAGGAGGACGAGCCAGGTCGCCTGAGCTCCAGGGCCACGACGAAAGTCTCGGATGAAGACGGAAGCGTGGGCTCAGGGAAGCCACCGGCCTCTTCATCCTCCGATGACGGAGGATGTTTCATATGAGAAGGATCGCCTTGGTCCTCACCGTGCTCATCGCCGTCGCCTGTGGCGACGGTGGAGGGGGCACGACCACAGAAGCCGCCGAGCCGGTGACGACCGGCACCGCCGCTCTCACCACTCCGACGGTGCCTGACACCACCACGAGTGTCGCTTCGGCGGAGGGCTTCCCGGTGGAGGTGACCACTGCCAACGGGCCGGTGACGATCGAAGCGAGGCCGGAAAGCATCGTCTCCCTCTCTTCGACTGCGACGGAGATGTTGTTCGCCATCGATGCCGGCGATCAGGTGGTTGCCGTGGATGAGTTCTCCACCTACCCACCCGAGGCTCCGATCACCGACCTATCCGGCTTCACGCCCAATCTGGAGGCGATAGTCGGATACGAGCCCGACCTGGTTGTGATCTCGTTCGATCCCGGAGACCTCGTGTCGGGTCTCGAGGCGGTCGGGGTGCCCACGCTGTTCCTCCCGTCGGCCTCCAGCCTCGACGACTCCTACACCCAACTCGAGGTCCTTGGGGCGGCGACCGGCCACGTAGGCGAGGCGGCGGAAGTCGTGTCCGGGATGCAGGCTGACATAGACGGGATCGTGGCCAGCACCACCATCCCGGCCGGCATCTCCTTCTACCACGAGGTGGATGCCACCTTGTACTCGGCCACCTCGGGCAGCTTCCTCGGTCAGATCTACGCCCTGCTCGGCCTGACCAACATCGCCGACGAAGCCGATGATGGCAGCGGGTTCCCCCAGCTCTCCTCGGAGTACATCGTCAGCCAGGACCCGGACATCATCTATCTCGGTGACGTCGACTTCGGGGTCACGCCCGAGAGCCTGGTGGAACGGCCCGGCTGGGCGGAGATGACCGCGGTCGAGAACGGGGCGATCGTCCCTCTCGACTCCTATCTCGCCTCCAACTGGGGGCCGCAGGTGGTGGAGTTGCTCCGGACCATCGCTGGATCCGTCACAGCAGTGCCGGCTTCTTGAGAGCGGCGGCGGGTGCCCGCCCGATCGCTCCTGCCCGGATCGGGGCGGGGCGCTGGCTGGTGGCGGCCGGGCTCCTCCTGGTGGCGGTGCTGGCCGGATTGCTCGCCGGCTCGGTGCCTCTCGACCCTGTCGATGTGGTCAGGGCGCTGGCCGATCGGCTACCGCTGATCACCGTCGAGCACGGCCTCGACGAGGTGCAGACCCGGCTCCTCTTCGAGCTCAGGATGCCACGCGTGGTCATGGGTGGGCTGGTCGGGGCGGTGCTCGCCGTTGCCGGTGCCGGCTATCAGGGGGTCTTTCGGAACCCACTGGCCGATCCCTATCTCCTCGGTGTGGCCGCCGGGGCGGGCCTCGGGGCCACGGCCGTCATCGGGACCGGCGCCGGTCCGGCGGCCATACCCATCGTGGCGTTCGTTGGAGGCATGGCGGCAGTAGGAGCGACCTATGTGCTGAGCCGGACGGTCGGTGGCCGGACCACGACGTCGCTGATCCTGGCCGGTGTCGCCGTGGCTGCATTCGCCACTGCGATCCAGACCTTCCTCCTCCAGCGCAGCTATGAGACGTTGCGCGAGGTGTACTCCTGGATCCTCGGCCGGCTGGTCACGGTGGGATGGGCCGAGGTGTGGTCGTTGCTCCCCTACGCGTTGCTGGCGAGCTCCGTGCTCGTGGCTCTTCGCCGGCTGCTGGACGTGCTGGGGCTAGGCGACGAGGAGGCGGTGGGTCTCGGAGTGAACGTGACCGGGGTCCGTCGGCTCGTCGTGGTCGCCGCCACGCTGGCCACTGCTGCCGCGGTGAGCGTCAGCGGGCTGATCGGCTTCGTGGGGATCATCGTTCCCCACATCATCCGCATGCTGACGGGTTGGAGTTATCGGGTCATTGTCCCTCTGTCACTGGTGGTGGGTGCCACGTTCCTCATCGTCGCCGACCTCGGCGCCCGCACCCTGGTGGCGCCTGCCGAGCTGCCGATTGGAGTGGTGACCGCCTTCATCGGTGCTCCCTTCTTCCTGCTCGTTCTTCGCACGACCAGAGGCTCATCGTGATCTCGTGGCGGGAGGTCGTCGTCTCGTTCGGCGATGTGGTCGTGGTCGGGCCCGTGACCCTCACCGTGGGCGACGGCGAGTGGGTCGGCTTGATCGGCCCGAACGGCGCCGGGAAATCGACCCTGCTCAAGGCCGCGGTCGGGATCGTCCCCCATGAGGGGGTAGTGGATCTCGGTGATCGGAAGGGCGAGGCCGGGAAGGACATCGCATGGATGCCGCAACGTCCCCTACTCCCCGACGAGATGAACGTGGCCAACTACGTCCTCCTGGGCAGGACCCCACACCTCGGCTATCTGGGCTCGGAGAGCGGCCATGACCTGGATTCGGTTCGGAATGCCATCGAGCGCCTCGAGTTGGTCGACCTCTCCGATCGGCCGCTTTCCACGCTTTCAGGTGGCGAGGCCCAGCGGGCGGTGCTGGCACGCGCTCTGGCTCAGGAGGCACCGGTGCTCCTCCTCGACGAGCCGACCTCGGCTCTGGACGTCGGCCACCAGCAACAGGTCATGGAGCTGATCGATCAGCTGAGACGTGAGGACGGGCTCACGGTGTTGAGCGCCATCCACGATCTCACCTTGGCCGGCCAATACACGGACCGACTGGTGATGATGGACCACGGCGTGGTCGTCGCCGACGGTTCGGCCCGCGAGGTCCTCACCGAGGAGCGCATCATGGACCACTACGAGGCGAGGGTGAGGGTCGCGGAGAGCAACGAGGATGGGCTCACCGTGACCCCGATGAGGCGGCCACAATGAGGGGGCCATTCGAGGCACTCTCGAGGGTGACCTCGGCCCGGCCATGACAGATCACACCACACCCCCCACCGAGCCTCCACCTCCCGCCAAACGCCGCCTGCCTTCCCAGGTGCTGGTCAACACGGGGGACGGGAAGGGCAAGTCGACCGCCGCCTTCGGCACCGCGCTCCGGGCTGTGGCCCGGGGATGGAAGGTCGGTGTGGTCCAATTCCTCAAGTCGGGCGAGTGGAAGGTAGGCGAAGAGACCGTCGGGAGAGAGCTCGGCATGGACTGGTGGGCCCTCGGCGATGGCTTCACATGGGACTCGGATGACATCAGCGAATCCGAGGCGATCGCCCGCGAGGCGTGGTCCAACGTCCGCTCCCGGATCGACTCCGACCTCTATGACCTGCTGATCCTCGACGAGATCACCTATCCGATCAACTGGGGGTGGATCGACCTCGAAGAGGTGCTCGCCGCCATCGACGAGCGGCCGCCTCGACTCAACCTCATCCTGACCGGCCGCGATGCCCCGGCCGCCCTGATCGATGCAGCCGACACTGTGACAGAGATGAAGAAGGTCAAACACGCCTTCGACGCCGGAGTGCTCGCCAGGCGGGGAATCGACTACTGAGTCGTCGAGAGGTCGGCGCCGATCATCTCGATGGCGTCTTCGATGGAGAGGCCCTCGCCCTGGACCGTGGCATGGGCGAAGTCGAGGCTCCCCAACGCGTCCTGGGTCGATGCGACCTGAGCCGCGTAATCGTGCTCCTCCGGCGGTGGCCAGATCGCGACGCGGTTCTCGCTGGCGACCCAATCGGCCAGCCCGAAAAGGCGGGCGGCGATCATGTTCTCCGCGTCGGCGTGGGCGCAGACGGCCAGCCCGGCGATCGCGATCGCCACCCCACGCATGTCCTGCGCCATGTTGCAGAGGATCAGGCTCTCGCGGAGCGCAGCCCGGGCCCGTTGCAGCTGCTGGTGCCGGAACGCTGTCTTGCCCATGTGGTAGAGGTACTCGCCCAGGGCCGCCGACGCCCCGGCCTCCTCATTGGGTGACGCCGCCCGGTCCCGGTTCTGCTCCACCACCCGTGCCAGCTCCCCGGTGGTCGGGTTCGACTGGATCATCGTCTTCATCTCGAAGAGGTTGTTCGAGGCCTCCTCATAGAGGCTGAACCCCGCCAGGACGGACTTGAACAGCTCGAGGGCATAGTCACGGTCGCCGGCCAGCCAGGCCATCGCCCCGAGACCGGCATCGGCGTGGGCCAGGCCCAGGGAGTCGCCCGCGATCACCAGCAGGTCACGACCTTCCCGGTAGCGGTCGGACGCCTCGTTGTAGTCACCTTCATCCCGGGCCAGGGCTCCGAGCCGCAATGCCGACCACCCGACGTCGAGGACCCCGGAGTGGTCGAGGAACAGCCGATGGCTCTCCGTCATCTTCTCACGGGCGAGCACCAGGTCCCCCTGAAGACGGGCCATCGTGCCCCAGACCGCGAGTGTCCAGGCCAGCATCCAGTCGTCCCCTACTTCCCGGGTCAGACTCTCGGCCATGGGGGCCAGCCGGGTTGCCTCCTCGATGTCGTCACGCAGCCAGGCGGTGGCCATGAGCTGGTAGGTCTGTCTCGCTTCGCCGACCCTGTCGCCGAGGTCGCGGTAGATATCGAGCGCCTCGATGAGGTGGGAGTGCGCTTCGTCGAAGGCGAGACGCCGGCTGGCGAGGAGACCGGCACCGTTGAGGGCCCGGGCCAGGATCTCGGGATCGACCCCCTCACGGTGGGCCAGGGTCCGCTCCAGCCACTCGGTCCCATCGCTGACCTCGCGCTTGATCACCCAGAACCAGCGCAGCGCACCTGCCATCGCCATCGCGTCCTCGGCACGGCCAGAGTCATGCAGCCATTCCAGCGCGGCGCGCAGGTTGTAGCGGTCGCGCTCGAGACGATCTGCCCACACGTTTTGCTCCATGTCGTGGATCCGTGCGTCACCGTCCTCGGCCATGGCCAGGTAGAACTCGGCATGCCTGTCCCGGAGCTTGGCGAGCTCGGTTTGCTCGTCCAGACGCATCCGGGCGTAGTGGCTGATCGGTTCGAGAAGCCGGTATCGGACGGGGTCGGCGTCGGTGGCCATGACCAGGGAGGTCTCCACCAGACGCCCCAGCAGGTTCATCACGTGCTCTCGGTCCACCAGACCGCCCGAGCAGACACTCTCGGCCGCTTCGAGAGTGAACCCGCCGTTGAACACAGACAGACGGGTGAACAATGCTCTCTCCCCACCCCCAAGGAAATCAAAGCTCCAGTCGAGGGTCGTCTCGAGCGTCTGCTGATGTGGTGGCAGATCGCGGGCCGTCCCGGCGAGGAGGGCGAACTGCTGGTCGAGTCGCTCTACGAGCTGGCTCACCGACAGGACCTTGAGACGGGCAGCGGCCAGCTCGATGGCGAGCGGGATCCCGTCGAGGCGCCGGCAAACCTCTGCCACTTGCTCGGCGTTGGCCGGACCGAGGCTGAAGTTGGGGCTCACCAGGCGAGCCCTGCTCACGAACAACGCGACCGATGGATACTGGGCGACCCCCTCCACCGATCTGACGCCGGGCCCCGGCACTTCGAGAGGGGAGAGCTGAACGAGGTGCTCCTCCCTTATCGACAGCCATTCGCGGGTAGTGGCCAGGATCTTCAGCTCCTCGGTTCCCTGCAGCAGCTGGTCCGTGAGCTTGGCCACGGCGTCGATGAGGTGCTCGCAGCCGTCGAGAATGAGGAGGGATCGAGCCTTGGCCAGCCGGGAGATCAGGGTGTCGGTTATGGATCGAAGCGGGCTCTCGGTGATGTGAAGCTGCCGGGCGACGGCGGAAGCGAGGAGGTTGTCGTCCGGCACCCTCGACACCTCGACGAACCACACGCCGTCCTCGAACCCGGCGGAGAGCTCTTCGGCGACCTTGAGGGCGAGCGTCGTCTTGCCCACCCCGCCAGGCCCGGTGAGGGTCACCAGGCGTGACTTGGCCAGGGCCTCGATCACGGCCTCCTTCTCGTCCTGGCGCCCGACCAGTGTCAGGTCGCGGATCGGAAGATTCCCCTTGCTCGAGGTGAGAGTGCGCAAGGGTGGGAAGTCGGCCGGCTGCTCTGGCACATTGAGCTGGAAGATGTGCTCCTCGTGGGTGAGATCGCGGAGGCGATGGGTCCCCAGATCCTCGAGTCTCGTCCCCTCGGGAAGGCTGTATTCGACGAGGCGCGCCGTCGCTTCAGAGACGAGGGTCTGTCCGCCATGCCCCGCGTCCCCGATTCGGGCGGCCCGGTGGACGTCGATCCCGACGTAGTCCGAGCCGCCGAGGCGGCCTTCCCCGGTGTGCACCCCGATCCTGACCCTGAGACCCTGGGGCGTGGGCCAGTCTTCATCGGCCAGGCGGCGTTGGATCTCGACCGCGCTGGCAACGGCGTCCAGAGCCGACTGGTAGGCAACGAAGAACCCGTCGCCCTCGTTCTTGACGATGTGGCCGCGATGGGTCTCAGCCGCCTCATGGACGATGGCGTTGTGGCGTTCCAGGACAGGTCGAAAGGCATCGCCGAGCTCTTGGAGCATCCTCGTCGAGCCCTCGATGTCGGAGAAGAGAAAGCTGACCGTCCCCACTGGGAGGGCCCGTTGTGTCATCGCAACCCCCAAATTAACAACGGTGGAGTCGTTGCCAGCCTTCGGTTTCGGGTGGTTTCGGCCGGAGGTCAGGAGGCTCTTTGCACTCTCCGCAGGATTGAGGCACGTATCTCGTCGGAGGAGTACCCGAGACCCTCGAGGGCGGACAGGGCGCGGTCCGGCCCCGTGCCCGCGGTGAGCGCCAGGGCGATGTGCTCTGCCCCTATGTGGCGGTGCCCGAGCGCAATCGCCTCCTTGAGAGCCCCTTTGAGGGTGTCCTTGGCTGCCCCGGTGAACGGGACGTGCTTCCTGAGATGCCCGGGCCGGGACCCGCCACCATCACCGATGAGGGCGGGGTCGAGGCCCACCGAGAGGAGGGCCTCCTCGTCGAGTCGGTCGAGCCTCTCACGCAGCTCCTCCATGGTGGGCAGGGTCCCGCCCAAGGACTGGGCCCCGGCCGCCGCGATGAGGAGATGCTCGGTTCCGATGCGTGAATCAGCTCTCAGCTCGGCTTCCTCGGCCGCCGAGGTGACGATCGCTCGTGCTTCCCGGGTGAATCGTTCGAACACCACTACCTCCCGTGCTTCTTGTGAACCGCCTGACGAGACACCCCCAGGGCGTCGCCGATCTGTTGCCAGGTCCAGCCGTGGGCCCGCGCCGCACGGACATGTGTCTCCTCGAGCCGTTCGGTGAGCCGTCTCAGCACCACCACCGCCTGGAGTCCCTGGGCGGGATCGTCGCTGTCGGAGCCGGCAACCACGGTCGCAAATGTCATGGCTGTCATCTTAGGTTGACAGAGTGGCTGTGTCAACTTGGATTGACATAGTCAAGGACGTCGGGTCGCCGCCAGTCGGAACAGGGCGCGGGCCCCTTCACCGAGGGGCTCGAAACGGGTGTCTTGGGTCTGGCCCCGCAACCATCGAATGTGGATCTGTTGGAGGACGACTCCGAGCTTCCAGGTCCCGAAGACGACGTACCAATCGATGTCGGAGAGGTCCCGGCCGGACAGGTCGCCATAACGTTGGAGCGCCTCGTCTCGACTCATCCACCCGGGTGCGGTCGTGGGCATGGGGGCCAGCGTGGACCTCTCCTCTGCTTCCTCGTACCACGACGCCATGAGGGTCCCGACGTCGGCGAGAGGGTCGCCACGTGTCGCCATGTCCCAGTCGTAGACGGCGACACAGAGCCCGGGATCTTCGGGCGAGACCGCCATGTTGTCCAGCCGCCAGTCGTTGTGGAGGAGAGTCGGCGCGCCCGAGGCCGGCAGGTTGGAACGAAGCCAGCCACCCACCTCGTCCGCCACGGGGTTGTTCTCGTGCCGGGACCGCTCCCACCTGCCCCACCAACCATCCACCTGTCTCTGGAGGAAGCCATCCGGGCGCCCGAGGACCTCCAGCCCGGACTCGACGGCGTCGACGGCGTGCAGCTCGACCAGGGTGTCGATCACCACTTCGGATAGCTTGCGGTTCGCCTCCGGGTCTTCCCCGCCACCGAATTGGTCCGGCACCCGGTCCCGGATGACGACACCGGGCTTGCGCTCCATCACGAAGAATTGCGCTCCGATCACTGCGGGGTCCTCACACATGGCCAGGGCACGGGGCGCCTTCTCGAAGGTCTGCCACAACCTCGACAGCACCATGTGCTCTCGTGCCATGTCGTGAGCGCTCTCGGCGACTGGCCCCAACGGTGGCCTCCTCAGAACCAGCTCTTCACCGCCGGGGAACTCGAGCAGATATGTGAGGTTGGCCTTGCCTCCAGCGAACTGCTTCACGGTGGGCAATCCGTGGGGGAGGTCGGGTTGGCTTGCCAACCATCCCGTCAAGCTCTCGAGGTCGAATTGCTCGTCACTTCGGACCTCGATCAGGTCATCCACCATCGGAAGGGTATCGGCGCACGTCTAGCCTCAACGCTCGCATCGATGCCGACTACCACTGCTTTTCAGATCTGCGACCAGCTCAGCGAGTCCTACGCCGACCTTTCCCCGATGGCGGCCACCTTTGCCGGGGTCCCGGGTCGTGATCATCTCTGGGACGACCTATCCCCTGACGGTGAGGCGGCGAAGGCGGCTCTCTACGCAGCAGGGATCACCCAGCTGGAGCCCCACCTGGACGACCCGGACCCGGTGCAGGCGTCCGCGGCCAGGGTGGCCAAAGCCCATCTCGAGTCGGTCCTCCGCCGTCATGAGATGGGGCACTGGAAGCGTGATCTGAATCACATCGACTGCCCGTTTCAGAGTGCCCGTGACACCTTCGACATCGTGCCCAAGGAGGGCGCCGCCGCATGGGAGGCGATCGCTGCCCGTCTCGGTGCGTGGGACAGACTGCTGGAGGGTTACAGGGCGAGTCTGCAGGTGGGTTTGGACGACGGAGACGTGGTGGCGCGGCGACAGGTCGTCACCGTGGTGGATCAGGTGCGGGCCGTTGCCGAAGGCTCGCGGTTCACCGATATGGTCTCCCGGGCCGCTGCAACGGGTGGAGACGTGGATTCGGTGACCGGGGCCGCGACCGCAGCTCGGGCCGCCTCGGCACGGTTCGCTGACTGGCTGGAGGCGGATTATCTTCCCCGCACCATCCCGGTGGACGCCTGCGGCCGGGAGCGTTACCTGACCGATGCCGAGTACTACCTCGGCATGGACCTCGACGTGGATGAGGCCTACGAGTGGGGGTGGTCAGAGGTGCATCGCCTCATCGACGAGATGCGGGCGACGGCGAAAGAGATCGACCCCGACAAGGGCATCGAGGAAGTGATCCATCTGCTCGACACCGATCCGGCCCGATCGTCACCCGACCATCAGTCCTTCGCCCAGTTCGTCCGGTCGATCCAGGAAGAAGCCGTGGACCAGCTCGAGGGCGACGCCTTCGACGTGCCGCCGGAGATTCGAGAGGTGACGGTCAATCTGGCCCCACCCGGGGGCAGCCTCGGTGCCTGGTACCACGGGCCGTCGGAGGACCTGACCCGGCCCGGCTCGATCTGGTACGCCCTCGGTGAGCGTCCCCGGATTCCCCACTGGCAGGAGGTGGCCACGGCCTATCACGAAGGCTTTCCGGGTCATCATCTTCAGGTCGGGGTGGCGGTGCTCCAGCGTGAGAACCTCTCCCGATTCCACCGACTGTTCGTCTGGTACCCCGGGTCGGGAGAGGGCTGGGCGCTCTACGCGGAGAGGCTCATGGACGAGCTCGGCTATTTCGACAACCCCGACTATCGGCTCGGGCTCCTGGCCAGTCAGCTGTTCCGATCGACTCGGGTGGTGGTCGATATCGGCGCCCATCTCGAGAAGCGGATCCCTGACGACGCACCACTGCATGCGGGTGAGATATGGGATCACGACATCGCCGTCGACTACATGGTGCAGATCGGGCTTCAGGCTCCGGACGTCGCCGGCTCCGAGGTGCTGAGATATCTCGGGATCCCTGGCCAGGCCATCTCCTACAAAGTGGGGGAGAGGGAGATCCTGGACATCCGCCGCGAAGCGATGGCGAACGGCGACTTCGACGCCAAGGGGTTCCATCGCAGGTTGTTGGAGGCCGGGGCTATCGGCCTCGATCAGTTGCGCGACCGCATGGGTTGATCAGCAGCCGTTGGCTACCAGCGTCGGGTTGGGGTTGATGGCCACGCCGTCCCGGTACATGCCGAAATGGAGATGAGGGGTGGTGCCGGCTGCGTTCCCCGAGTTGCCCACGTAGCCGATCACGTCGCCGGCGCCGACCTCACCCTTCTTGCCCGCGCTATCGAGATGGGAGCCGAGATATCTGATCCCGTCACTGCCGTACAGGTTGACCTGAAGGCCCCCGATCGTTCCCTCGATCAGTTCGGCGGTGCCGGAGACGGGGGCCCGGACCGGCGATCCCTTCGGGGAGAAGATGTCGTTGCCCTCGTGGAATCGCTCACCACCGCGCGGGAAGCCCCAGTCGTTGAAATAGCTGCCGTCTTCGATCGGGCACACCCAGCCTGACCCACCCGGGACCTTCAGCGTCTGTCCCGATCGGATGAGGTTCACATCGGACAACCCATTCATGTCGGCGATTGTCGAGATGTTGGTTCCGTATTTGGCCGCGATGTCGCCGAGGCGATCACCCGATTGGACGACGTAAGTCCCCTCGCCGCCACTCCCTGACCCGACGAATGCGGGACCGTCGAGGAAGAGACGGGTCCCCGTGTAGACCTTGCCGTTGACCAGGCCGTTGGCCGCGGCGATCTGGTCGGGGGACACGCCGGAGTACTTGCCGGCGATGGCGTCAAGCGTCTCACCCCGCTGAACGACGTGATAGCGGCCCGTTCTCGAAGACCCGTCGCTTTCACCGTCGGTTGCGGTTGCGGAACCCGGCGACTTCTTGCGTGTGGCCGGAATCATCAGCTCCTGACCTGGGCGGATCAAGTCGGGGTTGACCAGATCGTTGGCGGCGGCGATGTCCCTGGCGCTGGATCCATAGGCGCGGGCGATGCGGTATAGCGACTCACCCTGGGCCACGACGTGGACCTGTTCCAGCGATCCGTCCTCGCCGGGTATCAGCAGCACGTGGCCGGGGTGTATCAGATCGGGATTGGCGAGCTCGTTGAACTCGACCAGATCCGAGACGGAAACGCCGTGGTCACGTGCGATCTCACTGACCGTGTCCCCGCGCTGCACGGTGTACTCCACCGAAAAGAGAGCAACAGTCAGCGCGATAACCGTGCCAACGACGAGGGCGCGGGCGCGTCTTTTGACCGGCATGAAGGTCCAACTCCTTCAGGCCCCTTTTTCCGTCCGCGAATCCACCCTAACCGGAGATCGCGAAATTGCCACCTAAACGCGTTCATGTTTCGCCGAGACCCTCAGACCCGGTTTGCCGGCGAGAAGACGGAGCTGGCCGCAGGCGGCATCGATGTTCCGCCCGCGCGTGTCACGGAGCGTGACATTGACTCCGCGACGGGCCAACTCCCGGCTGAAGGCGCTGATGGCAGCCTCACTCGACGCCTTTTCACTGGTCATTGGGGTTGGGTTGAGAGCGATGAGGTTGACGTGGGCCCGAAGACGGCGAGCGATTCCAGCCAGCTTGACCGCCTGATCCTCGCTGTCGTTGACCGAGTCCATCATCGTCCATTCGATCGAGATGCGCCGCCGCTTCTTCTCGAAGTAGCCGGACGCAGCAGCCTCGAGCTCTTCCAACGGGTATCGACGGTTGATCGGGACCAGGCTGTTCCGCAACTCGTCGTCGGCCGCATGGAGGCTGACGGCCAGAGAGACCGGCCAGGGCTCCTCGGCGAGTCGTCTGATGCCGGGCACCAGGCCGACTGTCGAAACCGTGATCGACCTCGCCGACATGCCCATCACCTCGACGATCCGGCGAATGGCTTCCCGAACCCGGTCATAGTTCGCCAGCGGCTCGCCCATCCCCATGAACACCACATTGGTGAGGTGATCCGGTGTCCCCGGCATGCCGATCTGGCGGAGGAACGCCCGTGCGTATGCCACCTGCGCCACGATCTCGCCGGCATCCAGGTGGCGCTCGAAGCCGAACTGGCCGGTGGCACAGAAGGTGCAGCCGAGAGCACATCCCGCCTGGCTCGAGATGCACAGCGTGGCCCGGCGGGGGTACCCCATCAGCACCGACTCGATCGCCGCTCCGTCGGGGGCGCGAAAGAGCCACTTGCGGGTGGTGCCCCCGTCGGCCGACCTCTCGATCTCGACGTCGAAGGGCCAAAGGTCAGACAATTGCGCCCGCAAGGCCGTCGGGAGATTCGTCATGTCCTCGGTGCTCAGGACCGGTGTCTCGTACAACCAGCGTCGCAACTGATCGAGGCGATACGACGGCTCACCGTCGAGGAGGTCGGCGAGGTCCTCCGGCTTGTGCAGGTAGGGCACCGTCAGGCCAACGAGCGGGCCCGTTCGATCCAAGTTCTCGCCCTGGCGCCGCTCACACCGGCAGCCTCGGCGATCTTGTCGGGTGTCGCCGACGCGAGCTTCGAGACGTCGTCGATCCCGGCACCCTTGAGTCGCCCGGCGAACACGGGCCCGATCCCGTCGATGGCGTCGATGCTCATTGGCTCAGGGTCTGCCGATGCGACTCGCAGCACAGGTGGCTCGGGCTCGCGCGAGGCGGCCACCGAGATGAACCGGTCGCGCATCGCCCAGATCACGGCTGCGGCTGCGCCAACGATGCCGACCACCTTGGCCAGAGTCTTCATGGTGTCGGGATCGTACCCAACGCAGGCAGGACCTACCCTGGCTCCCCTCATGAAAGTGGACTTCTACTACCCGCCGAGCCCTCCCGAGCACGCCGGAGCGGCGGCTGTCGAGGCCCACGAAGCGGGGTACGACGGGTTCTTCACCGCCGAAACCCAGCACGATCCGTTCTTTCCGCTCGCCCTGGCCGCAGTGGCGCAGCCCGGGCTGGACCTGGGGACCGCCATAGCCGTCGCCTTCCCCCGTTCACCGATGGTGATGGCGATGACCGCATGGGACTTGGCCCGCATGTCCGGCGGCCGGTTCATGCTCGGTTTGGGCACCCAGGTCAGGGCCCACATCGTTCGCCGCTTCTCCTCGACCTGGGACCGGCCGGTGCCACGCCTCCGGGAGTACATACAGGCCCTTCGGTCGATCTGGGCTTCGTTCCAGGACTCGGACCCCTTGTCCTTCGAGGGCGAGTTCTACCGGTTTTCCCTGATCACGCCCTTCTTCAACCCGGGCCCGATCCGCCATCCCGACGTCCCGGTCTACATCGCCGGTGTCGGCCCCTATCTGAGCCGGCTGGCAGGCGAGCTGTGTCAGGGCTTCCACGTCCACCCGTTCCATACCACCCGATATCTGGACCAGGTGGTGATCCCGGCCATCAGCAGCGGAGCCGGCGCGGCTGGTCGGACGATCGAGGACGTGGAGCTGGCGACCACGGTCTTCGTGATGACCGGCGAGACAGAGACAGAGGTCGAGCAGGCGATGGACCCGGTGCGCCAGCAGATCGCCTTCTATGCCTCCACCCCTTCCTACCTGCCCGTTCTCGAGGCCGAAGGGTGGGATTTCGGCGGCGAGCTGAATGCCATGTCGAAGCGCGGAGAGTGGCAGGAGATGGCTGCGCTGGTGCCCGACGAGGCGGTCCTGACCGTCGGTGTGGCCGCCCCGATCGACGGGCTGGCCAACGCGATCAGGGACCGATACGGCGACCGCGTGCAACGTATCGGCTTCTACACGATCGGGCCCACTCTCCATGCAGATCCCGACGCCCTTCGTCAGGTGATCGCCGGTCTGAAGGGCTAGCCGGGCAGAATGACGGCCCGAGTGGTGTCGACCCGGGGGTCGGCGGCGGCGGCGACGACGGGGGGGTCGATAGCAATCACCGAGACGGGTCCCCAGTCCGACTGGGGGCCGGTGACCTCTTCGATCGAGTGCCCTCTTCTTCGTAGGTCGCTCACCGCGGCATGGGGAACTCCCGGCTCGATCTGGATCCGCGCCTCGGAGAACGGGCCGAAGTCCGCCACCGTCCACCGAGGGGCCCGTTGAGCGGCTTCGACATCGATGCCGGCCAACACCACACGCGCCGCCATCTGGGCCACGAGCTGTGGCTGCAGGGCCGCACCCCTGGTGCCCAGCACCAGCCTCGCCCGCTCCTCGTCCGTCCAGATGGTGGGGGAAAGGGTGTGTCTGGGGCGCTTGCCGGGGCGTATCTCGTTGGGGTGGCCGGGAGTGGTGGTGAATCCGCTGCCCCGGTTGTGGAGCAGAAATCCGCTGCGGCGGGCGCCAAAGTGGGATCCAGGCCCGGCGAAATTGGATTGGATGATCGAGACCGCCATCCCCTCGTGGTCGACGACACAGAGATAGGCGGTGCTCGACGGGGCACCGGTCCGTGGCCAGATGCCGGTGCGCGCCCTGTCGATGGTGGCCGCTGCCCGACGCAGGCGGTCCGGGTCGAGAAGCAAATGCGCCGGCAGTGGCGCATGGTCGGCGTCCGCCACGACGTCGTCACGCTCCCAGGCCACGGATCGGTACGCCTCGATCAGGAAATGCCACCAGTCGGGATGACCCGGGTCGTCCGGAGGCAACATCATCTCGAAGATGGCCAGGGTCGCCAGGCCGAGATACGCCTGGGAGTTGGGGGGAATGGTCCACGCCATCAGCCCACCAATCGGGTAAGAGATAGGGCTGACCCACTCGGCATGGTCGCCGGCGAGATCCTCGATGAGGATGACGCCGTTGAGCTCCTCGACTATGTCTTCGGCAGGTCTGCCCCGATAGAAAGCGTCCCGGCCCCCGTCGGCGATGGCTTCGAGGGACCGTGCGAGCGCAGGCCGCCTGATCTGGTCTCCCGGGCTCACCACCAGGCCGTCCGGGTACAGCTCGCTCACGGCGGGGTGTCGCGCGTACACATGCGCCTCCTCGCCGAACCTCGCAGCCAGCTCGGTGCTCACTTCATAGCCCTCGATGCCGAGGGAGATGGCAGGGGCGAGGCAGTCCGCCAGCGACAGGCGACCGAGCTCCTGCGACAGCTTCGCCCAGCCGTCGACACAGCCGGGCACGGTGACGGAAAGTGGGTCGTGACGGCCGATCGTCCCCGAAGCAGGGTCTCGGGTCCTGGCCGCGGTCGCACCGGAGCCCGCTCGACCGGAGGCATTCAATGCTCGAGGCGTCTCCCATCCGGGACGATGAACCAGGGCGAAGAGGTCGCCTCCTATGCCACAGGTCTCCGGAGCGACCATCCCCTGTGTGGCAACGGCAGCGATGGCGGCATCGACCGCGTTCCCGCCTGATCCCAGCACGGACGCGGCGGCCTCCGTGGAGAGATGATGCGGAGTGGCGACGGCGCCGTTCAGAGCGACTTGAGGTCGGGGAGGACTCGGTTCAGGGCGTCGAGCACGGCGCGTACCACCGCTCTCGATTCCTCGTCCTCGACGTATGCGCACCCGATCAGATGACGCTCGGTCGCTTCGGTGACCACGACCACTTGCGCCACCGCCACCTTCCGTCCGCCCAAGGCGGGGATTTCCATCGACGAAACCGCGAGGGCGGTATCACGGTGTATGGCCTGCCGGACGGCATCGAGGGTCGCCTCGGCTATCTGTCGGGGGCGGGTCGACATGGCGGCTGCCCCCTTGGCGATGCCGGTGAAGACCTCGTTCTGCCAACGAAGGCTGACCGAGACCTCGGCCCGGGAGCCGTCGAGAACCTCGCCGACGTCGATGAGGGCGGGGCGAAAACCCGTTCCCAGGTCCGAGTCCGCCAGCTGGACCACCGAAACCACTCTGCGGTCTATCTCCTCGCCGAAGAGTGCCTGGCTGAGCGACTGCACGTCCCGAACCACCTGCTTGGCGGGCTTGTTGCGCCGGGCGAGAACGTGGATCTCTTCGATATGCCCGTTCCCTGCGACGATCCTGGCAGCCTCGACACCGTCGATTCGGCTGATTTTCTCCTGGAGGGCGAGCAGGTCCATGACCGCCAGCGTACAGTTCGGCGCTCCAGTGGTCAGCCATAACCTGCCATTTCCTCTTGTTCAGGGTTGGCCGAGGCTCTAGATTTGCCTTGGCTGGAAGGCAAACAACCGGGCAACGTGGGGCAGCCGAGGTCTTTGACCCCGTCTGTCCGGCCTATGGCGGGCGAAGTCAGGGGCCTTTTGACATGTGAAAAGGTTCCCCGTCAGGTTTCTTGCCGGGGAAAAAGAGGTGAGACCGGCGTCAGACGTCGGCCTTTGGTACGGACGCCCATCGATCCAATAGCGGAGCGGATCGTCAAACACCGGCACACAACGTCGGTGGAATAACGGCACCAAACAGGTGAGCGCCCATGATGAAGGCATATCTGGCCCGTAATCTCCACTGTGTCGCGAGCCTGGAGTCAGTGCTCGCCGGCACCCGGATCGGCTGATCAACGGCGCCGGCTCACCAAAGACGTCACGACATGTCAGATAAAAGGGGCTCATGAGGCTAGGTAGGACAAGACCGTTGCGGGGATGGTTCGGACGTCTCCGGCCCACCGTGCAGCGCAGGCTGCGCATCGCTGTGCCCTACTCCCTGATGGGTGCGTTCGCCCTGGTCGGCTCGTTCGTCGTGTCCGATATGCCCAACTGGCTCTACTGGTTCCCTTTCGCAGTCCTCTTCATCCTCCTCGAGTTCTTCGCCGTCGAAGTCAACGACCGGATGCTGCAGTCCTCATCGGTGATGGTGGCGATGAGCGCTGGGGTCATAATGGCGATGAGCCCTGGCTCCGACGCCATGTTCGGGCTCGCCCTCATGGGTGCCCTGGCGCTGTTCACTCCGCTCGACTTCAAGGAGAAGCGCTGGTTCCAGCCGGTGGCCAACTTCGGGCAGATCGTCACCGCCTGCGCCGTGTCGGGGTGGATCCTCGATGTGAACCTCGATGGGACCCGAATCACCGCCGGATCCCTCATCCACGTCCTATGGGTGTCGGCGCTGGCCGCCCTGGCCTACACCACGGTGCAGACGGTCCTGGTCCGTCATGCTGTCAAGGTCGTCTTCGGACGGGACAATCTCGAGCCCTGGTCACAGATGCCGATCCTCTTCGGGGGACAGGTCGCAATGGGGCTGGTCGGTGGTCTCATCGGCGCCGCCTTCCTGATCGCCGGGGGCCAAGCCATCATCGTCTTCATCGTCGGCGTGTACGCCATCGGCCACATGTCGCTGTACGCCTTCGCCCAGCTCCGCGAGTCACACATCGGGTCGATCCGTGGATTCGTCAAGACCCTCGAGGCCAAGGACATGTACACCCGCGGCCATACCGAGCGTGTCGCCTTCTTCGCCCAGATGATCGGCGAGGAGATGGGCTTCAACGGGACCCAGCTGGAGACCCTGCGCTGGTCGGCGCTGATCCACGACCTGGGCAAGCTGGCGGTCCCGACCGAGCTGATCCGGAAGCGGGGACGTCTCGACGAAGACGAGTACGCCGACATGAAGGCCCATGCTCAGCTGGTCGAGGAGATTCTGGCCGAGGTGGACTTCCTCCAGCCGATGGTGGAGATCGCCTCGGGGCACCACAGCAACTTCGACGGGAGCGGGTACGGGGGGAGCGGGCACACTCACGGTGACTCACCCAAGCTGGAGGCCTGCATCGTGGCTGTGGCTGATGCCTTCGACGCCATGACCTCGGCCCGGTCGTACAGGATGGCGCTCTCCCAGCAATACGCGATCTCGGAGCTGAGGGTGCACGCGGGCGGACAGTTCCACCCCGACGTGGTGGACGCCTTCGAGAAGGCCCTGGAAAAGACCGGGCGTCGTTGGGGGGCACCCCACGTGAACGACGAGGAGATGGCCCGTCGTCTCGCCGAGGAGCCGGAGCTGACTCTCCGTGGCTAGCTGGAGCCCGCGCGCCTTGGCGATCGTCTCCTGGATGTACGTCGTCGTCGTCGCCGCCATCGGTCTCTACGCGGCCACCCTGGCATCGCTCGACCCGGTGACGATCCTGGTGGCGGTCACCGCCCTGGTCCTGGCCTCGATGGTGAGCGTCCCGGTCTCGAACTCGGGCAATCGGTTCACGGTCGGCCTCGCCGTTGCCGCCGCGGTCCCCATGGTCCTCGGTCCAACCGACGAAGTGGATCTCCCGGGTTCGATCGCGGTGTATGGGCTGGGCCTGGCGATCGTCTGGGCGCTCCGCTACTCACGTGGTGAGAAGCACAACGACCTCCTGCCCACCCTGGTGCGGAGGTTCGCCGGTTACGCGACCTATGCCACGGTGTACGCCGCTCTCCGGACAGGGCCTTTCACCGACATGAACGGTGGTTGGGCGGACCTGGTCCCCTTCGGCGTGGCCCTGCTGGCATGGATGGCGGTGGAGGTATTCCTCAGGGCGATGCTGGTCGTGGGCAAGAGAGAGCTCTCCCGGAGCTATCTGGCCCGATCGCTCATCCACGATCTCAACGTCTTCCTCGGGCTCGCGCTGACCGGGGGCCTGTTCGGAGAGCTTTGGCCCACCATCCGCTGGTGGGCACTTCCCATCGCCGCCCTGCCCTACTCGTTCGCCCACCTCGCCTTCCTGCGCTTCCAGGAGACGAAAGTCACCTACAAACAGACCATCCGGGCCCTGGCACGGATCCCGGAGGTGTCGGGACTGGGGGTCGACGGCCACGCCGACCGGACCACGGATCTGGCGGCGACGATCGCCAAGGAGATCGGGCTCGGACCGGTGGAAGTCGAAGATGTCGAGTACACCGGGCTGATGCACGACATCGGGCGCGTCAGCCTCAACGAGCCCCAGATCGTGCTCCACGGGTACACCAACGACGACATCGCCCGGTGGAGCTCGGAGATCATCGCCGAGTCGCCTTACCTGAGCCGGGTCGCCACCCATGTCCGGCATCAGTACGAGCCTTACCGCAAGCCTGGCGAGCAGTCGGACCCCGAGGTTTCCGACGTCTCACGCATCGTCAAGGTCGCGGCCGCATACGACTGGCAGGTGCATCTGGAGGGCCTGTCCCCGCTTCAGGCATTGGAGGTGCTCCACAGCGGCGCCGCCTACGACTTCGACCCGGAGGTTGTTGCGTCTTTGCGAAGGATCCTGGAGACCCGGGGCGTCCTCACTCCGGTCCGCGTCTGAACCGACTCTTCGCCTCCTGTGCGCAGCCGGCCACCTGTGAGGTGGCGCGTGCACACGACACGAGATCCCCGCTAGGTCTTGCTCGCGGATCCGGGCTGGGCGTGGGCGCCCCGCTTGAAATAGCGACGGGGTCGTCGTAGCTCGAACTCCAGGAACCGCCCCAACCCGACGGCGAGGAAGACGTCACCCAGGCTGATCACCTGGCCGACACCCCCAATCCGGAGAGGGATGACGTCGGCGAAGGCCGTCAGATGTGAGCTCGAGTCGAGCAGCACGTGCTTGTAGGTGCCGGAAAGATCGGGCGCGGAGATGGTGAACCCGCTGGCGACCTCGGCCGCCTCGGCGAGAACGGGCATGCCTCCGTTGATCGCGATCACGGTGAAGTTCATGAGGACCCCCAAACCGGCCAGCCACATCCCCGGGCTTCTGCGATTGAGGAGGACCAGTCCCATGAGCAACACATAGGAGATCAGCACCATGGCCAGCCCGAGACCTTCCGCCCAACTCGTGTCGGGGAGCCAGGCAGTCGCGACCTGCAGCCCCAACGCAACGAGCAGAAGCCACCAGTAACGGAGCTCGATGTCACCCAGGTTGGTGAGACGGCCCCCGCGCAGAACCGCCATAGCCAGGGCGATGAACAGGACGATGGCCAGCCATAGCATGTGCTTCGACGGTAATACCTGGTGTCAAGTGAGATGCCGGCAATGGCAGGGGTGAGGCTTGGTCGAATACGAAGTGAACGAGGGTAGGGCGACCATCACCATCTCCGACCCGGAGCGGCGCAACCCGATATCGGTGACGACCATGGAGGGCCTGCTCGAGGCAACGGGGAAGGGCCTCGACGATCGTTCTGTTCGTGTCCTGGTCTACACGGGAGCAGGGGACGTGTTCTCCGCGGGCGGTGACCTGTCAAGCTCGTTCGTTGACGACGCTGTCGGCCTCCACCGGGAACGGGGGATCTTGGCCGATCTCTTCCGCCTGATGATTCGCGGGGGCAAGCCCACGGTGGCGCGAGTGAACGGCCATGCCCTTGCGGGCGGGTTCGGCCTCGCCATCGCCTGCGACGTGACGATTTGCGTCGACGACGCCAAGCTCGGCACGACCGAGGTCGCAGTCGGCCTGTGGCCGATGATGATCTCGGCGCTCCTGGTCAGGGTGATGCCGAGGAAGGCGGCACTCGAGCTGATGCTCACTGGTCGGGTGATCGACCCCTTCGAGGCTCAGCGTCTCGGCGCTGTCTCCCGGGTGGTGTCGAGCGCCGACCTCGACCGGGCCGTGGACGAGACCGTGGCGGCGCTCCAGTCGAAGAGCGCAGCCACCCTCATGATCGGACGTGACTCGTATCACGGTATCGCCGACCTCGACTTCGATGCTGCCCTGGACAGATTGCAGGTCGGTTTGACCTCCGTCGCCATGAGCGATGACGCCGCGGAGGGGGTCGCCGCTTTCCTGGAGAAGCGGGAGCCGAGATGGGTTTAGGGCAAGCGGACGTTGCCACGGCGCCCAGGGCAGGGAAACGGGGCAGACGTGCCGCGGAGATCCTCGGGTGGACACTCATCTGGACCGGCCTCTACATGTTCGGCTACGTGGGCTGGCTGCTCTTCGGCACCGATCTGGTCAACGCACGCGTCCAGCACGAGGCAGTGAGCCATCTCGAGACCCGATTCGACGAGGCGGCCGAATTGCCGCCCGAGATCGAAGAGGTGGTTGTCGAGGACGAGGTGGTGGTCGAGCGCGTTCTGGAGGATGCCCCGGCCGATGACACAGGTTTCGCCATGCTGCGGGTGCCGAAAGTGGGTCTGGAGGCAGTCGTGTTCGAGGGCGTGGCCACCGAGACGCTGGCAAAGGGCCCCGGCCACATGCCGGGCACCGCGTTGCCCGGCCAGCCTGGGAACTCGGTCATCTCGGGGCACAGGACGACGCATGGGCGCCCCTTCCACGATTTCGACCTGCTCGTGCCCGGCGATCTGATCGAAGTCGACACCGGCATCGGGACACATGTCTACGAGGTGCGTGATTCATTCATCGTCGCCCCCAGCGACGTCTGGGTCACCGAGGACAGGGATGGGGGCTGGTTGACTCTGACAACGTGCAACCCGAAGTACTCGGCGCGGGAGCGTCTGATCATCACCGCCGAGCTCGTGTCCGGCCCGAACGCCGAGTACATCGCCACCCTCGACGACAGCGCACTGCCGGTTGCCTAGTGGTCCGTCGCTGAATTAGTTGACTCTGGCATGGTTCAGGTCATGGAGGTGCCGGCGGGGGCTCGGGTGGAGTTGGACCGATGGCTCGGTCGTCGGTGTTGCCGCATCGGCAGGTCGTGCAGGCGAAGGCGCTGTTGGCATTGGCTGATGGGCGGTCGGTGCGTTCGACAGCGAAGAACTC
>JAICNB010000019.1 GCA_025928935.1 Acidimicrobiia bacterium
AGGCCGACCTCTTCGGCCTTCTTGGCGATCTCGATCGTCGCCTTGATCCGCTCGTGCTCCGTCGGCGTGGTGCCCGTGGTGGGGTCGGTGGTGACGTCGCCGACGCTGAACACTCCGAACTGCATGCGCGGCCCAAACTAGGGGCCAGCAGGCTATACCTCCGATGGCGGCCCGTCCACTCCCAGCCACGTCTTGTGGCGCAATCGATTGCCGGGAGGACCCTTGAGAGTTGGCTTCATCGGCCTGGGTGACATGGGCCAGGGCATCGTGCCCCGTCTTGTCGACGCCGGGCATCACGTGACAGGATGGAACCGGTCACCGGAGAAGGCCCGTCCTCTGCTCGAGCTCGGTATGGAGTGGGCCGACACGCCGCGAGAAGTGGCCCGAGCCTCCGGGCTCGTCCTGTCGATCGTGACCGACGCCAGGGCGGTGGAAGCGGTAGCCCTCGGTGACGACGGAGTCATCTCGGGTCTGGGCCTCGAGGCGGTGTATGCGGACATGAGCACCATCGACCCTGACGCGTCACGCCGGATCGGCGCCACATTCGCCGAAGCAGGTCGCATCATGCTCGACGCCCCCCTCTCCGGGAGCCCCATCTCGCTGCAACAGGACAAGGCCTCGGTGATGGTCGGCGGCGATCGCGATGCCTTCGACCGGATCAGGCCGGTGCTGGAGGCGATCGGGCCCACCGTCACCTACATCGGGGCGAGCGGGATGGCCATGCAGATGAAGGTGGCGATCAACCTCTGTCTCATCGTCGAGATGGTCGCGTTCAGCGAGGCGGTCGCGCTCGCCGAGAAGGGAGGGGTCGATCGTGCCGTGGCCGTGGACGCCATGCTGAAGAGCGTGGTCGCCTCTCCGGTGATGGGATACAGGGGGCCTTTCATCCTCGAGGGGGGCATGCCGGACAAGCCACTGGCCGACGTGACCCTGCAACAGAAGGACATGCTGCTCGCCCTGGACCTGGGGCGTCGACAGGGCAGCCCGGTGCCACTGGCCGCGGCCGCCAACGAGATGCTCAATGCCTGTCATGGCCTCGGTCTGAGCCACCGGGACTTCGTGACCGTCTTCGACGCATACCGGACACTGGGTGGGGTGGCATGAGCGGCCGATTCCGGGTCAACAGACACGATGTCCCCATCGAAGCGGGGCTTCGCCGCGACGAAGGGTGGGTTGACATGCAGGTCCAGTTCCTCGTCGATCAGGCTCACGCCGGTACCGATGACCTGCTCCTCGGCTGGACCGTCCTTCGCCCGGGCGCCCGACACGACCGCCACCGTCATCCCAACGCCGACGAGTTCTTCGTCGTGCTCTCTGGACAGGGAATGGTGTACACCGACGACGAGGACCAGCCGGCCCGAGAAGGCGATGTGCTGTTCACGAGACGCGGTCACTGGCATGGCTTCAACAACACGGGCGACGTCGATGTGACCCTGGTGTGGGGATGGAGCGGGGCGGGCTCGCTGGAGACGGCCGGGTACGAGTTGCCCGAATGACCCACTCCGCCGTGGCCCGGGGCCTGGAACGTCAGCTGGAGACACGAGCTGCTCTCCTCGCCGGCGGAGCCAAGCCGCTCGGCTGGAAGGCCGGGTTCGGCGCCCCGGACTGGCTGGAGACGTTCGGTCTGGAGGGACCGCTGGTCGGATTCCTCACCGATGCCTCGATCATCCCGGACGACGGCACGGTCGACGTGTCCTCGTGGGCACGGGCGGTGGCCGAGCCCGAGCTGGCCGTGGTCCTCGGGTCGGACCTCGTCCCACCGGTCGATGTGACCACGACGCGAGCCGCCATATCCTCGATCGGACCTGCCATCGAACTTGCCGACATCGACCCGCCGCCCGAGCTGGTCGAGGAGATCCTGGCCGGCAACATCTTCCACCGCGGTGTCGTCCTCGGCCCGTCCGACCCGAGCCGAGCGGGAGCTGATCTCGCCGGGCTGGAGGCCAGGGTGCGGCTCGACGGTCGGGAGAATGGCCGGACCGACGCGTTGGAGGCATTGACCGGAAGGGTGGTCGAAGTCGTCACCCACCTCGCTTCTCTGCTCGGCGGCCACGACGTGGTGATGAAGCGGGGCGAGGTAGTGATCTGCGGGTCGGTGGTGCCGCCGCTGGCCCTGACTCCGGGTTCTCGGGTGGAATTCGAGTTGCACCCGTCCTCCACCATCTCGGTGCAGACCGCCGCTGTCTAGCGCTCCAGCCTGCGCAGCACCAGCTTCCTAATCTCGTCGAACCAGAGGACCAGTGAGGCCAGGGCGATGCAGATGAGCCAATCGGTCGATGACAACGGGGTGGTGTCGAACGCCCGATTGAGAAACGGAAGTTGCACCACCGCCACTTGGAGAACCACGGACAACGCGATCGCGGCCCAGAGCAGAGGGTTGGTGAACAGGTGACGGAAGGCGGAGTCCCGATCGGAACGGGCACAGAGACAGTTGAACAGTTGCGCGAGGACCAGCGTGGTGAAGGCCATGGTCCGCGCTTCGACGATGCCTCCCGAACCGGGGATGAGACCACCCTCCAGGCGTAGGTCGAGCGCGGCGAGAGTCACCAGTGTCATCAGCGAGCCAATCCAGAGGATCCCGATCCACATGCGTCGATCGATGATGCGATCGGTGAAGCCTCGTGGCGGTCGCGACATGATGCCGGCCTGAGGGGGGTCGACACCGAGGGCGAGGGCCGGGCCCGTGTCGGTGAGCAGGTTGATCCAGAGGATCTGCGTGGCGAGGAGCGGCACCGCCAGTCCCTCGTCCGCCATATCGAGCCCGATGACACCGGCCAGCACCACGCCCAGGAACATCGTCATGACCTCACCGATGTTCGATGAGAGCAAGAAGCGAAGGAACCGGCGAATGTTGCCGAAGATGGCACGCCCCTCCCGTACCGCAGCGATGATCGTCGCGAAGTTGTCGTCCGCCAGGACCATGTCGGCGGCTTCCTTGGTGACATCGGTCCCGGTGACGCCCATCGCCACCCCGATGTCAGCCGACTTGAGCGCGGGTGCGTCGTTGACCCCATCGCCTGTCATGGCGACGATCTGATGATCGGCCTGGAGGGCGTCGACGATGCGGAGCTTGTGCTCCGGCGCCACCCGGGCGTACACCGACACGTCTTTCACCACTTCCTCGATCCCCGCCTCATCGAGATCTTCGATCTCGAGGCCCGTCAAAACACGAGCCCCTTCCTCGACGATCCCCAACTCGGCTGCGATCTTCGCCGCGGTCCGGGGATGGTCCCCCGTGATCATCATGATGCGAATCCCGGCCGACGCCGCCTCCGCTATCGCCTCCTTCGCCTCCGGTCGGGGCGGGTCGATGATCCCCACCACTCCCAGGTAGACCAGGTCGCTCTCTGTGTCCTCCGTCTCGGGTGGCTTCTCCTTGTCAGGCAGGAGTCGATAGCCAACGGCGAGGGTTCGAAGCGCCTGGTCGGCCAGATCGTCGACCGTCGACATGATCTCATCGCGTCTCGACGGGGTCAGCGCCCGCTCCTCTCCTGTCACCCGCTCCCGGGTGCAGAGTTCCAGCAGCACGTCGGGAGCACCCTTGGTCACGACGTCCACCCGGCCGTCGCGATCGGCGTCGACGGCGAGGGCGGTCATCAGTTTGCGCTCAGAGGTGAAGGGGATCTCGCCAATGCGGTCGAATCTGGCGTGACGTGAGTGAGCCATGCCCAGTTTGGCCTCCGCCACCAGGAAGGCGGCCTCGGTGGGGTCCCCCTGGACGGACCAGCCCTCGTCCTCTTCGCGAAGGACTGCGTCGTTGGCCAGGCTGCCCCCCATCAGCACGAGCGACACCTCGTCGACCAGAGCCCGGTCCTCTACCGTCCTCCCGCCCCTGGTCAGCCCGCCTTCGGGCTCATAACCGCTCCCGGTGATCTCCACTCGACCCGATGGTGTCACCACCGAGACGATGGTCATCTCGCTCTTGGTGAGGGTCCCGGTCTTGTCGGAGCAAACCACCGAAGCGGACCCGAGGGTCTCCACCGACGACAATCGCTTCACTATCGCGTTCTGTTGAGCCATCCTCTGCACACCCAGGGCCAGGACCACCGACAGGATTGCGGGCAGGCCCTCGGGAACGGCCGCCACTGCGAGCGACACCCCGAGCAGCATGACGTCCACGACATCGGACGCCCCGGACACCCCACTCCTGATCACGATCGCCGCGACGACGATCACGGCGATCAGCAAAACAGCCCAACCCAGGGCCCGGCCGATCCCATCGACCTCGCGCTGCAGCGGGGTTCTCTCCTCCTCCGTCTCCCCGAGGAGCCTGGCGATCTGACCCATCTCGGAGCGCATACCGGTTGCGGTGACCACTGCCGTGCCCCGGCCCCTGGCCACCGCCGTCCCGTCGAACACCATGTTGATCCTGTCGGCGAGACCAGCCGGCTCGGACAAGGCCGCCACTTGCTTGGTCACAGGCTCGCTCTCCCCGGTCAAGGGCGCCTCGGCCACCATGAGGGTTGCCGCCTCCAGGAGACGGGCGTCGGCGGCGACGGCATCGCCCTCAGACAGCAGCAGCAAGTCCCCCGGCACGACGTCGGTGGCGGGAATCCGCTGCTCGCGACCATCCCTGAGGACTCCGGCGGTGGCAGCTGCCATCCGCTGGAGAGCTGCCACCGCCTGCTCTGCCCGCGCCTCCTGCACATAGCCCAACAGCGCATTGAGGAACACGATCACTGCGATGACCACGACCTCGAAGGGGAACTCCTCGGCGCCCTCGACCAACCAGGCCACCAGCGAGACGACGATCGCACCCAGCAGGAGGTAGATCAGGGGATCCTGAAACTGGGAGAGGAACCTCCGCCAGCCCGGAACCGGTGCCGCCGAGTCGAGACGGTTGGCCCCGTGTTGGGCAAGCCGCCTGGCGGCCTCTTCCGTCGTCAACCCCCGGGAAGGGTCCGTGGCGAGTGCATCGGCCACCTCGGCGGCTTCATTCCGCCACGGCTCATCGAGCGATGTCACCTTGGAAACCACCATCCAAAGCTAGGTGTGACGGCCGGCATACCCCCTTTGCGACTGGTGTGGCTTCGCTGTCGAGACGCCAGACAGGGATCAGATCGAAGGATTTCTCTCCTAAGACTCGACGATCACCTTGGCCTGCATCCACGGGTGCGGGGTGCACACGTACTCGAACTCACCAGGATCCTCGAACGTGTAGCTGAAGGTGTCCCCGGTCTCCAGGAAGCCCGAATCGAACGACCCGTCCGCAGCCGTGACCGTGTGCATCTGCCCTTCGTCGTCGTTGGTCCAGGTCACCGTGGTCCCGACCGTCACCGTGAGCACGTTGACCGAGTAATCGGCCGGGTCCTCGGTCTCGGCGAACTCGTCGGGAGAATCCATGTCCTGGGGGCTCCAGGCGCCGGGGACGATGGAAACGCTCTCCCCGGCCCCACCAGCGACCGTGGAAGTGGTCATCTCATGCCCGCCCGTCGCAGGCTCTCCACTACCCGTGATGTCCTCGAAGATCTCGGCGTTCTCCGCACCCGAGATCACTATCTGGCCGATCGCGCCCTTGTCCACCGCGCGGGCCAGAGCGTGGTCGACCAGCACGATCGTGGAGGGAACCTGACCGATGAGCTCGACGACGGTCCCGCCACCGGCCGGAACCAGCGTCGTCTGCGAGCCGCGGAGTGGGCTGTTGAGGAGTGCTGCCTCCTGATAGACCTTGTCCCAGTGCGAGCCGATGGGGTGGAAGTTGGAGTCGAGGTTCAGGCCGGCGTTGATGAAGAAGATCCTCGCTCGCTCGTTCACGGCCATCTGAAGTGCGTTGTCACCGGTCAACGCCCCGACCGCACCGTTGAAGACGACGTATTCAGGGCTCTCGTCGGTCACCGCCACCCGATCGAAAGCCACTTCTCCTGGCTCCCGACCATCGACGTAGTACTCGGACTGCACCATGTACCACTCGTGGTCCACCTGGGGCAACGGTGTTTCCGGGTCGACCAGGATCCCACCGAACATCCCGTGCGAGATGTGCGCTGGAATGTCCCCGTAGGCACAGTGATACATGAAGAATCCCGGATAGAGGAGACGGGCCTCGATCGTCTTGGTCTCCCCAGGGGCGACGGTGGTGGCTTCGGCCCCGCCCCCCTGACCGGTCACCGAGTGGAAGTCGACGTTGTGCGGGTTGTGACTGGTGGCGGGGTTCGTGATCGTGAATCTGAGGATGTCGCCGACCCTGGCCCGGATGACAGGCCCCGGGGTCCCGACCACCAGGCCGTCCGGCCCGTCGACCATCCGGTAACCCCAAGTCTCCGTCTCCACACCTGTGACCGGGTCGATGACCGAGATTCCTTCGACCACCTCGAAATGGACCTCGACGATCGCCTGGTCTGCGCGGTTCGACGGCGCGGGCATCTCGGGGGCGACAGCAACATTGACCTCGTCGGCGGGAACGGGCGAGAGCTCACCTTTGGGAACGAGAGCTGGCAGCACGTCATCGGGCAGTTCGGAGGCTGAACCAGCCGCGCCCGTGCCCAGATAGGTGTCGACCTTCTCGGCTACCAGGGCGTCGTCGACCGAGTTCCGGTTCGCTGTGATCATGAGAGAGGCGACACCGATGCCCACGGCGACCAGTGTGCCGACGATCCCCAGGGCGATCAGAGTCCCCAGCATGTAATGGGGATGTGGCGGCGGGTCCGATGCCCGATCGGGTTCGGTGAAGCGTCGGGTGCTGGTCTGCGTCATGGTTTGATCCCTCCGCCATCGAATCAAACCAATCCACGGAGAATATCAATAGGGCCGAAAGTCCCGGGTGTGTCAGGCCCCGAGCGGCACGCCTTGACCCATTTCCGGGGGCCCCCAGGTGCCGGCGGTATAGCCCACCAACTTGGGAGGGAGCTCCAACAGGGGGTCGTACAGCTTCCACGAGGCCTCGACCTCGTCGGCCCGAACGAACAACGTCTGCTCGCCCTCGAGGATGTCCAGGATCAATGTCTGATAGGCGTCGGGCAGCTTTCCGTAGACGTCCGAGTAGCGGAAGTGGAGCGACTGGGTGTCGATGGTCGTGTCCTCGGCCGGTGACTTGACGTTGAAGCGCAAGGAGAAGCCCTCGTCGGGCTCGAGGATGATGAGCAACACGTCGGGCTCGTGCACACAGTCGTCACGTCGCCCGTGGAAGACACACAACGCCGGCTCCCGGAACGTGACGGTGATATGGGTTGATCGCTGCGGCAGCCTCTTGCCCGTCCTGAGCAGGAATGGGATGCCCTGCCACCGCCATGAGTCGACGTAGAGCCGGAGCCCCACGAACGTGGGCGTGGTCGAGTCGGGGCTGACGCCCGCCTCGTCGAGATATCCCGGGACTCCCTGGCCGTTCCGTGTCCCGGCCTCATAGCGCCCGTAGACCACGTCGTCCGGGTCGATCGGGGCTACAGCTGTGATCACCTTGACCTTCTCATCCCGGATGTGATCGGCCTCGAAGAAGTTGGGCGGCTCCATCGCCACCAGGGCCAGGAGCTGGGTGAGATGGTTCTGCACCATGTCCCGCACCACCCCGGCCCGCTCGTAGTAGCCGGCCCGCCCGCCGATCCCGAGATCCTCGGCGACGGTGATCTCCACCCGGCTCACCCGATCTCGATTCCACAGACGCTCGAACATCGGGTTCGTGAACCTGAAGGTGAGCAGGTTCTGGACGGTGGCCTTGCCCAGATAATGGTCGATCCGGTAGATCTGGCTCTCGTCGAACTGGGAGAGGAGCAGGTCGTTGAGGGCACGCGCCGACTCGAGGTCGGTGCCGAAGGGCTTCTCCACCACCACCCTCGCCCAACCAGGGGCATGGTTCAGGCCGGCGGCTCCAAGTGCCTCGATGGTCGGTGTGAAGGCCCCCGGCGGGATGGCGAGATAGAAGACCCGATTGCCGGGTAGTCCCTGCTCGGCCTCGATCGACTCGATCCGCTTCCGAAGAGCCTCGAACCCGCCTGCATCCCCGGCCAGTGCCTGATGGTGCAGGTTGTCATCACACCACCGCTCCACACCCGGTTCGCCGAGTCCCGACTCGAGCAGGGCATTCTTTGCCCACTCGCGATACGCGGCGTCCCCCAGGTCCTGTCTCGACACCCCGAGCACCACACATCTGTCCCCCGCCTCCTCATCCCTGATCAGACGCACGAGCGACGGGAGCAGTTTCCGCTCGGCGAGGTCGCCCGTGCCGCCGAAGATCACGAATAGGTGGGAGTCGATGTTCACCTGAGCCAAGTTAACCCGGGCGGATCAGAGCTCGGCCACCGAGACCACGTCGCCGGCGGTGGTCTCCACGCCTCCCGGTCCGGAGAGATCGTTCCGCGCCATCGTCTGAACCACTGCGAGGACACCCAGGACCAGTGCGCCAGTGCTGCCACGCCCAGGGCCGCCCGGCCGGGCCGACGGAGATCCCGGTGCTAGCCGCCGGGATCTCCCGCGCCCAGGGCTTTGAGCAGGATCTGACGGCACCACTCCCGATAGACACCGTGGTTGGTGCGCCAGTCGGAAGTCTGGACCCACTGGAGGAACATCCCCTCGATCACCCCCCGCATCTGGATGGCCCCCGCCGTCGGGTCCTCGACGCGCAGGACCCCCGCCTGGATCCCGGCGACGATCACCTCGCGGTAGTAGCTGTTCATGATCGAGGCCGCCTTGTCGGCGAACTCGTCGAACTCGGGGGAACGGGCCTGATGCTCCACCCCGTCCATGTAGAACCGGAAGAAGTCATGATTGGCCTCCGGCCCGACCCAGACGGCGTCGACCACGGTTGAGATCGCTTCTGCGGGGTCAGATGAACCGGCCAAACGTTCCCGGATCCGGGCCTCCGTCGTCTCCAGTACCCATTCCAGTGCCGCCAGGACCAGGCCGTCCTTGGTCTGGAAGTGGTAGATGAGAAGACCCTTCGAGACCCCGGCCTCGGCTGCGATCTGCTGGAGCGGGACCCGGTGCACACCGTCCCGGGCCATCACCCGGTAGGCGGCGCGGATGACTTCGGCGCGTCGGTCCTCGGTCTGGCCCCGCGATCTGGTCTGAGTCATGGGAGCTTCACGTACTCGAAGTCGGTGGGCTTGCCTTGGATCCCCCTGGAGGGAGGGGCGATCCACCCGGCGAACTCGCCAGGAACCAGTTGCGGTTGCATCAGGCTCTCGATGTAGGCCTGGTCCTCGGTGGTGGGCAGCCAGTCTCCCCGGCCACCGTCGAAGTCCTCTCGGGCCACGATGCTTCCGTCGGGGGTGACCGAGATGTCGCCGAACTCCCCGATGGCGCGGTTGAAGGCGACATGGGGCAGGGTGATCTCGAAGTCGATGCCATGCTCGGCGATCTCGTTGTTCCAGCGGGTGATCCCGGCCTGGCAGTCTTCGATGAAGTCATCCCTCAGCCGGGCATTCAGGGCGTTGAGCGCCGGCACCTCGACCTGGCGCAGATCACCGTCGACCGTCCTCATCACCGGATAGGTGGAGTCGACCAGACGATGGTCGTCTTCGAGCCGATCCTCGTGGAATCGTCCTTTGACCCCCGCGTTGAAGAAGTTCGCCGCGTTGGTCGACTCCTCGGAGCCGAACAGGTCGAGGGTCAGCGAGAAGTGCAGGTTCGTCTTGCGTTGTATCGCAGGGAGATCGATCACCCCGAGACGCCGGATGGCCTCTGTGTCATAAGGGTCCTCGACTCCGCCGTCGGCCATGGCCTGTGCGGTGCGCTCCACGATTCTCTTCACCCCGGTGTAGCCCACGAACATGTGATGAGCCTCCTCGGCGAGCATGAAGCGACAGGTGCGGGAGAGCGGGTCGAACCCCGATTGGGCCAGGGCCTCCAGCTGCATCTTCCCGTCGCGGTCGGTGAAGTAGGTGAACATGAAGAAGGAGAGCCAGTCGGGGGTTGCCTCGTTGAAGGCGCCGAGCATTCGTGGCTTGTCGGCGCTGCCCGACTGCCGTTCCAGCAGCTCTTGGGCCTCTTCGCGCCCGTCGCGCCCGAAGTACTTCTGCAGCAGGTAGACCATCGCCCACAGATGGCGGCCCTCCTCCACGTTGACCTGGAACAGGTTGCGCATGTCGTAGATCGATGGGGCGGTGGAGCCGAGGAACCGCTGCTGCTCGACCGACGCCGGCTCGGTGTCCCCCTGGATGACGATGAGCCGTCTCAGCATGGCCCGATAGGCCCCCGGTACCTCGGTCCACACCGGCTCCCCGACGTGCTCGCCGCACGGGATGGTCCGATTCTCGACCTCGGGGGCGAGCAGTATCCCCCACCGGTACTCGGGCATCTTCACGTAGTCGAACTTGGCCCACCCCTCCTTCTCGACGCTGATGGCGGTCCGCAGCCACACGTCGGCCATCTGGAAACCGTCAGGCCCCATGGACATCCACCAGTCGATGTAGCCGGGATGCCACTGCTCGAGGGCGCGACGCAGCTTGGGATCGCCGGCCAAACCGACGTTGTTGGGGATCAAGAGGTCGTAGTCGACCGTCTCGGTGGTCATCACACCCTCCTCTGGTCGTAGTCGGGACGGAGCCCGGTCCCGTAGCGGCGGAGCGCCCCGGTCTCACCTGAGGCGTTGGGACGCTGGAAGACCCAGTTCTGCCAGGCGGTGAGCCGCCCGAAGATCTTGGTCTCCATGGTCTCCGGGCCCGGGAATCGCAAGTTGGCCTCCATCCCGGTCAGGCTGTCGGGAGAGAACCCAGCCCGCTCCTCGAGCATCACCCGCAACTCGTCATCCCAGTCGATCTCATCCATCACATCGGTGACCAGGCCGGCGTCGTAGGCCGCAGCCGCATCGAGGTGCCGGCCGATCACACTCGTGGCCTTCTCGAGTCCGGCTGCGTCGCCCCAGAATCGGGTCTCGAGCCTGGTCAGGCCGTTGGCCATCGGAAGCGGCCCGGCGGAGGCCCCGGTGAGCGTGACCATGGCCTCATCGTCCCCGTCATCTCTCGTGCCCTCCAGCATGTAGCTCCGGTCGGCGGCCAGGATCAATTCGGCGAGGAACCCGAGGAAGCAACTCCCGGGCTCGACCAGGCAGATCGTGGTCCGGGAGGTCGCCTCGACCCGCTTGAGCAACCGTTTCCAGTAGAGGGCGACCTCCCGTCGGAACCAGTCGCCTTCCTGGTCGACCAGGAGCCGGTCGTAGCGCTCGACCAGGTTGGCATCTCCCTGGCTGCGCAAGATCAGTGTTCCGATCTCGAGCTCATTGACCCGGAGATGAAGGAGGGCGTCATCCAGCTCACGAGCGAGGCGGAGGGGCCAGAACCCGGCCCCTTCGGCGGGAGGGCCGTCAGGCCCGAGGACGACCACGGTGGCCGTGCGCCCCGCCCGGTCGATCTCGACCCGGAGCGAGCTGTAGGTGAGACCGGCGTCATCGATCACGCGCTGGAGTGGGCTCAGCTCCACACCGGGCGCGGTGGTCGGCCGATCGGTGGCCTCCGCCGCCTCCACCGCCCGGGCCCGCACGGTCTCCTCGAAAGTCGACGAGGGGACGAGCTCGTCGACGAGCCGCCACTCCAACGCGCGTTTGCCTTTGATCCCCTCCTCGACGGTACAGAAGACATCGGCGCGGTCCCGGCGCACGTGCCGCTTGTCTACCAGCCGGGTCAGCCCCCCGGTCCCGGGGAGAACCCCGAGAAGGGGCACTTCGGGCAAGGCGACCGAGGAGCTCCCGTCGTCCACCAGCATGATGTGGTCGGTGGCGAGGACGAGCTCGTATCCGCCTCCGGCGGCGTTGCCCTTGACCGCGGCGATATATCGCTGCCCGGAGTTGGCGCTGGCGTCTTCGATCGAGTTACGGGTCTCGTTGGTGAACTTGCAGAAGTTGACCTTGAGCGGGTGAGCCGCCAAAGCGAGCATGCCGATGTTGGCCCCGGCACAGAAGACTCGCTCGTTGAGAGAGCCGATGATCACCGCCCCCACCTCTGGATGCTCGAAGCGGAGTCGCTGCACCGCATCGGCCAGCTCGATGTCGACACCCAGGTCGTACGAGTTCAGCTTCATCTCGTACCCCTCGTGCAGCCCCCCGTCGGGGTCGACATCCATGTCCAGATAGGCGATCGGCGGCTCGACGCGGAGACGCCAGTGGCGATATCGGGTCGGATCGGTCTGAAAGTCGATCAATGCCGACCGATCCTAACCGACCGGTCAGTCAGTCGTCAGCCTGGCCCGCTCACGAAATCCAGCGTCCGCGGTTCACCATCCGGGCGTCAATGGCCCCAGACGTCAATAACCCCAGACATCGCGGGCCACCTCGACGGTGCGGGCCAGCTTCCGCCACTGGTCGTCGTGGTCGAGCTTGTTGCCGTGTGCCGTCGACGAGAAGCCGCACTGATGGCTGAGGGCGAGTTGGTCCAGGGGCACGTATTGCGCCGCCTCGTCGATTCGCTTCTTGACCTCGTCGGCATCTTCGACATCGGGCACCTTCGAGCTCATCAACCCGAGCACGACCGTCTTGTCTGCGGGCATGAAACGGAGCGGGGCGAAGTCGCCGGAGCGCTCGTCGTCGTACTCGAGGAAGAAGGCGTCCACATCCATCTCGTTGAACAGGATCTCCGCCACCGGCTCATACCCGCCCTTGGTCACCCAGGCGCTCTGGAAGTTGCCCCGGCAGAGATGGACCGCGGCCACCATGTCATCGGGGCGCCCGGCGAAGGCATCGGTGATCAGACGGCTGTAGAGCCGGGTCAGGTCGTCGGGGTCGTCGCCCCGGGCGGCGGTCCGCTCCCGCACCTCGGGGTCACAGAGATAGGCGAGGTTGGTGTCGTCCATCTGGATGTACCGGGCCCCACGCGAGGCCAGGTCGGCGATCTCGTCCCGATAGGCCGCGGTGAGGTCGTCGAAGAACTGGTCCAGGTCGGGGTAGACCTCCTCGCTGATCCCCTGACGTCCACCACGGAAATGCAGCATGGACGGGGCCGGGATCGACACCTTGGGGGTCCTGGTCACCTGCGATGCGAGGTAATCGAAATCCGCCCCTTGGATGGGCCGGGCATGACGGATCGGGCCGTCCACGCCCATGGTCGGTGGCGAGAACTCGATCTCGGACCCGTCGAGACGGTGGAATCTGGCCAGGAAATTGCCCTCCGTCACGGTCACACCGTCGAGCTGCTCGAGGAAGTCGACGTGGAACATGAAGCGGCGGAACTCGCCATCGGTGATGCCCCTGAGCCCGACGTCCTCCTGCTGACGCACGACCTCGGCGATCGCCTCGTCCTCGACCTCTCTCAGCTCCTCCGGGCCGATGTCACCCTCGGCTCGCTGGGCCCGAGCGTCGACCACGGTCTTGGGCCGCAGGAAGCTGCCCACGTGGTCTGCCCGGAATGGTGGTCGATCGGTCATGTGATCTCCTTTTTCAACGGCCATCCGCAGCGTAGGCCGACACGAGCGCCCGGTCAGGCCGGGGCTATCGGCGGGCCGGCACGCGTTATCACGAAGGCCTCGTCGTTGAACCACACCCCCTCGTACTGCTGGATGATCCTTCTCGTCGCCGGGACATACCGACCCGAGCTCAGGGCCTCCGAGAGTCGTTCTTCGTCGATCTGGGCGACATACGCCGCTGCATTCCATGCGGCGACGATGAGCGAGGTGCCGATGTGCTCCTGGACGTCGGACGGCATGGCGTGGAGCTGATAGCGGATGATGGCTTCCTCGTCGGTGATGGGTTCGAAAGACAGCTCGTCGTCACCCGGTTCGACGAAGTGGTCCCGGGCCGCGTCGGCCAGGACATGTCGGTTGGTCTGGAACGGGTCTTCATCGGGCCACACGCCGCGAATGATCTCGAGACCCGGATCGTTCCCGTGGGAGTGGACCACGACCATCCGTCCCCTCGGGGCCAGGGCTCTGGCCAGGGGAGCCACGACCGTGCTCATCTTCTGATCGACCGATGTCCGGGCGCGATAGGGCTGTGATGCGATGATCAGCTGGTAGCCCGAGCCGAGCGGCGTCTCTGGCTTGGGGATGATGTCGCTCAGGATGAACTCCCGGTCCCTTCGGTAGAGGACCAAGACCGACGGTCGGACATAGACCGGGTTCCCGGTCTTCTCGCTGGTCCGAACCGCCCAGTCGTCGACGAGCGACGGATAGAGGTCCCTGATCTGGCGGGAGAAGTCGAAGGCCGTCGACCCCTCGAGAGGCACTGTGGTCCAGCTCAGCGCAGCTCTGGCCTCATCTCGCATGGGCACGAGGTGGGGCGCTTCCCGGTACGACATGTTGGTGACGACGAAGACCATCTCCGGGTGCTCGAGTAGCCGGTCGGCCACCTTGTCCAGCGAGAGCCGCACGTCCTCGAGGCTGATCTCCTTGCCGACGATCAGCCACGGGATGTGGGTGAAGGCACGATGGAGACGGCGCATGAGCTCGGTGAGGACCGTCGCGTCCCCCATCCCCGCGTCGAGGACCTGGAGGGCCTTCTCGCCGGGTGCGATCTTGTCCAGCTCCTCCCCGATTCGACCTGCTACCACCGGCTTCTCGTTGGTGGCCGTGCTGAAGAGCAGGTAGGCAGCGCGGGAGTCGAAGAAACGGCCGACCTGGGTCACGGCTCGGAGACCGGGGGTGTCCCGTGCGTGTGGAACGACTCGATCGTCTTCAGACCCCACGCCTGTCCTTTGGAGCGTTCGGCCTCGGTCCAGGTGATCAGCTCCCAGTCGGGCGTCAGGACGAGACGGGCGCCGGCGTTGACGATTTCGACCCGGTTCCCGCCCGGCTCCCAGACGTAGAGGAAGAAGGTCTGCTGGATGGCATGTTTGTGCGGCCCGGTCTCGATGAACACACCGTGCTCGAGGAAGGTGTCGGCGCCCCGGAGGATGTCCTCACGCTGGTCGACCGCGAACGCGACGTGGTGTAGGCGGCCGGTGGACCCGGTCCAGTCGTTGGTGTACACCACGTCGTAGCCCTTGTTGGAGAAGGTCATCCAGAGGGCGGCGATCGAGCCACTGTCGAGCTGGACCTGCTCGGTGGGCATGGCGCCGAGGACCGGGACCACGAAGTCTCGATTGGCCTCGACATCGGCCGCGAGGAAGTTGACGTGGTCGAGGCGGCGCACCCCGATCCCGTGGCTGGGCCTTCGCTGGGCCTGGTTCTTGAGGGCGGGTCGCGAGGTCTCCGGTGCGAGGAACCGCTCCGACTCGAAATACATCTCCCAATCGTGACCGTCGGGGTCGGCGAATGCATAGGTCGCCCCGCGGCCCGGCTGGCCATCGACCCATCCCTTGCCCAGACCGGTGGCCTCGATCTCCTCCACCCGCCGCCGCAGAGCCGCTTCGTCGACCGCACGGACACCAATGCGCCCCAACCCTGCCTCGCGCCTGGCCGTGAGCCTGAGGCTGAACCGCTCGTAGTCGTCCCAGGTGCGGAGACAAACGCTGTCACCGGAGGTTTCCACGGGGGTCATGGAGAGGACATCGGTGAAGAAACGGGTGCTCTCCTCGAAGGTCGGCGTGTAGAGCTCGACGTAGCCGAGCTGGGCGATGTCGCGGTTCGAGCGCATCCGCCCTCCTTTCAGGTCATTCCTGTCGTCGTCGCATCAGGTCTCCCAGGGTGGGGATGATCCCCCGCGGCACCCACAAGAAGAGGGCGATGATGAGCGCCCCGTAGACCAGCAGGCGGAGCTGGCCCAGACCCTGGATCAGCTCGTCGATGACGGTGAAGACGGCTGCGCCCAGGACGGGCCCGAAGAGACTGCCGATCCCGCCGAAGGCCAGCATGACCATGGTCTCCACGTCCACCTGGGCGAACCCGTACGTGGTGGGGCTGATGGTCCCCTCGGTGAATGCGAAGAGCGATCCGCTCAGTCCAAGCATTGCAGCGCCGATGACGGCGGCATAGACGCGGTAGCGAGACACATCGACCCCGGCCAGCTCGGCAGCGACCTCGTCGTCACGCAGGGCCCGAAAGGCCCAGCCGACATGAGACCGCCGCAACAGGCCGTGGGACAACACGAAGACGAGCAACAGGGCCAACATCAGGTAATAGGGCGGGATCGTCTGCCGCAGGAATGTGTCCGCTCCCGCCTGGATGTGAAAACCGCCGTCCCCCCCGGTGATGCCCGCCGCCCCGAGCACGAGGTTGCCGAACACCAGCGAGAAGATCAGCGTGATGATCCCGGTGAATATCACGCCGAGTGACCGGCGCACCGCGATCCAGCTGAGCAGGCCACCAATGAGACTGGATGCCAATGTCGCCAGCAGCATGCTGGCCAGAATCGGCAGCCCCACCTTGTCGGCGAAGATGGCCGATCCATATCCCCCTATCCCCGCCAGGGCGCCGACACAGAGGAACAGCTGCCCTGTGCTGCCGAAGATCAGGTTGAAGCCGACGGCGTAGCAGGCGAAGGTCAGCCCGAGCACGGCGACACCCATCATCACCCGGGAGTCCCCGAGCCAGAGAGGGACGAGAGACAGCAACGCCCCGACCAGGGCGACCGGCCCGAGGAGCGCCACGAGCGAGCGCGAGGCCCGTCGCTCCGTACCCCCGACGACCGCGGTCCCGGTTCCCTCGGTGTAACCCTCGATCATTCCTCGACTCCAAGGAGACCCGAAGGCCGGATGAGGATGGTCACAGCCGCTGCGACCAGCAGGATGATCAGCGAGAGAACGGTGCCGATGGAGGAGGCGGCGACGGTGCTGATCATCCCCAGGATGAGCCCGGCGAGGATGGCGCCGCCGACACTCCCCAGCCCGCCCACCACGGTCACGATCAGGGCCGACACCGTGAGCTCGAAGCCTGCCGTGACCGAGACCGGGGTCACCAGCGACCGGGTCACCGCCACCAACGCGGCAAGGACGCCGGTGAGGATCAGGATGAGGCGAAGCATCCGCTGGGGATCGACGCCCACCAGGCGAGCTCCTTCCTCGTCCTCGATCACCGATCTCACCGCACGACCGAGGGTGGTCTTGCGGAAGAAGAGAAGCAGCCCACCGAGGACCAGGATGGTTATGACCGAGGCCACCACCCCGCCCCTCACCATCCTCACTCCCAAGAGCTCCACCGGGCCACCCCCTATGCGGAGGGTGAGAGCCTTTGTGGGATATCGCCAGCTGAGGAATCCGTCGACCATGAAGGCCAGGCCCAGGGTAAGGAGAAGGCTGAGCAGGACCCTGGCCTCGCCGTGGAGCCGATAGACAGGACGCAGGATTGTCAGGTCGAGCAAGAGCCCCAGAAGTCCCCCCGCCACCAGACCGACCACCACGGCCGGGATCGGGCCCAGCCCCGCTTCCATCGAGAGCACGACGACCATTGCCGAGACCACCGCCATCTGCCCGTAGGCGAGGTTGAGCACGCCGCCCAGCCCGTAGACCATGGTCAGCCCACCGGCGAGCAGCCCGAACTGCAGGCCGAGGACGATGCCGTCGAGCAGGTTGGCGATCACACGACCCCCAGGTAGGACCGGCGGACGTCTGGGTCATGGGTCAGTTCCGCCGACGTGCCTTCCTTGCGTATCACTCCGTTCTCCAGCACATAGCCCCGATCGCTGAGCGCCAACGCCAACGGGACCTGCTGTTCGGCCACCAGCACCGTCAATCCCCGCTGCTTGAGAATCCCCAGCGCCCGGTAGGCCTCGGCGGCCAGTTTCGGTGCCAGCCCCGTCGTCGGCTCGTCGAGGACGAGGAGCCGTGGCCGGGACATCAATGCCCTCCCCACCGCCAACATCTGCTGCTCGCCACCGCTCATCGTGCCTGCGCGTTGACCACGTCTCTCCGCGAGTCGGGGGAAGAGGTCGAACACCGACTGCACGTCGTCCGGGTCGGGCCGGTCCGGGTAGGCGCCCAGGGAGAGATTCTCCCGGACGGTCATCCGGGGGAAGAGATGGCGCTCGGCGGGCACGAAGCTGATGCCCAGACGGGCGATGCGTTGTGTCTGCTTCCCGGTGATGACCTCCTGCTGGAACTCGACCGTTCCCGATGACGGTCGGAGCAGACCCAGGACCGCCCGAAAGAGCGTGGTCTTCCCGGCGCCATTGGAGCCGATGATCATCACCGCTTCCCCCTCATCGACATGGAAACCGACGTCCCTGATGACGTCGCCACCCTGGTAGCCAGCAGTCAGGCCTCGTACCTCAAGCATCGTCGACGCTCCTGGAACCGAGATAGGCCTCGACCACGGCCTCGTCACGCATGACCGTCTCGGCCGGCCCTTCGGCGAGGACACGACCGAAGTTGAGCACCACAACCCGCTCGGCGAGCTGCATGACCGCTTGCATCACATGCTCGACCCAAACGACGGTGATCCCGAACCGCTCACGGATGGTCCGGATCATGTCGATGGAGGCGGTCAACTCGGACTCATTGAGCCCGGCCATCACCTCGTCGAGGAGCACCAGCTTGGGCTGCCCGGCCAACGCCCGGGCCAGCTCGAGGAAGCGTCGTTCGTGCAGATTCAGATTGCCCACTCTGTCGTGATGACGATCACCGAGACCGACGATGGTCAGCATCTCACCGCCGATGGCGAGCGCCTCACTCTCATGGCGGTGACCCGCCGCAGACCCGAAGACGGCGCCAAGAGTGGCGTTCTCCAGGACGCTCATGCTGGGAAAGACCCGGGGTGTCTGCTGCACCATGGCGATCCCCAGCCTGGAGACGCTGTGAGTCGGGTGACCGGCTATCTGCCGGCCATCGAATGTGATGGTCCCGCTGGTCGGGCGCTCAAGCCCAACTACCAACTTGAGCAATGTGCTCTTACCGGCGCCGTTGGGGCCGACGATGGCGAGGATCTCGCCATCGTCGACTCCAAGATTCACTCCGTCGACAGCCGGGAGGCCGCCAAACTGCTTCCCGACCTCCTCGAGCTCGAGAAGTGGCACCTGTCGATCAGGACGCCGGCACGTACGGCTCCAACGTCTCGGCCTGGGTCAACTTCACGACCCACCAGACGCCCGCGTCGTTCAATCCCTCCGGGGCAGGGCCTTCGCTGATCGTGTTGACGGTCGGGGCCGAAGAAGCGAGCTCGCCCCACTCGGTCCAGCTCATCGGATGGGCATAGCCCTCCAACTCATAGGTCTGACCGTGGAGGTACTCGGAAATGGCCACCGGATCGTCCCCGGCGTTGGCGACCGCGTCGGCCACCATTGTCACGATCCCGTGCCCGGCCACCGCGTCGTCGGACATCATCGCGTTCTCGGAGAACTCGAGATAACGGGCCGCCAGTGCCGCATAGCCCTCGCTGGTGTAATCGGCGCAGGCAAAGTCGGTGTAGCGACCTATGGCCAGATCGGCCAATCCTCCCACCGCCAGATCCGGCGGAATCCAAGCTCCCGTTACCGGCACGTCGGCGAGCAGGTCAGCCGACAGAGTGGTGATTGGGGTGGCCCCTGGCGGATGACCGGTGGCGATGATCATCTCGGCGCCGGCGTCGGCCATGGCCCTCACGTAAGGGATGAAATCCGTGTCAGGGGGCACCGGAGCGACCTGGATCTCGCCGTATGAGACGCCGGCGGCATCCAACGCGGGCCCGACGGCCGCGGCAAAGGACTGACCCCACGGGTAGTCGGCAACGATGACCCCCACGTTGGTTAGACCCAGTTCCTGAACGTATTGCACAACGGGCCCAACGGTCATCGGTGCGGCGGGTAGACAGGTGCGGAACATGAAACGGCTATCCGCAGTGAGCGCTGCCTCCGTGCCGGACTTGACCAGGAAAGTGGGTATCTGCAGCTCCTCTGCCAGTGGAGAGATCGTGCCTCCCACGGTGCTGGAGATGATGCCGCCGATGGCGACCACCCCTGCCTCGGCCAGCCGCTCGTATCCTGAGGTCCCCGCATCGGCGTCGTTCGCCGAGTCCTCGACGACCAGTTCGATCATGCGACCGTCGACGCCGCCCTCTCCATTGATCTCCTCAGCGGCCAGCATCATCCCGTCACGGGCCTGGACTGCCCAGGGCGTGAATCCGGTCAGGTCGGTGAGCACCCCGATCCTGATCGGTTCCCCGGAGGCTGCGGTCGTCGATGGGGCCTCGGTGGTATCCGGAGCCTCGGTAGTCGCCGGAGCCTGGGTCGTGGCTGGGGCCTCGGTGGTCCCGGGCGCCTCGGTGGTGTCGCTGCTCTCGCCCCCGTCGCAGGCCGCCAGGATCAAAGCCAGCACGGCGACGAAGACGAGCGGCCTCCCTCTCGCGTGTTTGTTCCTCATTCGATCGTTCCTCCTCATCGGCCACGATGCTTACCCGTGGGCTCGCCGGTCCGTCCCGCCAAGATCGCCACAGCCTGTGGCACGGGCGCCACCCTAATCCTCGGACCTGCTCCGGGCCGTCCGCCCTCCGTACGAGTGTGCGGTAGACGAACACCGGCGAGTGTAACAAGCGGCCCTATCGGCAGGCCGGCCGCCAGGGCCAACTCATCCGTACGACCTGGGAAAGACCACGCCATCCATCAACTTGCGAGCAGTGCGCACGATCCCGGCCCCGCGGATCTCGAGCCCGGGACCGGGCCCGAGACGGACCGTGGCGTCGAATGATCCGGTCGGGTGCTCGAGACGCACGATGTCCGAGCCGGGGGCGACATCGGCAAGACTCGCCGCAGTCGTGCCAGGCAGGAGACAGGCGGTGGCGACGCTGACCGCACCCAGCACGCCGATCGCCTGATGACAGCGGTGCGGGATGAAGGTCCTGGTGCAGAGGGCACCCCCCTCCCGGGGTGGGGTGACCAGCGTCAGCTTGGGAACGGTCGCGTCGGTGACGTCGCCCAGGTTCATCATGGGGCCCGCCGTCATCCGGATGGCCTCGAGCTTCTCCCTGAGACCCTGGTTTGCCTCCAGTTCGCCACAGGTCTCGTACCCGGTCACCCCCAGGTCACTCGCCCGCATGACGATCACCGGCATCCCGTTGTCGATGAGGGTCACCTCTACCCCGTCGACCTGGTTGGACATATCGCCGGTGGGGAGCAATGACCCGGTGCTGGAGCCGGCGATGTCCTCGAACTCGATGATTATCCCGGCTGCGGAGCCCGGAACACCGGCGATCTCGGTGTCACCGGCGTAGACCGGCGCACCATCATCGACGGGGAAGGTGGACACGGCCACACGCCCGGTGTTCTGCATGAGGATCCGCACCGACGTCTTCCCATCGTCGGAGCCGATCAAACCACGCTCGACTGCGAACGGCCCCACTGCGGCCAGCATGTTCCCGCAGTTCTGCCTGTCGCTCACCTCGGGCCGATCCACCGACACCTGGAGAAACAGGTACTCGATGTCGACGTCCTCTCGTGGCGACATGCCGACCACTGCGACCTTGGTGGTGAGGGGGTGGGCGCCACCCACGCCGTCGATCTGCCTGGGGTCGGGTGAGCCCATGACCTGGAGCAGCAGCTCGTCACGCTCGCCCGGGTCGGGCGGGAGGTCTTCGGCCAGGAAGAAGGCTCCCTTCGACGTGCCGCCCCGCATCAACATGCAGCGAATTCCTGGGGGCTCGGTGCTCATCGGTGAAACCCATTCTTGCGCGCCGTTGTCGACCTCAACGTCGAGAACGGCGCGCGAAAACGGGTCGTCGATATCGTTGTCGGGATGAGTGACGACGCGCTCCTCGTGGTGAGCGCCCATGTCGGCGACTTCGTCTGGAGGGCCGGAGGTGCCATCGCCTTGCACTCGTCCCGGGGCCACCCCGTCACCGTGGTGTGCCTCGCCTACGGAGAACGCGGCGAGTCGGCCCGCTTCTGGCGACAGGGCATGGGTCTCGAGCAGGTGAAGGAGGCCCGCCATGCCGAGGCCGAGGCGGCTGCCAAGGTCCTTGGTGCCGACCTGCTCGCATTCGACGCCGACGACTATCCCCTCTTGGAGACCCGTGAGCTACTGGACCGGCTCGTCGGGGTGTACCGGGATGTCCGCCCCGCAGCTGTGATCACTCACACCGAGCGAGACCCGTGGAATCGCGATCACGAGACGGCACACGCTATCGCGACCCAGGCCCGCATCCTGGCCCAGGCAGCCGGCGTCGACCCGGGCACCGAGGTGATCGGGGCGCCCTCGGTCTTCCTCTTCGAGCCCCACCAGACCGAGTACTCGAGGTTCATGCCCGACGTGCTGCTCGACATCAGCGAGGTGTGGGAACGGAAACTCGAGGCGATGCGATGCATGGAGGGCCAGGAGCACCTCTGGGACTACTACTCCGACGTGGCGACCCGGAGAGGGGTCCAGGCGATGCGAAACTCGGGGCCGAACCTCGGGTTGGTGACTGATGCCAAGGCCGAGGCCTATCAGCGGGTCTTCCCCCAGGTCACTCGGGAACTCACCTGACATGAACGAGGGCGTGGTGGTGCGACAGGTGCCCCGGGTTGCCTCGGCGATAGTCGGGGAGCTGGGCAAGGCCGGGGTGGCAACAGTCCATGAGGCGGGAGCCGGCGGGCTGCTCGACCCCGGGATCAGGCCGATCCAGGAGGGCGCCCGCATTGGCGGCAATGCAGTGACCGTCATCTGCGCCCCCGGCGACAACATCATGGTCCACGCCGCGGTCGAGCTCATCGAGCCCGGAGACGTCCTGGTCATCGGCACGACTTCTCCCGCCGACAATGGGATGTTCGGCGAGCTGCTGGCCACATCGGTGATGGGACGGGGCTGCGCCGGGGTGGTCGTCGACGGAGGGGTGCGTGACGTGTCCGATCTTCGCCGGATGGGCTTGCCCGTCTGGGCCAGGGTGATCCACGCCGCCGGGACCGTGAAGGCCAACCCCGGCTCGGTGAACGTCCCCGTGCTGTGCGGAGGCGTCACGATCCAGCCGGGGGATGTGATGGTGGCCGACGACGACGGGGTAGTCGTCGTAGAGCGGGCGCAAGCCGCCGAGGTGCTCGAGGCGGTCCGGGCCCGTCTGACACGCGAAGACGACACGAGGTCTCGCCTCGCCTCGGGCGAGCTCGGTGTCGACCTCTACGGGTTCAGGGAGAAGCTCGAGGAGATGGGAGTGCGCTGGGTCGACACCCCCGAGCAGTGACGCCAATGCGGATCGCGGTCCTCGGCCTCGGTGAAGCGGGATCGCTCATCGCGTCCGACCTGGCCAGGGCAGGAGACGAAGTCCACGGCTACGACCGGGCCGAGGTGTCCACCCCCGAGGGTGTAATCGTCCATCCAGAACCGGCGGCCGCGATGTCCGGCTGCGACCTGATCCTCGCCCTGACACCGGGGTCGGAGGCGAGGGGAGCACTCGCTGGGGTGCTCGACTCACTCGTGGGCCCGACCGTCTATGCCGACCTGTCCACCGCAGCCCCCACTCTGAAAGCTGACCTGGCCGGGATGGTGGCCGCGCGCGGCGCCCGCTTCGCCGACGTCGCCCTGATGTCACCGGTGCCGGGCAGAGGGCTGGCCACTCCCGCCCTTGTCTCGGGGGATGGGTCGGTGTGGTATGCCGCAGAGATCAACAGACGTGGCGGCAGCGTGGTGGTGGTCGGGCCCGAGGCCGGTGAGGCGGCGACCCGCAAGCTCCTCCGTAGCGTCGTCATGAAGGGCCTCGCCGCGATCCTCATCGAGGGAATGGAGGCAGCGGCCCGTGCCGACAAGGATGGGTGGTTCTGGGGCCACGTCGTCGACCAACTCACCGACCTCGACGAGCCGATGCTTCGACGGCTCCTCCTCGACACCGCCCCGCATGCCAAGCGGCGCGTCGAAGAGATGGAGGCCGCCAGAGTCCTGCTCCTCGAACTGGGCGTCCCTCCCACCATGACCACCGCCACGGTGGCCAACCTGCGCCGTCTCTTGGAGGAGGGGATGCCCGATCTCTCGATCGGCTAGACGTTCTGCCCTGTCACCTGCGCAGCATGAAGCGTTGGATCTTCCCGGTGGCGGTGCGGGGGAAGTCGTCGACATACTCCACGATGTGGGGGTACTGGTAGCGCTGCAGCGACGCCTTGCACCACGCCTGGAGCTCAGGGACCAAGTTCCCGCCGTCGGACCAACCCTCGGTGAGGATCACGACGGCCTTGATCCGGGACCTGTGCTCGATGTCGACCGCGACCACAGCCGCCTCCCTGATCGCGGGATGCTCCATCAGACGGTTCTCGATCTCGATCGGGCTCACCCAGAGGCCGCCGACCTTCATCATGTCGTCGACACGCCCCTCGTACCAGTAGTACCCGTCCTCGTCCTGGCGGTACCTGTCACCGGTTAGGAACCACTCGCCCCGGATCTTGTCCCTGCTCCGCTCGGGCTGCTGCCAGTACATCGTCAGGGCACTGGGGCCCTTCACATGCATCTCACCTGCCTCGCCGGGAGGGCAGAGGGCCCCCTCCGGGTCCCTGATCTCCACCTCGTACCCATCGACCGGGGTGCCCGAGGTCCCCGGTCGGACGTGACCGGCCCGGTTGGAGCAGTAGATGTGGAGCATCTCGGTGGAGCCGACACCGTCGAGGATCTCGATCCCGGTCCGGTCGTGGAACCGGCGCCAGATCTCGGGTGGCAACGGCTCGGCCGCCGAGACCCCGAGCCGCACCGACGACCAGTCCGTGTCGTCGAAGCCGGGGTGGGCCAGCACCGCGTTGTAGAGGGCGGGCACCGAGAAATAGAGAGACGGCCCATGGGAGCCGACACGCTCGAAGAGGCGGTCGGGAGTGGGGCGTCCGGTCAGATACACCGAGGTGGCCCCGGACCACATGGGGAAGGTGAGGTTGTTGCCCAGCCCATAGGCGTGGAACATCTTGGTGCTGGAGAACACCACGTCGTCGGGCCCGATGCCCAGCACAGGCACGGCATACAGGTCACAAGTCGCCGCGATGTCGGCATGGCTGTGGACCACCCCCTTCGGCTTGCCGGTCGAACCCGAGCTGTAGAGCCAGAACGCCATGTCGTCGGGACGGGTGTCGATCGGGGCGAGATCCTCACCAGGCTCGGCCATCCAAAGGTCCACCTCGTGGGCCCCTTCGGGGGCGGGACCGTTGGCGACCAGCAAGGTGATCTCGGGTCTTGCCGACACCTGGGGACCCACCACGTCGAGGAACATGTGGTCGACGAGCGCAAAGCGGGCATGGGAGTCGTCGAGGAAATAGCCGAAGTCGTCGGGCCGGGCCAGGAAGTTGACCGGGACCGGGACAGCCCCGATCCTCATCGCTCCGAGAAAGACAGCCGGGAACACGGGGGTGTCGTCGACGACCAGCAGAATGCGGTCCTCCCGACCCATGCCCAGGTCGCGGAGCCGGGCCGCCACTGAATCGATCGCGCCACGGAGCCGGCCGGCCGGCCAGGGCTCGTCGTCGGCCGTGATCAGGATGACCTCGTCCTCGCCCCGCCTCTCGATCCACCCGTCGATGAGAGTGCCGGCATTTGGCCCCGTCTGCATCGATTCCCCTTCCACGCCGCTGGCTGGAGAAAGGCACACTATCGGTCGTGCCACAGGCCCGTCGCCCCATGGATCTGCTCGTCGCGGGTCAACGTGTCGAGGTCTGTGCAGTCAGTGGGGAGGAGCCTGCGCTGGTGTTCCTGCACGAAGGGTTGGGCAGCGCGGGTCTGTGGCGTGGGTTCGACGAGCTCGTTGCAGCCGCTACAGGCCATCGCGTCCTCGCCTACAGCCGCGCCGGCCACGGCTGGTCCGACCCGGCTGACCTCCCCCGCTCCCCCGACTTCATGCATCACGAGGCGCTGGTGGTGCTACCTGCTCTGCTCGGGGAGATGGAGCCGTCACGACCGCCGATCCTCGTCGGTCACTCCGACGGTGCCTCGATCGCATTGATCCACGCCGCGTCACACCCTGTATCGGCCCTGGTCCTCCTCGCCCCGCATGTGTTCGTGGAGCACGAGTCGATCGCGGAGATCGAAGCGGCCCGGGTCAGGTTCGAGACCACCGATCTGCCGGAGAGGATGGCGAGACATCATCGCGATCCGGCTGCGACCTTCTACGGCTGGAACGACATCTGGCTCGATCCTGAATTCCGCAGGTGGAACATCGAAGACTGCCTTTCCGCCATCGACGCTCCCATGCTCCTGATCCAGGGCAGAGAGGACGAATACGGGACGTTGGCCCAGATCGATGCCATCGAGGCCGGGGCGTCGGGTCAGGTTCGGCGTTTGATCCTGGAGGACTGCGGCCACTCCCCTCATCTCGCCCAACAGAATCGGGTGCTGGAGGCCGTCACCCGATTCGTCGCCGAGAGCCAGGAGCGACAGCGCGAGGCTTGAGAGTCACCCTGCGACGACGGCGGCGATATCCACCATTCGGGCCGAGTAGCCCCATTCATTGTCGTACCAGGCGACGATCTTGATGACGTTGCCTTGAAGGAGCAGGGTGGACTCGGCGTCGACGATCGACGAGTGAGGATCGCCGATGATGTCCCGCGAGACCAGGGCCTCGTCGGTGAGGCGAAGGACTCCTTTCATCCTCCCCTCCGCCGCTTCGCTCAACGCGGCATGGACCTCCTCGACGGTCACCTCCCGGCGGAGAAGTGCCGTGATGTCGGTGACGGACCCATCTTCGACCGGGACCCGGAAAGCCATGCCCTCCATTCGACCCGCCAGTTCGGGGATCACCAACGCCGTCGCCTTGGTGGCGCCGGTGGTGGTGGGGATGATCGACAGGGCCGCCGCCCGGCCCCGACGCCGCTTGCGGGTCGGTAGGTCCATCAACGACTGGCTGCTGGTGTAGGCGTGAATGGTCGACATCATGAGGTGCTCCACCCCGAATGAGTCGGAGAGCACCTTGGCCACCGGTGCGAGGCAGTTGGTGGTGCAGGAGGCGTTGCTGACCACGAAATGGCGCTCCGGGTCGAACGTCTCGTCGTTGACGCCGCACACGAAGGTGGCATCGGCGTCGTCCGACGGGGCCGAGATGACCACCCGGGAGGCGCCGGCCTCGAGATGTCCGGCTGCGTCCTCCCTGGAGCGCATCGCCCCCGTCGATTCGATCACTACGTCGACCCCGAGCTCGCCCCAGGGGAGCTTGGTGGGGTCCCGCTCCTGGCTGAAGGAGATAGTGTTCTCGTCCACGACGATATGGCTGCCCGAGGTCGACACCTTGTGCGGGTACCAGCCGTGAACCGAGTCGTATTTGAGTAGGTAGGCGAGCTCATCCAGCTCGGCGAGGTCGTTGACCCCGACTACCTCGAAACGGTCGTCCTCGATGAACTGCTTGAAGCTGCAGCGGCCGATGCGCCCGAACCCGTTTATGGCAATCCTCGTCATTGGAGACCCTTCTCTCTGCCGCCAACCTACGCTCAGGAGCGGTCTTCCCTATGGCCACCCTTCTCGCTCTTCGGGAGACAAGCCCCCTCGTTCCTCACCAGGTGGGGCTGAGGTCGGCTCCGCGGAGGAACTGAGCGTTGATCGCCACCACGATCGTCGAGAGGCTCATCAGCACCGCGGCGGCCGCGGGAGGGAGCGACACCCCCGCCCAGGCCAGGGCGCCGGCGGCGAGCGGGATAGCGAGCACGTTGTAGCCGGTGGCCCAGGCCAGGTTCTGCAGCATCTTGCGATAACCCGCCGCGGAGAGGCGACGGACCGAGACCACACCCCTCGGATCGTCCGAGACGAGCACGATCCCGGCCGACTCGATCGCCACATCGGTGCCGGCTCCGATCGCGATCCCCACGTCGGCCTGAGCCAGGGCCGGAGCGTCGTTCACCCCGTCTCCGACCATGGCCACCCGCCGGCCCCCTTCCTGCAGCGCGGCCACCCGAGAGTGCTTGTCCTCGGGAAGGACCTCCGCCATCACCTCGTCGATGCTCAGCTCGGCAGCGACCGAGTCGGCCACCTGCCGCGCGTCTCCGGTGATCATGGCCACCTCGACCCCGAGCCGGTGGAGCTGCTCGACCGCTTCTCTGGATTCGGGCCGGACCTCGTCTTCGAGCGACAGCGCCCCGACAATGTGACCGTCTCTGGCGACGTAGAGGACTGCAGCGCCGCGTTCCTGCCAGCTCTGAGCCCGGTCCTGCAGCGGGCCCGGCACCTCCAGGCCTCGCTCCCGGAGCAAGGCCGGGCCTCCGACCGCCACCTTCGAGCCTTCAACGGTGGCCTCGACGCCGCGTCCACTCATCGCGGTGAACCCGGTCGCCGGCGGGACTTGCGAGCGGCTCTTGGCGGCGGTGACGATGGCCGCGGCCAGAGGGTGCTCCGAATCGGACTCGACGGCCGCCGCCCACGCCAGCACCCGGTCGTCGTCGCCGTCCACCGCGGCCACATCGCGCACGACGTGGCTGCCCCTGGTCAGTGTCCCGGTCTTGTCGAAGAGGACGACGTCGACGCTGCGCATCCCCTCCAGTGCCAGTCTGTCCTTGACCAGGATCCCGTTGCGCGCTGCCAGACCGGTGCTGATCGAGATGACCAGGGGGATCGCCAGGCCGAGGGCATGAGGGCAGGCGATGACCAGGACCGAAACGGTCCGGGAGACGGCGTCGTCACTCTGGCCCAATGCGAGCCAGACCACCAATGTGATCGCCGCGACGCCGACCGCCACGTAGAAGAGCAGGGCGGCGGCCCGGTCGGCGAGGACCTGGGCCCGGGACCTGGACTGCTGGGCGGCGGCGACAAGACGCTGGATCCCGGCCAGGGCGGTGTCGTCCCCGACCGCGGTGACCTCCACCCGGATCGCCGAGTCGGTGGCGACAGTGCCGGCCACCACCTCGGCATCGGGGCCTTTGGGCACCGGCTTCGACTCTCCGGTCACCATCGACTCGTCCATCTCGGCCTCGCCCTCGATGATGCGGCCATCGGCCGGGACCCGGGCCCCGGGGCGGACCAGCACCAGGTCCCCGACTCGCAACTCCGACACCGGGACGGTCTCGGTGCCCCCATCTTCAATCCGCTCGGCCTGGTCGGGAAGCAGCTCGGCCAGGGCGTCCAGGGCGCCCCGGGCCTGCCCGATCGCTCTCATCTCCATCCAATGCCCGAGCAGCATGATGGTGATCAGAGCCGCCAGCTCCCACCAGAAGTCGAGGTCGAACCAGCCGAGAGTTGTGGCCGCCGAGGCGAGGAAGGCGACCGTGATCGCCATCCCGATCAGAAGCATCATCCCCGGGCGGCGGTCCCGGATCTCCTGCACCGCTCCCTTGAGGAACGGGGACCCCCCGTAGACGAAGACGATCGTGCCCAAGACGGGTGCCACCCAGTCGGAGCCGGGGAAGGACGGGGCGGTGAACCCGAACCATTCCTGGATCATCGGGCTGAAGAAGACGATGGGGAGCGTCAGCGCCAGTGAGAGCCAGAAACGGTCCCGGAACATGGCCACGCTGTGCCCGGCGTGCTGGTCGTGGCCGCCCTCATGACCGGCAGGCTGGTCGTGGCCTCCCGGGTGTTCTGCATGTCCGTGATGCTCGTGCACGGTGTGGGCCATGACCGGACGGTACCCCTGCCTGATCGCTGTCCTGCTTCACGCGGTGAGCCGTTGGCATCTCCTACCGTTCACTCCCATGCAGTCACGAGAGCCGGGCAGGAGCCGGCTCGGATCCCTCGGTCTTCTCCGCTTTCGACGTTTCGAGCTGAGCCCGACCAAACGCCGACTGCGCAAAGGGGTCTCGGTCGCCGACCTGCGCGGGATTGCCCGCCGCCGCCTCCCCCGCGGCGTCTTCGACTACATCGACGGTGGGGCCGAGGATGAGATCACGATGCGATTCAACACCCAGGCATACCGGAACGTCACGTTCAAGCCCAGGGTCCTGAGGGACATGAGCGAGGTCGACACGACGTCCACACTGCTGGGCAAGCCGATCCCCTTCCCCCTCGTGCTGGCCCCGACGGGGTTCACCCGCATCGCCGACCCCGCCGGTGAGCTGGCGGTGGCCCGGGCCGCCGGGCGGGCAGGGATCCCCTATTCGCTGTCCACCCTGGGCACCCGTTCCATCGAGGAGGTGGCCGCGGTCAGCTCCGGGCGTCTCTGGTACCAGCTGTATGTCTTCAAGGACCGGGGGATCGTCAACGAGATGATCGATCGCGCAGCCGCGGCGGGCTACGAGGCACTGTGCGTCACGGTCGACACCGCCATGCTGGGCAAGCGTGAGCGCGATGTCCGGCGTGGGTTCACCCTTCCCCCCAAGCTCGGGCTCTCGACCATCTTCGACGGAATCGTCCATCCCGTATGGACCTGGAAGTTCGTCACCTCGGAGCCGATCGTGTTCGCAAATCTGGCCGGGCAAGCGGTCGGGGACGGGACCGAGGCCATCTCACTGGCCGAGTACTTCTCCACCGGGCTGGACTCGGGGCTCGACTGGGATGACATCTCCTGGATCCGGGACCGATGGCCGGGTCCGATCGTGATCAAGGGCATCCAGAGCGTGGCGGACGCGGTCATCGCCGCCGACCGGGGAGTCGATGCCATCGCCCTCTCCAATCATGGAGGACGACAGCTCGATTCGGCACCGGCGCCATTCGACTTGCTTCCCGCGGTCGCAGACGCAGTGGCTGGTCGCATCGAGATCATCTGCGATGGCGGGGTGAGGAGGGGCAGTGACATCGTGAAGGCGCTGGCGCTGGGGGCAACGGCCTGCATGGCGGGCCGCGCCTATCTCTACGGGCTGGGGGCAGCGGGCGAGGCAGGCGTCGACCACGTCCTCGACATGCTGGGTTCCGACCTGAGGCGGACCATGGCCTTGATCGGGTGTGCTTCGGTCAAGGAGCTCGACCGCGAGTATGTCGACCTCGGACCCGGCCACTCCTGACGGGGGCACACGTTTGTAGACTGGCCTCATGCAGCGGGCGGTAACCCTGCGCGAAGTGGCCGACCAGGCCGGAGTGCACCCATCGACCGCTTCCCGCGCTCTCAACCCCGCCACCCGGGATCTGGTCAACGAGGGCACCACCGAGCGGGTGATGCAGGCAGCCAAGGACCTGGGCTATCGGCCCAATTCCCTGGCACGCGGTCTCAAGACGAACAAGACCTACTCGATCGGCATGCTGCTCCCCGATCTGACCAACCCACTGTTCCCACCGATCGTGCGCGGGGTCGAAGACGTGCTGGGGACGGCTGACTACACCCTGATCCTCGGCAACACCGACAACGACGCCGAGCGCGAGTCCCACTTGGTGACGTCGATGTTGAACCGACGAGTCGACGGGCTGATACTGGCCACCGCCCATCGAAGGACTCCGGCCATCGACGACCTGGTCGAGTCGGGCCTGCCGCTGGTGCTGGTCAACAGGACTGTGGACGATCAGAACGTGCCGTCGGTGACGACCGATGACCACGCCGGCGTTGGTCTGGCGGTACGTCATCTCGTGGAGCTCGGTCATACCCGGATCGCCCACGTCGGGGGCCCACAGCATCTGTCCACCGGGCTAGACCGTTATCAGGGCTTCGTCGCCTGGATGAAGATCATGGGCCTCGACGTGGACCCCCAGTTGGTCAGCTTCGCCGACTGGTATCACGAAGACCCTGGCGCCAAGGCATTCTGGTCCATCCTCGACCGGCGCGCCGACTTCACCGCAGTGATAGCGGCCAACGACCTGATCGCAATCGGGTGCTACGACGTGCTCGGCGACACGGGCCGCTCGATCGGAGGGGAGATCTCGGTGGTCGGATACAACGACATGCCCTTTGCCGACAAGCTGTCCCCACCTCTGACCACTGTCCAGATCCCCCATTATCAGATCGGGGTGAGGGCCGCCGACCTGATGATGGAACTGCTCGAGGGCGACGAAGACTCACGGCCGGTATCCATAAAGCTGACTCCCACGCTGGCCACGAGAGGCTCCACCGGCCCGGTCCCCAATAGTCCCTGACCTCCCCTGAAACAACGGGTTGAGTCCGCCGACATGAGCGGCCTAAAGTCACAATCGTTTGCACCTCAATGACATCGGGGACACGCGACGATGACTGACATGACGGTTGGCTGGATCGGTGCAGGCCGGATGGGCGCCGCCCTGTGTCACCGTCTCATCGACCATGGGATCGATCTCACCGTGTACAACCGGACTCGGGAGAAGGTGGCCGGTCTGGCCGATCAGGGTGCGAAAGTGGTGGATACCCCGGCGAAGCTCGCCGACCGCGACCTGGTGTTCACCATGGTCTCCGACCCGGCCGCCTTCCGCCAGGTCACCGTGGGGCCCGAAGGGGTGTTCTCGGTCCCCGGGACCAGCCCCAAGATCCTCATCGACTCCTCGACGGTCAGCACCGACGCCTCGGAGGAGGTGAGAAGGGTCGCCTCCGAGCATGGCTGCGCCCTTCTCGCCGCCCCGGTCAGTGGCAACCCCAAAGTGGTCAAGGCGGGTCGTCTCACCGTGGTCGCCTCGGGCCCGGCAGACGCCTACGAGCAAGCGCTGCCCTACCTGGAGGTCTTTGGCGACGGTGTGTCCTATGTCGGCGACGGGGATGCGGCACGTCTGGTCAAGATCTGTCACAACCTGCTTCTCGGCATCGTCACCGAGACACTGGCCGAGACAGCAGTCCTGGCCGAGCGAGCCGGCATCACCCGGGCCGACTACATGAAGTTCATCAACATGAGTGTCATGGGCTCGACATTCACCAAGTACAAGACCCCCACGATCGTCAACCTCGACTTCACCCCGTCCTTCACCGGGCACCTCCTCCGCAAGGACTTCGAGCTGGGGCTCGAGGCAGGCAGGCAGCTCGACGTCCCGCTGCCCACCGCGGCGGCCGTCCATCAGATGATCGTGGCGATGATCGGCCGTGGCTACGGGGAGGAGGACTTCATGCGTCTCCTCACCATGGAGGCCGAATCGGCCGGTCTCGCGATCCACCCGGAAGACGCCGACGTCGGCGACGGTCTGAGTTAGCCGTCCTCAGGTCGGAGCGACGCGCCGTTGCTCCAGAAAACGGCGCTCCACCTCGTTTCCGGTCATGGAGATGGCACGTTCATAGGCGAGGTCGGCCCCCTCGATGTCGCCCATCCGACGCAGCAGCTCGGCTCGGGTGGCGTGATAGAGGTGATATCGGTCCAGCCGGAGGTCCTCGAGCAAGGCGAGAGCTTGTGAGGGGCCTTCCAACTCGGCCACCGCCACCGCCCGATTCAGTGCGACCACCGGGGTTGGGCTCAGAGTGAGCAACCTGTCGTACAAGAGGACGATCTGGCGCCAGTCGGTGTCTCCGGCATCGGCCGCATCGCTGTGGACCGCCGCGATGGCGGCCTGGACCTGGAAGGGCCCGGGTCGATTCCGGCGGAGACTCGCCCTGACCAGCGTCTGGCCTTCGTCGATCAACTCCCGGTCCCATAGATCCCGATCCTGGTCGGACAGCATCACCAGCGACCCGGCTCCGTCGGTGCGGGCGGCTCGGCGCGACTCGGTCAGGAGCAGGAGGGCAAGGAGGCCGATGACCTCCGGCTCGTCGGGCATCATCGCCCTGAGCAACCGGGCCAGCCTGATCGCCTCGCCACACAAGTCAGACCGCACCAGCTCGTCACCGGTGGATGCGGCGTAGCCCTCGTTGTAGATCAGGTAGACGACGGTGAGGACAGAGCCGAGCCGATCGGGGAGGTCGGCGTCTCTCGGGACGCGATAAGGGATGTTGGCAGCCTTGATCTTGCGCTTTGCCCGCACCAGACGCTGTGCCATCGCCGACTCGGAAGTGAGGAAGGCACGGGCGATCTCCCCGGTCTGGAGCCCGCCGAGTAGACGCAGTGTGAGGGCTACCCGCGCCGAGGGCTCGAGTGCCGGGTGACAGCACGTGAAGATCAATCGGAGCCTGTCGTCGATCACCGGCCCCTCCACGGGGTCCGGCTCCGATTGAATCTGGAGCTCGAAGGCGCGCACATGGCGATCCTCCCTGCCCGACTCTCGTCTGAGCTCGTCGATCGCCCGATTCCGGGCCGTGGTGACGATCCAACCGGCCGGGTTGGGCGGGAGCCCCTCGTCGGGCCATCTCTTGGTGGCCACCACGAAGGCGTCCTGCACCGCCTCCTCGGCGATGTCGATGTCACCGAAGAGGCGGATCAGAGTGGCGACGGCTTTTCCCGCCTCACTCCGGAAGACCTCGTCGACTACGTCGAGCTCGACGCCGGGCACCGGTGAGGTCAGGTCTGGGGCTCGTCCTGGAATGGCCTCACCTCCACGGCGCCCTGGCAGGCCCGGGTGGCCTTGCCCGCCCAGTCGAGCGCCTCGTCGAGGTCCGCCGCCTCGATGATCCAGAAGCCGCCGACGTGCTCCTTGGTCTCGGCATAGGGCCCGTCGGTGATGGTGATCTCCTCGCCGCTCATGTCCACCACTGTTGCCGTCTCCGCCGGGTGGAGCCCGCCACCGAAGACCCATTTTCCTGCCGCCATCAACTCCTGGTTGAAGGCATCGACATCGGCATAGATCTTCGCAATCTGGTCTTCCGGCAGGTCCTGCACACCCTCCGCGTCATAGACCGACATCATGTACTGAGTCATCACAATCTCCTTTCAGAGGGCATCACGTGGCTCTCAGGCATCTTGCCCTTCTCACATACCCACTACGAACGCGCCGGCGTCCAATCGACACCTTGGCCAAGGAATCTGTGGGTGGCTCCCGAGGCGTTACCCGGCGTCTGACCCGGTCAATCGCCGATATATGACATGACGTGCTTGATCCGGGTGTAATCGTGCAGGGCGTAGATGGAGAGATCCTTGCCGTACCCGGACTGCTTGAACCCACCGTGCGGCATCTCGGCCACCAGCGGGATGTGGGTGTTTATCCACACCGCCCCGTAGTCGAGGTACTTCGCCATGCGCATGGCGCGGCCGTGGTCCTTGGTCCATACACTCGAGGCCAGGCCGTACTTCACGCCGTTGGCCCATTCGAGCGCCTCCGCCTCGTCGTCGAAGCGCTGCACCGTGATGACCGGCCCGAAGATCTCCTCCTGGCTCATCTCGTCGTCCTGGGTGAGCCCGCTGAGCACGGTCGGCTCGAAGAACCAGCCCGAGCGATCCACACGGCTCCCGCCCACGACCACATCTACATGGTCCGGGGCCCGCTCCAGGAGCCCTCTCACCCGCTCAAGTTGACTCGGGTTGTTGAGGGGCCCGTAATACGTCGCGTCGTCGTGGGGATCGCCGGTAGTCGTGTCCCTGGCTCGCTCGGCGAGGGCGGCGACGAAGTCATCGTGAACGTGGCTTCCGGCCAGCACCCGGGTGGCCGCCGTGCAGTCCTGACCGGCGTTGTAGTAGCCGGCGCCCGCGATGCCCTCGGCGGCCGCTTCGACGTCTGCATCGTCGAAGACGATCACCGGCGCCTTGCCACCGAGCTCGAGATGAACACGTTTCAGGTCCTCCGACGCGGCTGCCGCCACTTCTCTCCCGGCGCGAATGCTGCCGGTCACCGACACCAGGGCAGGTATCGGATGCGAGACCAGGGCGCGGCCGGTGTCACGATCTCCGGTGACGACATTGAGGACCCCGGGCGGCAGGTACTCGGCGGCGAGCTCGGCGAGCTTCAGGGTCGAGGCCGGAGTCGTGTCGGACGGCTTGAGCACGACTGTGTTACCGGCCGCGAGAGCGGGTGCGAACTTCCAGACCGCCATCATGAGCGGATAGTTCCACGGCGCAACCTGGGCACAGACCCCCAGGGGCTCGCGTCGGATGATGGAGGTATGCTCGGCCAAGTATTCCCCCGCCGACAGCCCTTCCAGGTGACGGGCCGCTCCGGCGAAGAACCGGATCTGGTCCACGGCAGGGGGCAGCTCGTCGGACAACGCGAGCCCGTACGGCTTCCCGGTGTTCTCCACCTCGATCCGGGTCAACTCCTCGGCATTGGCTTCCAATGCGTCGGCGATGCGAAGAAGGGCGAGGCTGCGCTCCGAAGGAGTGGCATCTCGCCAACCCGGGAATGCCTCGGCCGCCGCCCGGCAGGCGGCATCCACATCCGCCGCGGTCGACAGTGGCGCCGTGGCGTATTCCGCCTCGGTGGCCGGGTCTACCACCGCCATCGTCTTGCCTTCGAGAGCCGGGCGGTGGTCGCCACCATAGAAGTTGGCCAAGGTCCTCGTCGCGGTCTGGGTCATCACACATCTCCCGATCCGAGCGGCCCCGCCACGATACCGAGCGGTCGGATCGGCCGGGTGGGCTATGCCACCCGGAAGATCTCCCACTCCCCGGGAACCCCTTTGAGGACGTGACGGCCCAAGGGGTCGAATTCGAACCGAGAGCCGATGACCATGTCCCGAACGGTCTGGGACACGACGACCTGTCCCGGGGAGGCCAGGGCGGCGACACGGGCGCCGATGTGCACCGCCATGCCTACCACGTCGTTGGCCTCGAACACGATCTCGCCACTGTGAAGGCCCACTCTCACCTCGAGACCTGCCTGGCGGCTGGCCTCACAAAGGGCCAGCGCACACTGGATGGCAGAAGTCGGGCCATCGAAGACGATCAGGAACCCGTCGCCTGCGGTGCTCATCTCCCGACCCCCGTACCGGGCGAGAAGACGACGCGCCTCGGCGCGGTGGGTCTCGAGGAGCCCACTCCACGCCCGATCGCCGACACTGGCCGCCCGCTCGGTCGACCCGACGACATCACTGAAGAGAACGGTGGCCACGCGGCGATCGACCGCCGCTCCGACCCGGGTACCCAGGAGGAACTCCTCCACCTCGTCCATCAGCCGGTCCACATCTCCCAGAAATCCGGGCGTCTCGTCCCCGGGCACCTCGACATATCTCGCCTGCTCCAGTTGGCCCGCCATCCAGCGCATTCCCTGGGCGGGGATCAAGGATGAGTCTTTGCGATGGAGGAGGAGGGTCGGAGCCGCCACCCTCGGCAGCAAGGGTCGGATGTCGATGGCCACACTCCTCCGAAGCAAGTTGGCTGCCATGCTCGGCGTGGCCGACATCCGCTCCAGCTTGCGCCACCAGCCGGCGATCCTCTCGTCATCGGCCACGGAAGGCGCGACCAGAGGCAGCAAGATCCCCTGGCCCCACAATCCATCCTCGATCACATCGGCGATCGCGCCTATCGGCACCGGGTCCAGGGCCCAGGGGTGTTCGTCATCGGCTGTCGAGCTTGCAAGGACCTCACCCAGAACGAGAGCGCTGACCCGATCGGGATGGCGGGCGGCCACGGTGACCGCAATCGCCGCCGCGTCTACCCATCCGACGATGGCAGCTCTCTCCATCCCCACTGCATCCATCACTGCCAGGGCGTCGGGGACCATCTCCTCGGTGTTCCCGACATGCGGGGGGCGGTCGGAGAGGCCCAGGCCCCGCTTGTCGAACAAGGCCACCCGGCCCATGCCGGCGAGACGCTCGATGAAACGACGACACTCGGCCAGCTCCCAAAGGACTTCGAGATGTGAGACCCAGCCGATCATGGCGAGGATGTCGATTGGGCCCTCGCCGACCACCTGGTAAGCCAGGTCGACATCCCCGGACCGGGTGAACCTGACCTCCGGCACGTTGGTCACGAGGGGCGAGGTTACTGCCGCCGTGTGATCCGACCGCTCGCCAGCAAGCGCTCGAATCGAGGACTTTGCGCGGGATAGGCTTGAGCGAAGGTTCGGTTCATGTCCGTCACACTCTCATCGAGCGGCACTCGGGGGGTCACCATCCCCGGTTTCGCCAAACCACTCATGGCTGTGGGGATGGGTATCAGCCATCTTGCCTTCGGGCTGCTCGGGGACCGCATGAAGATTCAGGGCCGGCCCCTTCTCGAGCTGACCACCGTAGGAGCCAGGACGGGCAAGAGACGGCGGGTCATCCTCGCCTGGTTCGACGATCCGGCAAACCCGGGAGCGCGGATCATCGTCGGGTCCAACGGAGGAGCGACCCGGCACCCCGGATGGTGCCACAACCTGGCGCACAACCCGGATAAGGCCTGGATCGAGGTCGGTGGAGAGGAGATCAAGGTCAGGCCCGACTCGCTACACGACGGGGAGAGAGCGGCCCACTGGGCCCGGATCGTGGCGCTCGCTCCCGGATACGGCGGCTACACCGAGAAGACCGATCGGGAGATCCCCGTCATCCGGCTCACGCCGGTCGATGGCTAGGTCGCATTCAGGCTGCGAGCCGGCTCCTTCTTCTGGGGATCGACGAACGGGATCGAGGCGGCCACGGCGACGAGCTCCTCCCCGTCCTCGTTGATCACATCCACCCGCGATCCGGGCTCGGCCAGCTCTATGGGAACCCACATGTACCCGATGTTCTGCTCCATTCCGGGCGACCACACTGCGTCGGTTACCCGGCCCACCTCGCCGCCGCTCGACAGGACGGGCCACGGCTGCGAGAGCTCGGCCCTGAGCTGGTCACCCTCGATGACCATCCCCACCAGCTTGCGGTCGACGCCGGTTTCCCGAAGACGCTCCAGCGAGCCCTTGCCCAGGTAGTCCTGCTCCTGGGGCTCCACCAGGCGCTCCATCCCCGTGATGTGGAATGGCGTGTCGTCGAGTGTCATGTCCGACCCGTAGTTGAAGATGCCGGCTTCGATCCTCCGCGCCTCACAGGGTGCTATCGGCCGAATGTCGAACTCCTCCCCAGCTCGGGCCACCGCATCCCAGAGGGCGGCACCGTCACGTCGGTCGAGCACGTTGATCTCGAAGCCGGGGATGGCGGTCCAGCCCGTCCGGCTGATGACGACTGGGATCCCATTGACCTCGAACTCACCCAGCCAGTAGTACTTGATGTCGTACACGGCGGGGCCGACCAGCTTCTCCAGGGTCTTCGCCGCCAGCGGGCCCTGTACCTGCATCGGGTGGACGTCGGGCAGGGTCACATCGACATCGAACCGTCCTGCAGCCACACCCAGGGCGTAGAGCCCGGCATCCGAGTCCGCCAGCTGCATCCACCACTTGTCGACGGCTACATGCAGGAGCACCGGGTCGTTGACGATCCCGCCGTCGGGTGCGATGACCGGCATGTACTTGCCCTGACCCACCGCACACTTGGTGAGGTCGCGACAGGTGATGAAATCGATGAGACGGTCGGCGTCCGGGCCGCTCACCTCGACGGTCCGCTCCACCCCCACGTCCCACATCGTCACCCCATTGACCAGGGCCCAGTATTCGACATCGGGGTCGTCGTAGTAGGCGGGCAGGTACATGTGGTTGTAGATGTCGTAGGAGGTGCATCCGGCCGCCAGGGTCGACTCGAAGAAGGGCGATCGCCGATACCACGGCCCGAAGTAGAGGGTGGTGCTCCTCTCCAGCATCTCGCTTCGCTCGTTGGCCACGACCGTCTCCTCCTCGTTTACTGAACCGTCGTTCAACTTTAGGGCAACGGCGGTGGGGCAACGGGGTGGGGGCTCAGGCGGTCTCGGTGCGGGCGGAGAAACGGCCCGCGGCGTCCATCACCACCGAGGCGATGGCATCGGCTCGGTCTTTGGCGGGGAATCTATAGGCGGGGCCGTGGACATGGATGGCCCCGAGGGCTCCCCGCCCGTCGGCGAGGACGGGAGCAGCAACCGAGTTGATCCCCTCGGCGAACTCCTCGTGCACCCAACAATGGCCCTCCTCGCGGACCGTCTCCAACCGCGCCTCGATCCGCCCGGGGTCGACCAAGGTGTTGGAGGTGTAGGCCTCCAACGGGCGGCTCAGATAGCGCCCGACCTCCTCTTTGGGCCATTGCGCCATGACACAGAGGCCCGACGGCCCCACGTGCATCGGCACCATGAGACCGGTGTAGTCCCGGACTTGCACCGGATTGGGGCTCTCCACCTGGACCATGTACTGGATGACGTATCCGGTGGGCACGCTGAACCCCGCAGCCTCGCCGAGCTGGTCGGAGAGCCAGACGAGATGAGGGCGGACGGCAGTGGCGAGGGCAGCCGTGGCGTCGACCGCCCCGGCCAGCTCCACCAGGCCCATGCCAATCGAGTACACCGCACCGTCTTCGGCGCGGGCCACGGCCCCCTGCTCCTCCAGGCTGGAAAGCATGCGAGACACCGTCGACTTGGGAAGACCGACCCGTTGCGCCAGGTCGGTCACCCCGGACGGCTCGATCGCCAGGGCCTTGAGGACCTGGAAGGCGCGGTCGATCGACTGAACAGTCATAGTCCCGCTCTCTGCTTGGCCCGTCGGTGCCATTTCACGGTCGCCTCGACCTGGTTGAAGGTGAACAAGTGCATCCCCTCGAAGCCGAGGTCGCTGCCGATCCGAGCCAGCTTCCTGATCAACCGGTCCGGGTGATATCGGCCGGGCCTGACCAGGCGAAGGATCCCACCCCGGTTCTTGGCGAGATAACGCATCGACTCGCCCACCCCGATCCGTGCCCCTATCGAGAGGAGACGGGTGGGTTCGACCGCGCCAGGCACGCCGACCCTAATCGGCAGGGCGACGCCATTCGCCCTCAGCTCAGCGGCCCACCGGGCGATCGTCTCCGGCTCGAAGCACATCTGGGTGACGAGGTAGGTGGCGTGGGGTTGCTTGGCGAGCAGCGCTCGATGCAGGGTCTCTGCCGGTATAACGGGATGACCCTCCGGGTACCCCGCGATGCCGACTTCGAGGAAGGGATGGCCGACGCCCGCCATGTCCTCGATGAGTGAGAGAGCATCGTGATAGTCCCCATGTGGCGGCCCATCCCCCCCGACAACGAACACCTGACCCACACCGGCATCGTCCAAGCGCTTGATGATCGAGCTGAGCTCACGGCGGTCCTCGACCAGGCGCGCTGCGAGATGGGGGACGGTCCGGTAACCCTTCGCCTGCAGCTCGACGACGACGTCGATGGTGGGATCCATGCCCCGGGTCGGAGAGGCAGTCACCGAGACGGTCGCACCCACGGGGATGCCCTCCGCCTTCTCGACGACTCCGGGGAGAGGGATGACCTCGAAGTCGGCGACGGTGAGGAGCCTTCTCTCCAGGGTGTCGGCGGGATCAGACATCGGAATCGGGGAAGGAGGCCTTGCGCCGATCGACCCATTCGGTGAGCTCTGCGTCGACGGCATCGACCAACGGCGGCGGCTCATACTCGGCCAAGGTGCGCTTCCACGAGTCGTGGGCCCGAGCGACTGACTCGTTGGAACCTGCCTCCTGCCACTGCTCGAAGCTGGAGTTGTCGGCCATCGAGCTGCGCCAGAAGGCGGTCTCGAAGTTGGCAAGGGTGTGAGCATTCCCAAGGAAGTGCTGGCCCGGGGGGTTGTCGAGAAGCGCGTCGAGGGCCTGACCGTTCTCAGTCAGATCTACACCGGAGAGCATCGGGCCGGCCATCGAGGCCTGATCGGCATCCAGCACGAACTTCTCGTATCCCATCACGAGGCCTCCCTCGAGCCATCCTGCGGTGTGAAGGACGAAATTCACCCCGGCGAGCAGGGTGGGGAAGAAGGTCGCCGCCGACTCGTATGCAGACTGGAAGTCCGGGGTCTTCGCTGCCGTCAGGTTGCCACCGCTCCGGAAGGGGACTCCGAGACGACGGGCCAGGGCTGCCATCACGAAGAGCACCAGCGCAGGCTCGGGCGTCCCGAAGGTCGGCGCCCCCGACTGCATGGAAATGGACGAGGCGAAGGAGCCGAACACCACCGGGGCGCCGGGCCGGACCATCTGGCAGAACGCCATCCCCGCCATCGCCTCCGCCAGCGTCTGTGTGGCCGTGCCCGCCACGGTCACCGGCGCCATGGCCCCGGAGAGGATGAAGGGTGTGATCAGACACGCCTGGTTGTTCTCGGCGTAGACCTTGGCCGAGCCGAGCATGTTCCGGTCCCAGCTCATCGGGCTGTTGGCGTTGCACAACGAGAGCAGCACGGTCTTGCCGGCGTCGATTTCGGGCCCGAACAGGACCCTGACCATGTCCACCGTGTCCTGGGCCCGCTCCGGAGCGGTCACCGATCCCATGAACGGCTTGTCGTGGAGCCGGATGTGGCTCATGACCATGTCGAAGTGCCGTTTGTTCACCGGCAGGTCGACCGGCTCGCACAGGGTGCCACCGCCGTGGTGGAGCGACGGGGTCATGTGGGTGAGACGGGCGAAGTTCTCGAAATCGGCGAGGGTGGCGTAGCGACGCCCGCCCTCGAGGTCGCGCACGAAGGGCGACCCGTAGGCCGGGGCGAAGACCACATTGGGGTCCCCGATCACCACGTCGTGAGCCGGGTTCCTGGCGTGCTGGGTGAAGGTCGCCGGCGCGCCGGCGATCAGGCTCCGGGCCAGGCCCTTGGGGAACCGCACCCTGGTCTCGGTGACGTCGCAACCCCCGTCCCGGAAGATGTCCAGCGCCTCGGGGAAGTCGATCACCTCCACACCGACCTGGTCCAACAGCGTGTCGGCATTGGCCTCGATCATTGACAGGCCTTCCTCCCCAAGCACCTCGACCGGCGCCAGGTTCCGGGTCAGGAACGGGACCGATTCGATCGACCGTGCGGTCCGCGCCGCCTGCCGGGCAGCCCTCCCGCCGCCACGACGCCCGCTGCTGCTCTGTTCCATGATGCGGTACCAGACTACATCATGGAACAGGCGTCGGAGCATGGCAATCGGTTCTTCCGCGCCGTCCTCGACCTATAGGGTGATATCGGTGCGCGAAAACGGGTGGATCATCCCCGTCGCCTCCGTCTCTGTCCTGTTTCGACGCGGGCGGGCATATCGACCACCTTGGACAGCTCGGGGTAGGGCTCGGTCTTGTGGGGGATGGCGAGGGCGGCGACGAAGTGCTCCTGGAAGCGGGGCTCGATCGCGGTCTCCACCTTCTCGATCCGTCCGGCTACGTCTTCGATCTCATTCCGCGCCTCGGCGGAGAGGAGGGCCATCATCGCTCCCACCCCGGCAGCGTTACCGGCGGCCGAGACATGCTCCAGATCGCAGTCCGGGATCATCCCGAGGACCATGGCGTACCTGGGGTCGATATGACTCCCGAAAGCGCCGGCCAGCCTGATCTCGTCGACATGCTCGACCCCGTAGTGATCCATGAGGAGACGGGCCCCGGCGTGAAGAGCCGCCTTGGCCAATTGCACCGCCCGCACATCGTTCTGGGTGATCTCGACCCTTGGCTCGACGGAGAGGACGTAGGAGAAGGTCCGCTCCGAGGGCACCACCCAGGGTGACCCGCCGGCCGGATCCCGGATGACACCATCGCCATCGATCACTCCGGCCAAGAAGAGCTCGGCGATGGCCTCGATGATGCCCGAGCCGCAGATGCCGGTCACCGCCCCGAAGTCGAACCCGACGTCGTTCGACCAGCCTTCCTGGCCGATGACCGAGAAGCGTGGTTCCAGCGTCGACCGGTCGACACGAACCCGTTCGATGGCGCCCGGTGCCGCCCGCTGGCCAGATGAGATCTGCGCTCCCTCGAAAGCGGGGCCGGTAGGGCTGGAAGCAGCGAGCAGCCGCTCCCGATTGCCCAGCACCAGCTCTGCGTTGGTCCCCACGTCGACCAGGAGCTGGAGGGCGGCCCCTCGATGTGGGCCCTCCGAGAGCACCACACCGCAGGCGTCGGCCCCGACATGGCCGGCGATGGAGGGAAGCGAGTAGACGGTTGCCCCGGGATGGGCCCTCATACCCAGGTCGCGGGCGCGGGTGTCGAGGGCCGATGTTGTGACCAGCGCGAATGGAGCGGTGCCCAACTCGCGGGGGTCGAGCCCGAGGGCCAGGTGGTGCATGATCGGGTTCCCCACGAGCGACAGCTCGAGGATGTCCTCCCGCGCCACTCCGGCCTCGGCTGCCAATTCTCCGATCAGCCCGTCGAGCGCCCCCCGCACCACCCCGGTGAGCCGCTCGGCGCCGTCGTCGTTCATCATCACGTACGACACTCTGCTCATCAGGTCCTCGCCAAACCCGATCTGCGGGTTCATCATCCCGGAAGTCGCCAGCACCTCGCCCGATGTAAGGTCACAAAGGTGCCCGGCGATGGTGGTGGACCCGACATCGAAGGCGACGCCCAGGGCCACGTCGCGGAAGCCGGGCCAGATCCCGACCAGGTCCCGCTGGTGGCGGACCGCAGCCGTCACCGTCCAATCACCCTGACGAAGGGCGCTCTGGAGACCGGAGAGCACCGGTGGGTCGACGAGCAGCCCTTCGAGCCCCCACTCCTTCTCGAGAGCCGCCAGCAACCGCTCCAGGTCACCCGTCGGGCTGGCCAGGTCGGGCTCAGCCACATCGACGTAATGGAGCCGCACCACCGGATCGACCGGCAGTGCGCTGACCCCCGCCCTCTTGCGCACGACCTGGCGATGGACCTGGCTCTCCGGAGGGACGTCGATGACGACGTCCTCGACGATCTCGGCGGCGCAGCCGAGCCGGTGGCCGGGGGCCAGCGGCCGGCGCGCCTGATAGTCGGTCTCGGTCGGGCCGGGCTCGGAGAGTCGGTCGGGGCGAGCCTCTATTCCGGGCCGGCTGCCGATCATCACCTGGCACCGCCCACAGATCCCGCGCCCACCACACACGGAGTCGAGATCGACACCCAGAGCCCGGGCGGCATCCAGCACGGTGGTCCCCTGGGCAAACGATCCACGGCGCCCTGACGGGCTGAACACCACCTGGCGAGTCATGGCGCCTCAGCCGCGCCGGCGGCGATTCTCACGGCGACGACCCTCTTCCCCGGTGGCGGGAGGCTCCCGGTAGGTCTTGATCCAGGTGACACAGTTCGGGTCGCGGCCGTTGAGGACGTCCGATGCCAAGATCGCCTGGCGGATCTCTGGCTCGAGTGGGTTGGTGATGGCCGAGGTCATCCCGGCGGCCATGGCCATGGAGAGGAAGGCCGCGTTGATCCCGGCGCGGTTGGGCAGGCCGAAGCTGATGTTGGAGGCCCCACAGGTGGTGTTCACCCCGAGCTCATCGCGCAGCCGGCGGATCAGATGGAAGACCTGTCTCCCTGCGGTCCCCATGGCCCCGATCGGCATGACGAGCGGGTCGACCACCACATCCGAAGCCGGGATGTCGTGATCGGCGGCCCGGCTCACGATCTTCTTCGCCACTTCGAAGCGGACGTCGGGGTCTTCGGAGATTCCCGTCTCGTCGTTGGATATCGCCACCACCGCAGCACCGTGTCTGGCCACCAAGGGGAGCACCTGCTCGAGACGTTCCTCTTCGCCTGTGACCGAGTTGACCAGGGCTTTGCCCTTGTAGACCGAGAGGCCTGCCTCCAGCGCGACGACGATGGAGGAATCGATCGAAAGCGGGACGTCGGTGAGTGACTGCACCAACTCGATGGCCTTGGCGAGCAGGGCAGGCTCGTCGGCGAGGGGGATGCCCGCGTTGACGTCGAGCATCTGTGCCCCTGCTCCGACCTGAGCCATCGCATCCTGTTGGACCCGGGAGAAGTCCCCACCTTTCATCTCCTCTGCGAGCAGCCGGCGGCCGGTCGGGTTGATCCGCTCCCCGATCAAGACGAAGGGCCGCTCGAACCCGATCACCACCTCCCGCGTCTCCGAGGAGACGACCGTGTCGGTCATCGCGACCCGCCGTTGGCGGCTACTTCGTTGAGCGTGTCCGGGTCGAACTCCGATTCGAGCCTCGAGGCCTCGGCCGACACCTCTGCCTCCAGGTCATCACCACAGACGCGGGTGTCGCGGGCCCACTCCGCCAGATACTCGTCGGTGCCGAACAGTCCTGCGTACATCGCGGCACGGTCGATCGCAACCTGGAACCGGGCCGACAACTCGCGTTTGGCCGAATCGCCCCCGCTGCGGGCGATCACCTGTGCCGGGATGTCCCGCCAGCGGATGACGGTCAGCCGCGGCCCGGTGCTCCGAGGGCTCATGCCACCACTCCCTGCGTCACCTCGACCAGCGTCGTCGCCAGATCGCCGTAGCCGACGTGTCTGTGCTCGAACTCGAGGCCGAGCCGAGCCGACGCATCCCTCGCCACCTCGATCATGGCCTCCGATTCGACCTGGGATAGGTAGACGAGGCGCCGGTAGTTCCCGAAGTAGTCGTCGCGGAGCTCCGGCCAGCGGTCGAGGCCGAGACCGGACCAGACCAGTCGGTCGAAGTGACGGGTGAGGAAATCCGTCAGGTAGAAGGTCCCCGGCTCTCTCCCGTGGAGGGCGGCGAAGCGGGGACCGGTGGCATAGAACTCGTAGCAGTGCGCCCCGGGGAGACGCTGGATCCCCCGTTTCTCCAGCACCCGGTCGAGCAGTCCGCCCGTCCCGCAGTCCGCATATGCGACGAAGACCGATCGATAGCGCCCCTCGGCGGCATCGAGACGCCCCTCGACCGCGGCCGGGATCGAATCCGGCGTGTTGTGGAGGATGGCCGGGAGGCATTCGACGTCGACCCGGTCGAAGGCGCTCATGTCGATCACATCCCTGATCTCTCGGGCCAGCGCCCCACAGGCGATGACCAGGAGCCGGGATTCGGTCATGGCGCCTCGCCGGAGGTGAGACGGCGGGCCAGCACCAGGGCCTCGGCGGTCTCGGTGGCCACCGCCGCATCACGACAATATGCGTCGGCCCCGACCGCGACGCCGAACTCCTCGTTGAGCGGGGCGCCCCCGACCAGCACGATGTAGTCCTCCCGGATCCCCTTCTCCTTCAGCGCCTCGATGACCACCTTCATGTAGGGCATGGTGGTCGTGAGCAGAGCGGACATCCCGAGGATGTCGGGTTTGTGCTCATCGAGGGCAGCGATGAACTCGTCGGCATCGGTGTTGATCCCGAGGTTCACCACCTCGAAACCGGCGCCCTCCAGCATCATCGCCACCAGGTTCTTGCCGATGTCGTGAATGTCGCCCTTGACGGTCCCGATCACCACCTTGCCGATGGTCTCGGCCCCGGTCTC
>JAICNB010000011.1 GCA_025928935.1 Acidimicrobiia bacterium
ACCGTGAGCAATTCCTCGGCATGCTGGAGAGGATCCGGGCGGACTTGCCGGACGAGCTCCGGGCGGCGCGTTGGATGGTGCGTGAGCGGGAAGCTTTCATCGCTCGCACCAACGAGAAGGCTAGGGAGATCGTCGACCGGGCCCGCAAGGAGGCCGACGCCCTCGTCTCCGACTCCAACATCATGGCCGAGGCGGTCGAGGAGGCGAACATCCTCGTGCGTCGGGCCGAGGGGGAGGCTCGTCGGCTCCGTCTCGAGACCGAAGACGAGATCGAGCGCAAGTTGCAGCGTCTCGAGCTGATCCTCAACCAGATACTCGACCAGATCCAGGATGCCCGACAGGAGTTCTACGAAGCCCGTCCCAGGCCGCCCGACGTCCCCCTCTGAGATGAGCCTGCTCGTCGTGGCGGTGGGGGACCTGATCGGGTCTCCCGGTAAGGATCGCCCCTTCGCCGCCGTCGTCCCGGTGCACCTGTCATTCGAAGACGTGCGGGTGGTGGGCCCGATGGACGTTTCGGGACGGGCGATCGGGCTGATCGACGCGGTAGAGGCGGACTTCACCGTGACCGCCACTGCCCATCTCACCTGCATCCGATGTCTCACCGAATGGGATTCCCATGTCGAGGTCGGTGCCCGCCAGTTCTTCCGGCGGGTGCCCGACGATGGGGGGTATCCCATCATCGATGACGAGATCGACCTGTACGAGCCCGCCCGTGACGAGCTGGCACTGGCTCTCCCTTCGACACCGGTGTGCCGTGAGGACTGCCGGGGACTTTGCCCAACCTGCGGAACCGACTTGAATAGTGACCCTTGCGGCGGCCACGGGGATGATTCCGACTCACCCTTCGCCAGCCTCAGAGATCTGTTCGATACCTGACCCGAGGAGTGCGCCAATGGCGGTGCCCAAGAAGAAGATGTCGCGCTCGCGGACCAGACAGCGCAAGGCTGCCTGGAAGGTCTCGCGTCCGACAACCGTTGCCTGCGAGCAATGCGGCAAGCCCAAGCTGCCCCACCGCGCCTGTCGCGAGTGCGGTACGTACGGCGGCCGCGAGGTGATCGAGGCCTCCTGAGCCTTGGCCCGGATCGCCCTCGACGCAATGGGGGGCGACAACGCCCCCGTCGAGACCGTCGCCGGAGCAGTTGACGCTGCTGCCCGCGGCGTCGATGTGATCCTGGTCGGACAGCGAGAGGTCATCGAGCCGGAGCTGACCAGACAAGCCGCCGCCCTTCCCGTGGTCGACGCGCCCGAAGTGATCGCGATGGGTGACGACCCGGCCCGTGCCCTCCGGGACAAGCCGGGCGCCTCGATCAACGTCGCCGCCCGCCTGGTTCGCGAGGGGCAGGCAGAGGGCCTCGTGTCCGCCGGTTCCACCGGCGCGGCGATGGCAGCCTCTGCCATCCTCATCGGCCGGGTCGATCGGACCGCCCCCCCGTCGATCGCCTCCATCTTCCCCACCCCGGGCAGTCCCACCTTGGTGCTCGACTCGGGGGCCAACCCCGATGTCGACGCCGAGACCCTCGTCCAGTTCGCGATCATGGGCTCGGTCGGGGCCGAAGTGCTCCTCGGCGTCGAAGACCCAAGGGTCGGCCTGCTCACCAACGGGGAGGAGAGGGGGAAGGGCAGGGCCCTGGAGCGGGAGGCCTATGAGCTACTCGACCTGGCGCCGATTCACTTCGTGGGCAACGTGGAGGGCCGCGACGTCGCCGCCGACAAAGCCGACGTCATCGTCACAGACGGCTTCACCGGGAACATCTTTCTCAAGACCATGGAGGGGGCTGCCCAGGTGATCATGCGTTATGCCCTCGAGGCGATCTCCAAACTCGAGCCATCCATCCAGGAGGCGATGCTACCCGCCCTCGGTGAGGTGAAGCGAAAGCTCGACTACGAGACCTATGGCGGTGCCCATCTGCTCGGCGTCAAGGGGGCGGTCGTGATAGCACATGGCGCCTCGAGCCGGGTTGCCATCGCTAACGCCCTGGGTATGACTTCCGATGCGGCCGCCCAGGACCTGCCCGGCCGGATGGCGGCCAGGCTCACGTCCTGATGACACTCGAGCAGCAATTCGGCTACGACTTCATCGATGGGTCGTTGCTGAAGCTGGCGTTGACCCATCGCTCGGTGAGCGCAGACGATTCCTCCCGGAAGGACAACGAGCGCCTCGAGTTCCTGGGTGACGCCGTCCTCCAGTTGGCGATCACCGCCTACCTGTACGACACCTTCCCGGAACTCCACGAGGGCAACCTGGCCAAGATCCGCGCCGGTCTGGTGAGCCGACCGGTGCTTGCCGACGTGGCGCGCTCCATCGGGCTGGCCGAGCACATCGAGCTCACGCCCGCCGAGGATCGGACCGGAGGCAGGGAGAAGGACTCGATCATGGCCGACGCCCTCGAGGCGGTGATCGGCGCTGTTTTCCTCGACTCCGGGCTGGGATCGGCATCCGACCTGGTCCTACGTCTGTGGGGCGGCCGCATCGACGAGAGAGCGCAACGGCCGGGGCTCAAGGACTACAAGACCCGTCTCCAGGAGGTACTGGCGAAGGACGGGCGGTATCCCGACTATCAGAGCGACGGCTCCGGCCCCGACCATGAGCGAACCTTCGTCGCCACCGTGGAGGTGGATGGCCTGGTGCTTGGCACTGGCTCAGGGAAGTCGAAGAAGGAAGCCGAGCAAGGAGCGGCAGAACAGGCATTGGCCACGCTCATCGAAGACTCGAGATAACGACGGGTTCCTGGCGAACCCGGAGATCGAAGTACCAGAGCGTGACCATGACCGCGATCGCCGCGACCACGAGGCCCTGGGCGATGATCAGGACGACGAACCCCAGGCCGGCACCGATGCCGAAACCGGCCGCGCCGATGACGGGGAGGGCTACCAACTGCACCAGTTGCGCAGCGACCGAGCCCAACAGCCCGACCATGACCAGGAACCCGACAGTGGGCCACCATCGCCCCCTCACCAGCACCAGACTGCGGCGCAGGGCAGCGACCGGCCCTAAGTCCTCCAGTGCTATCACCGCCGTGATCATCGTGAAGCTGCCGATGAGCCACAATCCGGGGATGATCAACGCGGCAAGCCCAACGACGATCAACAGGAAGGCGAGGAAAGCTGCCAGGACGAGCGGCAACAGCCTCCTGAACGCGAACGCCGAAGCCTCCCCTGCTCGGATCGGCTCTCCGCCGATCTCACCGGCCACGATGCGATGCACCGTCATGTTGACGAAGCCGCCGGCCAGCAATTGGACCACGACGACGATCAGCCCGGCCTGGAGCAGGAGCAGGCCCAGCTCGCCTATCTCGGCATCGGTCATCGCTTCCAGGGCGAGAGGGTCGTCAAGGATCAGCTGGAGCACGTCGCCCGCGCCGGTCACTGCGAATGCACCGATGGTGGCCCCTCCCAGGATCACGAATGCCCAGAAGGCCGGGGCGAGGATCCTCTTCCACACCCGCCCCAGCATCACCATCCCCTCGTTGAGGATCTCCCCGAACGGGCGCGGTGTGATCTCCATGGGCCCGGATACGGTACCGACCCACAGGCCCGGAGAAGTGTGTGCCTGAGCTGCCCGAGGTCGAGCTGACCAGGCGACATCTCGACGATGCGATGAGAGGACGGCGTCTGGTTCGCGTCAGCACCACCCATCCCCGCACGGCCCGCCACAACGCCGGTGGCACGACCGAAGTCGACGAGAGGCTGGAGGGGCGAACGGTCCGCGGCGTGGGGAGGAAGGGGAAGTTCCTGGCTGCGCTCCTCGACGATGGGCAGACTCTCATCGCCCACCTCGGCATGTCGGGCCGGTTCACGATTGGGGAACCGTCCGAAGACTTGGCGCCTCATACTCATTTCCGGGCGACACTCGACGATGGCGTCGAGGTGCGGTTCATCGACCCCCGCACCTTCGGGTTCGTCGCCGTTGTCTCCGCTGAAGACATCACCGAGTCGGGGCTGTCCCGGATCGGCCCCGATGCGTGGGAGATGGCGCCGACCGCCCAGGATCTGGCCCATGCCCTGGGCGGCCGGACGGCGCCGGTCAAGGCACTGCTCCTGGACCAGGTCATCGTCTCGGGTCTGGGCAACATCTATGCGGATGAGGCGCTTCATCTGGCCGGGATCCACCCGTTGCGCCCTGGGGGAGAGCTGACCGTGGCCGATCTGGAGCGTTTGCTCGCCGCCATCCGGGTGGTGTTGGGCAATGCCATCGAGAATGGCGGGACCAGTCTCGAAGATCTGGCCTATCTGCTACCCGATGGGCGGGCGGGCGAGAACCTCGAGCAACTCCGGGTGTATGGCCGCACCGGTCTTCCCTGTCTCGTTTGTGGGACGCCGGTCGAGCGGATCGTGATACGGGCGCGCTCGAGTCATTTCTGCCCCGTCTGCCAACCGGCTCCGCCACCATGAAGGCTGTACACGCCCACGTCTCGGGCCGGGTGCAGCAGGTCGGCTTCCGCCAGGCCTGCCGCCAGGTTGCCCGCTCCCTCGGGTTGGTCGGGTGGGCCCGGAACCTGGCCGACGGGAGGGTCGAGGTGTGGGCCCAGGGCGATGCTGAAGGGGTCGATCGGTTGGTCGAATGGCTGTGGAGCGGGCCCGCCATGTCCGTGGTCACGGGAGTGGAGTCCGACATGGTGGCTCTCGACCGGTCGCTGCGTGACTTCTTCATCCAGCCGAATCCCATGAAGAGCAGTTGAACTGAGGGGTGCTGTTAGCCTGCTGAGGGTAATCACAGCCGTGTCATTCGCCAGGTGCTCTCTGTGTATGTGAAGTCACTGAAGCTCGTCGGCTTCAAGTCGTTCGCCGACCGGACCAGGCTCGAGTTCAGGCCCGGGGTGACGGTCGTGGTCGGGCCGAACGGATCGGGGAAGTCGAATCTGGTCGACGCCCTGTCCTGGGTGATGGGCACCCAGTCGACCAAGTCACTGCGCACCGGGAAGATGGAGGATGTCGTCTTCGCGGGCACTGCGACCCGTCCTTCCCTGAGCCGCGCAGAGGCCACGCTGGTGATCGACAACGCGGAGAGGATGCTCCCGCTCGACCTGGACGAGGTGGCGCTCACCCGTCGTCTCTACCGCGACGGCTCCTCGGACTACGAGATCAACGGTGTCGGGTGCCGACTGCTCGACATCCAGGAGCTGTTGAGTGACTCCGGGGTGGGCCGGCACCAACACGTCATCATCAGCCAGGGCCAGGTCGACGACGTCCTCAATGCCTCGCCAGAAGACCATCGCGCCGTCATAGAGGAGGCGGCCGGCATCCTCAAGCACAGACGTCGCAAGGAGAAGGCCGAGCGTCGCCTCGAGCGCACCGACGACGACGTGCTCCGTCTCCAGGACCTCATCGGTGAGATCGAGCGCCAGCTGAGGCCGCTGCGCCGCCAGGCACGAGCCGCCGAGCGGTACCACGGCCTCAAATCGGAGGTCCGTGACCTCACCCTCTATCTGGCCGGCGCCTCTCTGGACGCCTACGACACGGAGATGGCGGAGGGGAGCACGCGTCTCGACCGGCTTGGCATCGAGATCGGGGAAGGGGAGAGCGCCCTGGGTGACCTGTCCGCCACGGTCGAGGCGCTGACGACTCGAGCTTCGATCGTCGGTCATGATCTGGACAGGGACACCGGTGCAGCGGCGAGGCTGGAGACGACTATCGAGCGGCTCCGACGGCTCGGAGCGGTGGCCAGGGAGCGGAGCCAGGCGGTCAGCGGTCGCAGACAGGCCGGAATGGAGCGGAAGTCCGACCTCAGGGTGGAGCTCGCCGGGCTCACCGAGGAACTGGCCGCCATCGTCGAGGCCGAGACAGCGGCGGCCGCCACCGCAGAGGTAATGGAGTCCCGTTTCCGGCGTCTCGAGGATGAGGAGCGCTCGATCGCCACCCAGAACGCCCTCTCCCCCGAAGGGGCCCTGGCCGCAGTGCGTGGGGAGCTCTCGGTTCTTCAGGCCGCCGGCGTCCGGGACACCCGGGAGGTCGAGGCCGTCACCCACCGCATCGATGTCCTCGACTCACAGTTGCGGGACGAGGCCGGGGAGATCTCCAGGATCAACGACGAGGTGCGGGTGCTGGACGAAGAGGTCTCGGCGCTTCAGCAGGACTATCAGAAGCAAAGCGACCGGCGGGAGGTCGATCAAGAAGGCTGGGCCCGGTCCGAGCACGTCCTGACCGAGGCCCGGCTTGCCCTGGCCGCGGCCGGGGCCAGGGTCGAGGCGGTCGAGAGCGCACTTTCCGGACGCTTCGACCTGGAAGCCCGTCGCAAGACCGAATCTGCGGAGGGCGCCATCGGGACGTTGGTCTCTCTACTCGACATCCCACCCGGGCTGGAGCGGGCGGTCGACGCCGCTCTGGGCCGGTGGGTGGACGCCGTCGCCTTCCGGAGCGTCGAAGCGCTGAAGGGTGCGGTGGAACGGGTCAAGGCCGATGGTGGTGGTGGGGTGCCGATCGTGTCCGCCGTGAACCGGGACTCGGCACCTGCGTCCGAGATCGCCGCCGTCTCCGGGGTGGATGCGCTGGTCGACATGCTCGGGCCGGGGGCCGATCTGGGGCTCGCCCGTCACCTGCTCGGAGATGTCCTCCTGGTCGAGGGGTGGTCCACGGCCCTGGGCATCGTCGCCAGGCACCCGGCCATGCGCGCGGTGACCCCGGAGGGGGACCTCGTCTCGATCGACGGCGTGCAGATCGCCCAGCCCGACGGGGCGGGCCCGGCTCTCCTCGAGACCGCCCAGGTCGATGCCGAGAAGGCGAGAACCGAACTGTCACGCGCCACCTCTATCCATACCGCGGCCAAACGAGACTTCGAGAAGAGTCGCGAGGCGGAGCGTGTGGCGCTGGAACACCTCGAGATGGCCGAGATCGGGCTGGCCGGCCGGGCAGAGGCCATGTCGAGGTTGCAGAAGTCGGCAGATGCCCTCGAAGGCGAGCGCCGGAGGCTCAAGGACCGTCTCGCCTCGCTCGAGGAGGGGGCGCTGGAGAGGGAGCGGCAGGTCCAAGACCTGAGCCGCCGGCTGGAGGCGCTGGAGGGAGAGGAGGCCGAGCGGCTGCAGGTGTGGGAGGAGTTGGAAGCGAGGCGAATCCAGATCGGGGCCGAGCGCGAGATCGCCCGATCGGACTGGCAGCATGCCGCCGCGGTCCAAAGTGGGATATCCGAGCGCCGACGACTTCTCGACGAACGAGGGGTGAAGATCGAGTCCGAGCTGGGGCGGGTGGAAGAAGACGCGCCCGAGCCGGTTGCCGTGGAGAGGCTCGAGCTCGTCGAGAGCTACGCGCGCCGCTCCGTCGAGATCCTGCTGACCAGGCTCTCGTCACTGCGCGATCGTCAGGGCGGTCTTCGCTCTGAGAACGACTCGATCATCGCGGAGCTCTCTACGGCACGAGCCGAGCTCGAACAGCGGCGAGACAGCCTTTCCGCCGCTCGTGAGACGGTGGCCGGGCTCCAGGTGCGGTTGACGGAGCTGCGCCTGATGAGAGAGAGCGTCGTCGAAGGCATTCGGCGCGACGCCGATGCCGAGGTGGATGCGGCTCGGGCCGCGACGCGCCCCGACTACCCCGAAGGGGCCGATCTGGGTGCGATCCTCGACGAGAAATCGGCACAGCTGCGCCGGCTGGGCCCGATCAACCCGCTTGCCGCAGCGGAGTTCGCCGAGCTCGACGAGCGGCACAGCTTCCTCGCCGAGCAGCTGGCGGATGTGGAGTCGTCGCGGGCCGAGCTTCGGAAGGTGATCAAAGCCCTCGAAGACGAGATCGGGCAACGCTTCCAGGAGGCGTTCACAGAGGTCGCCGAGGCCTACCAGCGATATTTCTCGGTCTTGTTCCCCGGGGGGCGGGGCCGGATCAGGCTGACCGACCCGGATGACTCGTTCTCTGGGGTGTCGATCGATGCCCAGCCTCTCGGCAAGAAGGTGAGCCAGCTGACCCTGTTGTCCGGTGGCGAGCGCAGCCTGGCGGCTCTCGCCTTTCTCTTCTCCATCTTCGAGGCGCGTCCCAGCCCCTTCTATGTCCTGGACGAGGTGGAGGCTGCCCTCGACGACGCCAACCTGCGCCGCTTCCTGAGGATCGTCGACGAGTTCCGGCAGCGGGCCCAGCTACTGATCATCACCCACCAGCAGCAGACGATGGAGGCAGCCGATGTGCTCTACGGAGTGACCATGGAGCCAGGCGGATCGTCGCAGGTGGTGCGCAAGGACATGACGTCGGTGGGAGTGATCTGACCGCCGGTTAGCTTGGCCCGAAGAGAAGTTGACTCTGCAAATGGAACCGATCGCCATCGTCATCCTCGTCGTGTTCATCGCGATCGTCCTCGGCGCCGTTGCGATCGTCGTCGCCACGAGGGGCCGGTCTGACGCCGGGAGGGGAGCCGGCCTCGAAGACGCCGCTCGAACATCCCGGATCGGGAAGTCGGCAGCTGCGCTCGGGGCCTCCCTGCGTCGGGCATGGGGTGGCGGTCTCGACGAGCACACCTGGGTCGAGCTCGAAGAGGCCTTGTTGGCGGCGGACCTCGGCCTGGAGGCGACGTCATCGGTCGTGGCAGGCGTGAAGGCGGCATCGCCGGAGACCGTCGATGAGGCGAGGGAGGCGCTGACCACCCGTCTCCGGGCCGAGCTCGGGGAAAAAGACCGCGGGTTGTACCTCGAGGGGAGCCCCGCGGTGATGCTGGTCGTGGGCGTCAACGGGACCGGGAAGACCACCACCATCGCCAAGCTGGCCTCGAGATTGTCGGACTCGGGGAGGTCGGTGATCCTCGCCGCCGGTGACACCTTCCGTGCCGCAGCCGGTGCCCAATTGGAGACTTGGGGGGATCGTCTCGGTATCCCGGTCGTCTCGGGTCAGGAAGGCGGCGATCCGGCGGCGGTTGCCTTCGACGCGATTGGCTCGGCTCGTGCCAAGGGCGTTGACGTGGTGATCGTGGACACTGCAGGCCGTCTCCATGCCAAGAAGAACCTGATGGCCGAGTTGGGCAAGATCCATCGTGTCGCCTCCGGGGAGCGTGGTCAGGTGGACGAAGTCCTGCTCGTGCTCGATGCGACTGGAGGGCAGAACGGCCTGACGCAGGTCCGGGAGTTCGCTTCGGCGGTGCCGCTCAGTGGCATCGTCTTGACCAAGCTGGACGGGACGGCGAAGGGTGGCATCGTCATCGCCATCGAGCGCCAGTTGGGGGTCCCGATAAAGTTCGTCGGACTGGGTGAGGGGATCGATGACCTCGTGCCTTTCGACCCGGATGCATTTGTCACCGATCTCCTGGAGCAATCGTGAACCGAGACGAGCTCGTGGCTGCGGCCCGGGATGCGGCCAACAATGCCTACTCGCCCTATTCGAGCTTCCGGGTGGGCGCGGTCGTCGTGGCCGATGACGGCCGCGTCTACACCGGTGCCAACATCGAGAACGCGGCCTATCCGTCGTCCAACTGTGGCGAGGCAACGGCGATACACACCGCGGTGGCTGACGGAGTGCGCAAGATCGACACCCTGGCCGTCGCCTGCATCGACGCTCAGGATGTCCGGGGCGCATATCCCTGCGGCCGTTGCCGGCAGATCATGGCCGAGTTCGGGGTGGAGGAGGTGATCGTGGCCGGCGCCGAGGGCTCAGAGATCCGTGAGCACACACTCGATGAATTGCTCCCGCATCGGTTCACCTTCGGCGCAGCCGCGGGCTGATCAGGCGCTGGCCGGCCAGTCGCCCCTGTTCTCCTTCCGTACGACGAAGCGAAGACCCGACCAGGTCTCGTCGACGGCAACGACTTTGTTGTCGACCATGCCCGTGGGCAGGAAGAGGTCTCTCAGCGTTTGTTCGCTCAAGTCCGTCTCGACGCCCGAGCTCTTTTTCGGCCAGAAGACCCAGATCGCGCCATCGGCCGGGAGATTGGTCACTGCGTTCTGAAATCCGAGCTCCGCCTCGTCGGAGCGCTCGGCGAAGACGATGAACACGTCCGCGGGGTAGTCACCGCGATGCACCCGTACCCCGGGCGGAAGATCACCGAGATCGAGGTCGTAGTAGTTGGGCATGTTCAGGATCCCGACGGTCTTGCCCTCGGTGATCCCCAGCTTCTGAACCAGCGGTGTGCCGCTGTACCCCGCCATCAGCGGGCCAGGAAGCTGCCGCGGAGCCCCAGTTCGACCAGCTCCAAGATCGGTTGAGTGGCCATGAGCTCCTTTCGACCGGCCAATTCTACGACGGGGGCCGGGTCATCAACCAGTAGGGGGGACCTCCGGGCATCAACTCGACACCCTTGGCGTCGATCTCGAAGCCGGCCTTCAGATAGAACGGCACCGCGTCCGGATTCGACGTCTCGAGATAGCACGCGACCTCCGACTGGTCGGCCAGGGAGAAGGCCGGCTCGAGGAGTCTGGTACCTACGCCTAGACCTTGCGTCTCCGGGCTCACTCCGATCACTTGGAGGTACCAGAGGGGCTCTTCCGTGGGGAAGTGGGCATCGATGTTGGACCCGAACTCGACCAGGTGGCGGAAAGACCCTCGAGCGTGACGCAGCACCGAGACGAGAGCCGGCAGGGCGCGCAGGTTCCGGCCCAATGACCAGGGATAGCGACCCGGCGCCTGCCAGGCGGCGACACCGACCAGGAGCTGGCCGTCGGAGGCGGCCCAGCAGGTCCCTTCGGCCTCGGCGTCGCGTACGGGGGCGCGCATGAATCCTCGCAGGGCATCCCTGCGGGTGTAGGGGTCGGGGAACAGGTGCTCGTAGTCAGGGGTCGTCTCGAAGCTGCGGGAGAGGAGATCGGCGGCCTCGTCGACCTGGTCAGATCGGAGCTTCTCGACTTGGATGGTGTCTCGACTCATGCCGACGGCTACCCACCGAGGGCGGGGATCAAACCACGAGGTCAGGTGGGGCTCGGTTTGGTGTCCGGATGAATCTGATTCGTCCGTGGTGGGGGGGGGGTTGGGGGGTGAATCCTTGCTGGTGGACCACTATCTGATGGTGGTACCAGCAGAGGGTGATCAGATTGTTCGGATCTGTGCTCCTGCCCTGGCTCCAGGGGAGGACATGATGGATTTGGAGTCGACGGGTGCTGTCACAGCCGTCTCCGACACAGATGTGTCGGTCGCGGTGGAGGATGGCCCGGCGTAATGCCGGGGGAATGGTCCTGGTCTGTCCGTAGACCATGGGGATGCCATCTTCTCTTCGGGCGGTGATTTCGACCACCGCATCACAGAGGACCGCTTCTAGGGCTTGTCGTCCCACCCGGGGTCCGGCTTCCAAGACCACTCCGGCTTGTCCGTTGCTTTGGGCTGCATGTTTGGCGTCGACATGGACGGTCACCTGGGCTGGGGGAGGTGTGTCGCTGATACAGATCTGGGCCAGTCCCATGCCTCGTCTCCACCCTCGATCTCGTCGTGTTTCCGGATCGGCAGGTAGCTGGTCGGCGGTCTCGGTGAGAGTCTGGTCGACGATGGGTCCCGGTCGACCCGTCCAACCCTCCCCACAGTTTCCACCATGACTGATCCAATGAGGGTTGGAGGATCAGAAACTGGTCTTCCGAAGACCGCTGTTCGTCGCCAGCGGTGATCCGGGTGTGTAAGGCGGCTTCTCGTTCCACCCCGGCCACATCGAGATGTTCCAACAGTCCGATCCTGTCCGGAATCCGGGAGACAGCTTCGATCCGGTCGAAAGAGACACCGGTTTCCAGGGCTTCTCGCAGGTCGGGTCGATCCTGGGTCCGTCGCATGGTCCGAACCAGAGACCGGGCCGTGCCCAGACTCACATCCAAGCGGGAGGCCACCCATTCGGACAATGATCGGCAGCCGTCACCGGTGGCCACCTGCCGGTAGTCCAACTCTTCCAGATCGGCCAGTTGTTCTGCGGTGAGCCGGCTGATCTCAGCCTGGCGGTGGATCATCCGCTGTTCGATCTGGTCGGTGCTGATCGTGCTATCGAACATATGTTCGTAGCGTACAACCCGCCAGCGACAAGAACCACCCCCTCGAGAGCCGAATCGAGAAAAACTTGCGTCGGCCCGTCCCGTTGACCGCACAGGTGCTTCGCCGGTCTGATCTTCCGGGTTACCTTGAACGGAAATCGGCCCCTGGGAGGATGGGATGATTCTCGATTTCTTCAGCGAGTTGAACTGGCTCGCTGTCATCGTGGCCACGATCGCCTGGTTCGCATTCAGCGCCATCTGGTATTCGGTGCCCCCGCTGAGCAAGGCGTGGCAGAACGCCTCCAAGGTGGATATGGCCGAGGATGGGCCGCCGCTGGCCGTGCTCTTCATCCCCACCCTCGTCGGCTATTTCGTCACCACGGTCGTGATCGGCCTCATCGTCGAGGCCATCGGCATCACAGAGGTCGGGGATGGCGTGGTCCTCGGAATCGTGCTCGGGATCGGCTTCGGGGCAGTGAGCGCCCTGGTCACCCAGGTCTACGAGCGGAAGGGCTCCAACTATTGGCTGATCAACGGGATCAACGCGGTGATCGCATATGTGATCGTCTCCGTGATCCTGACCGTCTGGCAATAGCTACCCGAGCGACAACTCTTCGATACCACCGTCACGGATCCAGAATCCCCTGATCTCATCGGGGGAGGCAATCAGATACATCCAATCGGGCTCGAGCGCAGTCTGGATATCGATCATCGACGGCATGGCAGTGCCTCCCGGGTGGGAGTGGAACGCCCCGCCGATCTGCCAGCCCATCGTCTCGGCATGACTCATGGCATGGAACTGCTCGTCGGGATCGATCGTGTACGAGACCGGTGAGGGGTCGGCGTTGGTCAGCGGATAGGCGAATCGGAGCCCGCCTTCGCCATCGATGGCGAGCAGCCCGCAGCACTCGTCGGGTGCACAGTTGGCGGCATGGGCCAGGATGGCCCGCCTGATCTGATCAGGCAGAAGTGGCACGGGCCACGTTGCCCGCCGGACGACAGGCTTGGTCGTACTCGACCAACACCGGCGGGCGGTCGGGGTCTGCGCACGCCGGGCATCCCGGGTCCCGGCCAATGGTGACCCTGTCGAAGGACTCATCGAGGGCGTCGTAGATCAGCAGCTTGCCCACCAGGGGCTCACCCAAGCCGAGCAGGAGCTTGATGACCTCCATCGCCTCGATCGACCCGATGATCCCGGGCAGCACCCCCAGCACACCGGCCTCGGCACAGGAGGGCGCCAGCTCGGGTGGTGGTGGCTGCGGGAAGAGACAGCGGTAACAGGGCCCGTCGTAAGGGGCGAACACCGAGACCTGTCCCTCGAACCTGAAGATCGAACCGTGGACCACCGGCACCCTGAGATGGAGGGAGGCGTCGTTGACCAGGTACCGCGTGGGGAAGTTGTCGCCTCCGTCGAGCACCACGTCGTACCCGGCCATGATGGCGAGGGCGTTCTCGGCGCCAAGCCGCTCGTTGTGCGTGATCACCTTGACGTCGGGGTTGAGCGCCGCGATCGCCTCGCGGGCGGACTCGGTCTTGGCCATCCCCACACGGTCGAGGTTGTGCAGCACCTGACGCTGCAGGTTGGTGCGGTCGACGACATCGAAGTCGACGATTCCAATCGTCCCTACCCCGGCCGCGGCCAGATAGAGGGCGGCTGGGGAGCCAAGCCCACCGGCGCCGATCAGGAGCGCACTCGAGTCGAGGAGGCGGGCCTGGCCCTCCTCTCCGACTTCTTGCAGGAGGACGTGGCGGGAGTAACGGTCGCGCTGCTCGGCGGTGAGGCCCTCACCGGTCGTCCACGGCCTTCCCTCGGTCTTCCAGCGGTCGAATCCGCCTGCGAGCGAATGCACGTGCCCGTATCCCATGTCCATGAGGCTCACCGCGGCGAGGGCTGAACGCGCCCCGCCGGAGCAATAGAGGACGAGGGGCTGGTCCGGGTCGGGGATCACGCCGACGATGTCACGCTCCAGGATCCCGCGCGGGAGAAGCCGTGCCCCCCGCAACGCCCCTTGTTCGTGCTCTCCGGTCTCCCGGACGTCGATCACGACGAAGTCGGCGAGCCTGGACTCGAGCTCCTCGGGACTGATCTCGGATATGCGCCCTTTGGCGGCGCGCACCAAGTCTCGATACGAAGTCATTGGGGCCCGACCGCAGGGTCCGGGGCCTCGGGGTCGATCTGATAGCGGTCGTGGGCGTCACGCACCACCGTCTTTTCGATCGCGCCCTCTGCGGCCAGTGTGGACAGCGAGGCGGCGACGACATGTCCGGCATCGACCTCGAAGAAACGTCGCAGCGCCTTTCGGGCGTCGGATCTCCCGAACCCGTCGGTGCCCAGGGTGGTGAACGGGCCGGGGACCCATCGATGCACCTGGTCCGGCACCAGTTTCATGTAGTCGGTGACCGCGATGATTGGGCCACCTACTTCGGAGAGGAGACGGGTCACCGTCGGCACCTTCGGCTCCTCGGTGGGGTGGAGCAGGTTCCACCGGGTCACCGTGCGTGCCTCGTCGCGGAGACGCTTGTACGACGTGGCCGACCAGAGCTCGGCGCTCACGCCGTAGTGCTCGGCCAGGTCCTCCGCCGCCTGCCGGGCTGCCAGGTTGGCTGAGCCGGAGAAGAGAATGGCCACCTTCGGCCCGGGAACATCGGGGCCCTCGGCCCATTTGTACAGACCGTCGACGATGCCTTGTTCGACCCCGTCAGGTCGTACCGGCTGGGGGTGGTTCTCGTTGTACAGGGTCAGGTAGTAGAAGACGTCCTCGGGCTGCGCGCCGTACATCCGCTCGAGCCCGTGCTCGACGATGGTCCCCACCTCATAGGCAAAGGCCGGGTCATAGGCCTGACACACCGGGACAGAGGCGGCGAGGAGAAGACTGTGCCCGTCCTGATGCTGGAGGCCCTCTCCTTCCAGAGTGGTCCGCCCCGCCGTCGCCCCGAGCAGGAACCCTCTCGTGCGTGAGTCGGCCGCCGACCAGATGAGGTCGCCCACCCGCTGGAACCCGAACATCGAGTAGAAGATGAAGAAGGGGACCATCGGAATCCCACGAGTGGCGTACGACGTCCCCGCCGCGATCCAGGACGCCAGCGATCCGGCCTCGGTGATGCCCTCCTCCAGGATCTGCCCGCTCTGGCTCTCGGCATAGGAGAGGATCATGGAGGCGTCAACGGGCTCGTAGAGCTGACCCTTCGAGGCGTAGATCTTGAGCTCCCTGAACAGGGAGTCCATGCCGAAGGTGCGTGCCTCGTCGGGGACTATGGGGACGACGTGTTTGCCGAAGCCCTCTGACCTGGCCAGATTCCGAAGCAGCCGTGTGAAGGCAGTCGTGGTCGAGGCCTCGATCTTCCCTGAGCCGGCGTACACCTCGGCGAAGGTCTCCGGTGGCGGAAGCTGGAGCGACGACTCGGGCACGACCCGACTGGGGAGGAACCCACCCAGCTCCTGGCGTCGTGCGTGCAGGTACTCGTGCTCCGGTGTCCCCGGGGCGGGGCGAAAGTAGGGGGGGATGCTCTCTCCTGCCAGCGACTCCTCGGTGATCTCCTCCTGGAGGCTCAGCCGCTCACGCAGCCCCATCAACTGCTGGTTGGTCATCTCCTTGATCTGATGCGTGGCGTTCCGTCCTTCGACGTCAGGGCCCAGGGTCCACCCCTTGATCGTCTTGGCCAGGATGACGGTCGGCCTGCCGTTGTCGAGCCCGGTGGCCACCTTGTAGGCGCTGTAGATCTTCTTGTAGTCGAGCCCGCCGCGACGAAGGGCCCAGATCTCGTCGTCGGTCATGTCGGCCACCATTTCCTTGGTGCGGGGATCCTTCCCGAAGAACCGATCCCGCACATAGGCGCCGTTCTCGGCCTTGTAGCGCTGGTACTCGCCGTCGACGGTGGTGTTCATGACGTTGATCAAGGCCCCCTCGTGGTCTCGAGCCAGAAGGGGATCCCAACCCGACCCCCAGATCACCTTGATCACGTTCCATCCCGCTCCGCGGAACACCGACTCGAGCTCGGTGATGATCTGGCCATTGCCCCGCACCGGCCCGTCGAGACGCTGCAGGTTGCAGTTGACCACCCACGTGAGGTTGTCCAGGCCTTCGCGTGACGCCAAGGAGATGGCGCCGAGTGTCTCCGGCTCGTCGACCTCGCCGTCGCCGATGAAGCACCACACCCTCGACTTCGACGTGTCGTCGAGCTCCCGGTTATGGAGGTACTTGTTGAACCTGGCGTGATAGATGGAGTTGATCGGCCCCAGGCCCATGGAGACCGTGGGGAACTCCCAGAAATCCGGCATCAGTCGGGGATGGGGATACGAGGACAGCCCGTCGCCGTCGATCTCGAAGCGGAAGTTGTCCAGGTGCTTCTCGTCGAACCTGCCCTCTAGGAAGGCACGGGCATAGATACCAGGGGCGGCGTGGCCTTGGACGTAGATGTGATCACCGCCACCCTCGGCGCTCTTGCCCCGGAAGAAGTGGTTGAAGCCGACCTCGTAGAGAGTCGCCGAGGAGGCGAATGTGGAGAGGTGGCCCCCGATGCCCTTGGACCGATGATTGGCCTTGATCACCATCACCGCCGCGTTCCATCGGATGAAGCGCCTGATCCGGCGCTCGATGTGCTCATCACCGGGGAACTCGGGCTCCTCCTCGGGCGGGATGGTGTTGATGTAAGGGGTGGTGATCGCCCCGGCCACGCCGACATTGGTCTCATGAGCGCGCTCGAGGAGCTTGGCCACCAGGTACTTCGCCCGGTCGGATCCCTGCTCGTTGACCACCGCGTCGAGCGAATCGAGCCATTCCTGGGTCTCGACCGGGTCGGAGTCCGGCATCTGATGGACGTATTCGTCGCCGAGGGTCCGGCTCAAATCGCCTGTCATCCCAAAAAGCCTAGTGAGCGGCCGGATCTCTCTATCGGGGGCCTATGACCCCACCGCCCTCTCTTGCGCCGGTGCCAGCCAGTGTCTCACCACGTCCAGAAATCGACCGGGTGCGTCCATTTGCGGAGTGTGCCCGGTGTCTTCGAGCTGGGCCAGGTCCCAGTCGGGCCGCAGGGTGCAAAGCCACTCGACCGAGGTTGGGGAGACGATGTGGTCCGACGTCCCCTGCACCACCAGGGTCGGAGCCTCGATGGACAGGATCATCCTCACGTAATCGGGTCGGCGCGAGTACAGACGGGCGATCGATGTCGCTGTCCGGGCGGTGGCGTGCTCGGCCCAGGGCAGCCCCTTCCGGATCCGGGCCATCTCCTGGGATTCCTCGATGAGAGACATGGGGACACGCCCCGGCTTGTGTGTGATCATCGCCATGCTCTTCCGAACCAGCTCCTCGGGCGTGTTCCTCCGGATGAAGCGTCGTCCGTAGGCCTCGCCGAGCCCTGGCGTCGCCTGGATGGCGAGCCGTATCGCGGTGGGCCAGTCCATGCGTGGATCGGGCAGGATCGGAGGCGTGGCCGGGGAGACCAGGATGAGCCGATCGACCAGATCGGGCCGATCGGCGGCGACCAGCTCGGCGAGCAGCCCGCCTGTGGAATTCCCGATCAGAGTGGCACGACCTTCCAGGGTCTCCAGGTAGCCGATGACGGAATCGCGGTGAGTGTCGAGCCGATAGTCGGCCCGAGGCGGGTCAGCCCGAAGCCGGGCAGGTCGATGGCCTTGACCACCCCGAGGTCGCCGAGTGATGGCCCAACCGCGTTCCAATTGGTGGTGGAACCCCCCAGACCGTGGATGAGGACAATGGCCGGGCCCGATCCGCCGAACTCGACCTCATGGACAAGGCCCTGTGGGGTCGGCACATACCGGCTCATCGTCTGAGGCTACCCGGGCCCGCTCTTACACTCGCTCCCATGAGGATGCTCCTGGTGAGCACGTACGAACTGGGGCGTCAACCGATTCACCTCGCCTCTCCCGTCGCCGCCCTGTCCGCGGCCGGCATCGACGTGGACACCATCGATGTCGCCGTGGAGACATGGGACCCGGCCCGACTCGACAAAGTGGACGCGGTCGCCTTTTCGGTCCCCATGCACACCGCCATGCGCCTCGCTGTCCCGATCGCCGAGACGGTGCGCGAGCTCGACCCAGGCCTGCCCATCGCCTTCTACGGGCTCTATGCCGGGGTCGGGGCCGATGGGTCGGATGTGGCCGACACCCGCCTGGTCGGGGAGTACGAGCCCGGTCTGGTCGCCTGGGCCCGGTCGATACGGGACAGCGGTGTCTTGACCGCCCCGGATCGGGGGCGGCCCCGGTTCCATCGGCCCGAGCGCTCCGGTCTTCCCTCCCACGATGTCTATGCCCGGCTCGAATGGGAGGGCGAGGCTCGTCGCGCCGCCGCGGTCGAGGCATCGCACGGCTGCAGGCACCGATGTCGCCACTGTCCGGTGCCGTCGGTGTACGACGGGAGACTTCGTGTGGTCGGGGCGGATTCGGTCCTGGCCGACATCGACCAACTCGCCGGTGATGCCGTCACACATGTCACGTTCGGGGACCCTGACTTCTTGAACGCTCCCCGGTACTCGCTCGACATCCTCCGTGCGGCGCATTCCGCCCACCCCGATCTCACCTATGACATCACGGTGAAAGTGGAGCACATCCTCGACCACGAGCCGATCTGGCCCGAGATGGCCTCCCTCGGGGTGCTGTTCGTGGTCAGCGCCTTCGAGACAACCGATGAACGGACCCTGGGCATCCTGGACAAGGGTCACAACGCAACGGGGATGTCCCGGGCCGTGTCGATCATGCGATCGGCGGGTGTCCATATCCGGCCCACCTGGCTGCCGTTCTTCCCCTGGACGTCACCAGAGGAGATAGCCGATATCGCCCTCTTCATCGACCGGCACGGGCTCTGGTCGGCGACAGACCCCGTTCAACTGGCGATCAGGCTGTTGATCCCGGATGGCTCGCTGTTGGTGGAGCATCCCGAGGTGACGCCACATCTGAGTGGCTATGACCCTACGACCCTCACCTGGTCGTGGCCGTTCCAGAATGCGACAACGGCGCAGCTGCATGGGGATCTCGACTCCATTGCCGCCGAAGCCTCCGACTGCGGTGCCGAGGCCGAGGACACCCTGACGCTGATGAGGTCCCGGATCGAGGAGGCCTCGGGTGTGAGGCTCGGCCCTCTCCCATGGTCTCCGCCGGCGCCTCGTCTCACCGAGAGCTGGTTCTGCTGTGCCGAGCCGACCGCGGGCCAGGGGGCGGCCGTTGGTCTCAGCATCGGTAGGGTGCCCCTCGCATCGACGACGGGGAGCGGATGACGACGGTTCTGGCCGCCGAAGGGCTCAACAAGAAGTTCGACGACCTGGTCGCCGTGGACGGGGTCAGCTTCGAGATCGCCGAAGGGGAGACCTTCGGGTTGCTCGGCCCGAACGGTGCCGGCAAGACCACCTCCATCTCGATGGTGGCGGGGTTGCTCGAGCCAGACAGCGGGACTGTCCACGTGGCGGGGACCCCGATCAGGACGAACTCCACGGACGGACGGGCGGAGATCGGTCTGGTGCCCCAGGAGCTTGCCATATACCCCGACCTCACCGGGGCGGAGAACCTGAGGTTCTTCGGTCGGCTCTATGGGATGAGAGGCGAGGAGCTGGAGAAGAGAGTGGCCGAGGTGCTCGAGGTCATCGGTCTCACCGACCGCAAGGACGACCTGACCCGTGAGTACTCCGGTGGGATGCAGCGCAGGCTCAACAACGGCATCGGGCTGCTGCATCGTCCCCGTCTGCTCATCCTCGACGAGCCGACTGTTGGCGTCGACCCCCAATCGAGGAACGCCATCCTGGAGTCGGTGGAGGAGCTGTCCGGCCAGGGAATCGCCATTCTCTTCACCACCCACTACATGGAGGAGGCGGAGCGACTCTGTGACCGGGTGGCGATCATCGACCAAGGTGTCATCCAGGCGGAAGGGACCCGCCGCGAACTGGTCTCCCTGGTGGGGAAGAAAGACCGGATAAGTGTCACCGCGGGCGGAGATCTGACCGGCATCGCTCGGGCGGCAGCCGGCCTGTCTGGGGTCACGGAGGCCAGTGCCTCCGACCACGGCATCGAGGTCCTCACCTCCGACGCGGCGACTCTGCTCCCATCGCTGATGAGCTGTTTCTCTTCCGTTGGCGCTTCGATCACCGGGGTGCAGATATTCGAGCCGAACCTGGAGGCGGTGTTCCTGCACCTCACGGGCAAGGCCCTACGCGACTGACCATGGGCTCGGCCACCCGCATCGCGGGGAAAGACCTCAAGCTCCGCCTCCGTGATCGCTCCTTCTTCATCATGGGGATCATCACCCCGTTGGCATTGGCCTACATCTTCCATCTCGTGTTCGGCAACGCCTTCGCGGCGGATTCCCTCGAGCTCGAGGTCGGTCTGGTCGATCTGGACGGGAGCCAGGTGTCACAGTCGCTCGGGGAGGTCCTCTCTGCGATGGATTCCGAAGGCATCCTCGTCTTGTCGGAGTTCGACGACGTGACCGCCGCCGAGGCAGCAGTCGAAAGTGCGGAGGTTGGAGCCTTCATCCTGCTCGACGCCGGCCTGGGTGAGGCGGCTGCGACGGGCCGGCCTTTCACCATCCAGGTGGTCGGTGACGTTGATAGCCCGACGAGCACGCAGGTGGCCAGCTCGATCGCCTCCGAGTTCGGCTCTGCCGTCGAGCGGGCACAGCTCTCGTTGGCCACAGCAGTCGGCCTGGGACAAGGTCAGCCTCCACCCGAAGAGCTGGCGGCGTGGGGCCAGGAGGCGGCCCAGCGCCCGCCTTCCTTCACCTTCACCGACGTGTCTGCCGACACCCGGCAGCTCGACGCCAACACCTTCTTCGCAGCGGGCATGGCGGTGTTCTTCCTCTTCTTCACGGTCCAGTTCGGCGTGGTTGGGATCCTGGAGGAGAAACAGGGAGGGACCATGGCTCGGCTGCTCGCCGCCCCGATCAGCCACGCCAGTGTCGTCGCCGGCAAGGCGATCCTCTCCTTCGCTCTCGGAGTCATCTCGATGACGGTCCTCATGGTGGCCACCCACTTCCTGATGGATGCGCAGTGGGGTCCTCCGCTCGGCGTGGCATTGCTCGTAGTCACCGGCGTGCTGGCCGCCACTGCGATCATGGGGGTCATCGCGGGCGCGGCGACCTCTGCCGATGGGGCCGCCAACTTGGGCGCCATCATCGCCGTGACCCTGGGGATGCTCGGGGGGACCTTCTTCCCGATCGGACAGGGCAACGAGTTCCTGGCCAGGTTGTCCTATCTCACCCCACATGCCTGGTTCATGCGAGGGCTGGCGGACATCTCGGGTGGGGCGGAGTGGACGGCAGCCCTGCCTGCCGCAGGGGCCCTTCTCCTTTTCTCCGTCGTGTTAGGAGCGGTGGCCTGGGCGCTGCTGCAGAGGAAGCTGGGCACATGAGCAAGATCCTTGCGATCGCATCCTCCAACGTGCGAAGGCTATTGCGCGAGCGCTCCAACATCTTCTTCGTCTTCATCTTCCCCATCGCCCTGATTCTTCTGATCGGGGCACAGTTCGGCGGCGACTTCGCGCCCGGGGTCGGCGTCTTCCGGGCCGATGACGACCCGCTCGCCGATGCCATCACCGAAGAGATCCAGTCCGAGAATTCCCTGGCGGTGACCGGCTTCGAATCGAGCGACGAGTTGACCGAAGCAGTGGAGCGGGGAACCGTCCAGGCCGGGGTCGCCATCCCGGCGGGGGTGAGCGGCCTGGCCGAGGCAGGGACCCAGGTCGAGGTCGAATTCCTCGCCCGGCCCGACGGAGCCGGGCCGCAGCTCCAGTCGATCGTCAGCGCCGCAGTGGCACGGGTGATGACTCCCGTGGCAGCTGCACAGTTCGGAGCCGAGAAGACAGAGTCGTCATTCGATGAGGCCCTGACCGTGGCCCGGTCCCAGACAGCAATGGCTCCCGGCCTTGAAGTGGAGACCACCGCCGTTGGCGATGCCCTGTTCCCATCGACTCTGGGCCGGTTCGACCTGGGAGCCGCCCAGCAGCTCGTGCTCTTCACCTTCCTCACGGCCCTGGCCGGCTCGGCAGCCCTCATCCTCACCCGCAAGCTCGGGGTCTCCAGGCGCATGCTCTCCACCCCGACGTCCACCGGCACGATCGTCTCCGGCGAGGGGGCAGGGCGATGGGCTGTGGCGATGGTCCAGGGTCTCTACATCATCGCCGTCACCTATCTGCTGTTCCGGGTCGACTGGGGTGACCCGTTGGGGGCGCTGCTCATCCTCGTGGCGTTCTCGGCGGTGGGTGCCGGCGCCGGAATGCTCATGGGCGCCGTCTTCAGCAACGACCAGCAAGCCGGTGGGATCGGGGTGGTGGTCAGCCTCGGTCTGGCCGCGTTGGGTGGCTGCATGCTCCCCATCGAGCTGTTCTCACCCACTATGACTCGGGTGGCGCATCTCACCCCACACGCATGGGCACTCGACGGGTTTGCCGAGCTGGTTCGTCGGGACGGCACCGTGGCCGACATCCTCCCCGAGCTCGGCGTACTCACCGTCTATGCCGCCGTCCTCCTGGTGCTGGCGGGATGGCGGCTCCGGCAGGTGTTGACCAGGCCATGAGTTGAGATGAGTGGCCATGGCTGACCCGCAGTTCGAGCCCGTCGGTTGTCTCGGGAGGCTGCTCACCCTGCTGGGGGTGATTTGGCTTGGTTTCGTCGTCTTCGCCGGGATCTTCGGGCTTCGTGACGATCCCGGGACCATCGGCGCTCTCATCGGTAGCACGATCCCCGCGCTCCTCTTCCTCGCTGCGGGCCGGGCACTCAGGCGTCGGGCCGCTGCCGGAAAGGAGGAGGGGCCGGTCACTCAGCCAGTGGACCGGCCCTTCAGGACCTCCAGGTCACCGGCGGAGTCACCGGCCGCATCACCTGCGACGCCAACCAGACCGGCATCTGCTCCACCATCCGCACCCTCCCGACCGGAAAGACCGGCACCCTCTGCGGAGCCCGTGGCCGATCCGCTCCTCCAAACCCCGCCTCCTCTGACACCGTCACCACCGAAGACCTCGCAAGAGATGATCGAAGAGGCCCGCAAGAGATGGGGCAGGCGCCCAGACCCCTCGTAATTGGGTTCTTTCGATGTCACATGTGGGCCAAAACCGTCCACATTTCGTCGGAGCGGCTCTGGAGCGCGGCGATGATGGCGGGCTCTAGAGTCCGCGCGCGGCGAGACGCCGGGCTTCACGCACCTCGGCGGCAAAGGCTCTTCGACGGTCTGTCACACCTGTCGTGTCATCCAGGAGACCCCGGTTGGCGGCAAGGCTCAGCGCCGACTTGAACAACACCTGACTGGCGCTCTCACCCGAGATCAGCTTCTGCTCGATCCGGTACATCCGTGCCCGGGCGAGGCAAGCCTTGAGAAAAGGCCTCTCTTCGTACTTCGCTTTCATCGACTCCAACTCGTCTCCGACCACCTGATAGGCATCGAGTATCGGGAGCACGGCCCAGTAGGCGAGCGGAGGCCCGAGCTTGGCTTGGACCTCGCCCGCCCCGGTGGTGACCAGAACGCGGTCCCAACCCGGTACGTCGATGGCGATATCCCCTTCGATGGCCGCCAGGAACTCCTCTTTCTCCGGGAAGAAGAACTCGAACTTGAGCAGGTCCCTGAAGCCCAGCAGCGCGTCTCTGACCTGCCCGGGCCCCACATCTCCGCCATCGGCGACTTGTCCGATCGCCATCTCCGCCAGAGCGCGGTTCACGAAGAAGTGAACGATCACGTTCCGGTAGTACGAGATCCGGATCATCTGATCCTCGTCGAGCCAGAACACCCGTCGTCCCAGCGCCTCATGGCTGCTCACGTTGTCGTGTTCGGCGAGCCCGTCCAGGATCGCCGAGACCCGCGTTGCATCCCTCAGGTCGGCGTCTTCGGTCGTGGGGAGGTTCCGTGCCGTGGCGAACTCGGTCAGCCGGGTTGTCTCTTCGGCGAGCTGACCCGCCGACCGGGCCGTGCCCCGTGCCTCGAGAAGGGCCAGGCTCACCAACGCGGTAGGTGTGATCGGGGTGACCTTGCCGATCCGGTACATGACCTCGAAGGCGAGCTTCTGGAGGTCGATGGAGGTCTCGTCCTCAGCAAGGGCCTCCCCGATCATGGCGCGGGCCGACACGGGCTGGCCGAAGCGGATGTGGATGTCACCGTATCGGCGGCGCAATGACCGGACCGCCTTGAGCATCCAACCCAAGGACTCCTTCTCCTTGTCCTTGCCCTGAGCCTCACGTGCGTAGTCAGGGACATCCTGGATCTGGTCGTAGGCGATCGACACCGGGATGAGCTGGAGGTCCTCGGCCTTGCCCCGATGCAGCGAGTCGACCACGTAGCTGAGCAACCCGAGACGGGGCGGCATCATCTTGCCCGAGCGGGAGCGTCCCCCCTCCATGTACCACTCCAGGGGGAAGCGCTTCTCGATCAGGTAGTCGAGATAAGAGCGCAGCACCACCTTGTAGAGCGGATTGTCCTTGAAGGTGCGTCTGATGAAGAAGACACCGGTTCGGCGCACCAGTGGACCGACCGGGAAGAAGTTGAGGTTGACCCCGCCCGCGGTGTGGTTGGGAGGGAAGTCGTTCTCCCAGAGCATGAACTGAAGGCTGAGCCGGTCGAGATTGGAGCGATGGGCGGGCAGGAAGACGAGCGGATCGCCGTCACCGAGGGCGGCGAGCATCTTCACGTCGTCCTCCGAGTACTTGATGTCGCCGTATCCCTGGCTGTACAGCTTGTGGATGGCATTGGCGATGAGGTCGATCACAAACGGAGAGTGAGTGGCTGCGATCTCACGGAGATATTGCTCCGCCTTCTCCCGTGCCACGGCCTGGGGCATCGCCGTCTCGGCCGCGACACCATCGACAGCCTGCAGGAACTCACGACGGGACAGGATCGCCTCGGGGACGAAGCGGGGGATCTTGTAGCGGTTGCCCACCAGCCTCCGCTCGGCCCGGTCGAGGGTCAGCCATGCTCTCCGTGTCACATAGCTCGACAACGGGTCCACCTGGCCGGAAGTCTGATAGTCCGCCGCCAGGGCCGAGGCGTGCTCGCCGAGGGCAGCGATGAGGCGAACCCGACTCGGGCGGGCCGCCCTCACCCATCTCGCCCTCAAGCCCCGCGGATCGCGGGCGTCACCGGGTCTGAGCGCGTCCCACCAGCTGACCGCCCTCCGTCCCCGCTTGAGGGGGGCCAGCCAGATCACACGGAGCGGGATCAGATACGGGTCGTCCGGAGAGGTCAGCGCCTCGGTCAGCGCTGCGGGATCGCCGCCCCTGCCCCGCCGAGACGATGTGATCCGGATCGTGGTCGGCCCGTCGCCCACCTCCTGGGCGAGCCATTTGGTGAGCATCCCGGCCTCGTAGTCGGAGGCGGCGTCGAGCAGATACACCGGTCGCGAGCCCTCTGGCGCGGTGAGAAGGGTGGGGGGCTGCGCCGGTTTCCTGGCCACGGCTCCACTCTATGTGGCTGCCACAATCGCCACCCTGTGCGAATCGTGCTCCAACGTGTCAGCCGCGCCTCGGTCACCGTGGCTGGGTCCGTCGCCGGCTCCATCGGCCCCGGCTTGCTGCTGCTGGTCGGGATCGAGCCTTCGGACACCGATGAAGACGTACAACGTGCCGTGGACAAGGTGATGAACCTCAGAGTGTTCCCCGACGATCAGGGCCGGATGAACATGTCCTTGCTCGATTGCGGCGGGTCAGTCCTCGTGGTCAGTCAGTTCACCCTTCTCGGTGACGTCCGAAAGGGCCGTCGCCCGTCGTATGGTGACGCTGCTTCACCCGAGATGGCCGAGCCGATGGTCGATCGCATGGTCGAGAGGCTCCGGGCTGCCGGCGTGCACACCGAATCGGGTGTTTTTGGCGCAGCCATGGAGGTGGATTTGGTCAACTCGGGCCCGGTGACGCTGGTCATGGCGATCAACCGAGGAAGGGTGGTGCGCTGAGCCGCGTTCGGGCGTCCCGCCAGTGTCGCGGCCCGACGATCAACCCCAGGCCGAAGACCAGGACCACCAGGAGCCCGGTCTCGTCTATCCCCCAGGAGGAATCGATACCGAGACCCTCCCAGACCAGGGCGAGCACCAGTATCACCGCCACGGTGATCAAGCTTCCCATGCCGGTCGATCGGGTCAGGGCGGAGGCAGTGGCTATCACCAGCACCACGATCGGGAATGCCGCCGGCCACAGACCGAGGATCACACCACCACTGATGCCGAGGCCTTTCCCACCCTGGAAGCCGAACCAGACGTTGAACACGTTTCCTGCCACCGCAGCCAGCCCGGCGGCGAGTGCCCCTGGCTCATCGGCGATGCCGAGGCCGACGACGACGGCGAGCAGGCCCTTGGCGATCTCGACCACGAGAACGAGGAGTGCGAGGGTGTAGCCACCGAGACTTCTGGCGTTGTTGGCCCCCGGGTTGCCCGTGCCGTCCCTCCGCAGATCGACTCCCCACAGTCTCCCCAGCCAGACCGCCGTCGGCACCGACCCGATCAGGTAGCCCGCTCCGGCAGCGACCAGGACCGTCACCGACCCACTTCCCGGCGGCCCTCCGGGCAGAAGCGGAGGAAGTCACAGTGGGTGCACCAGGGGCCTGGGACAGGCTCGAAACCTTCGCCTTCGATGGCGTCCGTGAGGCTTTCCACCTCGAGCGCGGCCGCATCGCGCCAGGCTTGGTCGGCTCTCACGGTGTGGACGTCGAGGCCCCCGCCGAGATAGGCGAAACTGACGTCGATCTCCCGGGGCCGATCGATGCCGAAGTCGAACCGATCGGCGGCGAGGGCATACGCCTTGAGCTGAACGAGGCGGGCCGGCTCATCCCGTCTTCGACCGCTCTTGAAGTCGACGATCTCCCAGTTCCCGTCTTGTTCGTAGATGGCGTCGATACGGCCCCGCACCTCGTACCCGCTCTCGGTGCGGAGCGTGAACGGCGCCTCGATCAGGGCGGCCGGCTGGCTGGAGAATCGGGAGTCGAGGAAGGCTTTGTAGCCACCCGCGCCCTCGGCCTCGTCCATGGCGTCGTAGAGGCCCGGCTCGAAGTCGTCGAAGGGGATCTGCCCTCGCTGGTGGAGCTCGATTCGCCTGTGCAGGTCGGTCCCGGCGATGGCAGCAGGGTTGCGGCGGCGGGGAAGCGGGTCGATCTCAGACCAGAAGAAGCGCTTGGGGCACTGGGCGTAGGTGACCAGACCCGTGACCGAGACCACCCGGGTCTTCTCGGGAGCGATCTCGATGGATCCAGCTGCATCGAGGTCGAACAGGGTCCGGGTGATCGTCTCGACTCGCTGCTCGAAGGGCCCGACGACATCATGGGCCAGCGCCGTCGCTCTCAGGGCTCGCTCGTCGGCGGCCGTCCTCCTGATCGCGCCGTCCCATCCGTCCTCGAACAGCGGGTCAGGTGAGGCACCTGTGGGCGCGAATCGGAGCAGAGGGGGACGGGGTGGTTCGTCGACATGGCCCTCGTTGCGGCTGGCCGGGTGCTGTTCGACCAGGTCGAAGAGCTCCGAGGGCGTCTTGGCGTTGACGGTGGGCTCGGGCAGCCCGTACCAGTAGGACCCAGTCATGATCAGAGTCCGGCGCGCCCTGGTCGCGGCGACGTAGGCGACCCGCCATTCCCCGAGGTCATTCTGGTTGCGGAAGAAGCCCATCCGATCCTTCTCGTCGATGGGCATGTCGGTGAGGGCCTCGTCGATCCGGAGCTCAGGAGGTAGGAACTGGGGGAATCGCACGGGGTCGGGGAAGGGCCCTCCCTTTACCGGGAAGTTCTTCTCGGTGACGGCCGGGATCGCCACGACATCCCACTCGAGGCCCTTGGCCCGGTGCACTGTGACCAATGTCACCGCCTCCTCACCGGACAGATGGGCGGAATCGAGCTCCTCGGCCGGCTCGTCTTCCATCGCTTCCAGATAATCGAGGAATGCCCCAAGCGACGGCCGACCCTTCAGCGGGCTCCACTCCTCGGCCAGGTCGAGCAACCGATAGAGGTTCAACCTGGCAGTCATTCGCTGGTTGGGCGGCAGGGACTCGACGTCCTGCCAGGCGCGGGTCCGGTCGAGGACCAGCCGGCAAACCTCGACCAGGCTGGCGCCCTGGCTCTCGGTGAGGATGTCCCGGTAGATCCCGATGAAGTGCTCCAACCCGGCCCTCGCCTCAGGGCGCAGGCCGTCGATGTGGTCGACCTGCTCGATCGCTTCGAGCACGCTCAGGCCCGGCACATTGTCGGCGTCGATGTGCTCGGAGCGCATGCCGCCCAGCCAGGTCGTGAGCGGTGCGATGTCGGCGAAGCCCAGCCGGTAACGGCTGCCGAAGAGGACCTGGACCAGCGAAGGGGAGTGCTCGGGACGCTCGACGACTGTGAGCCAGGCACGAAGATCGGCCACTTCCGGCACGGAGAGCAGACCACCCAGATTGGCCACTTCGACCGGTATGTCGTGACGAGCCATCGAGTCGACCACGATGGCGAAGTCTCGGTTCTTCCTGAACAACACGGCCATCTCCGACCAGGGCGTGCCCTCCTGGTGCAGCGCCTCGAACTTGCGGGCGATCCAGTCGGCCTCGGCGACGGCGTCACCGGCCCAATGGGTGATCACCTCACCTCTGGCATCCGGGTCATGGGAGACGAGATCCTCGGCGGCCGGGTTGGCGCGTCGTCGGATCAAGTTGGCCACCTCCAGGATCTCCGGTGCGGATCGGCGGTTCAGGGTGAGCGCCCCCTGGCGTGCCGGGCCTCCCTCGGTCGACGGGAAGTGGCTGGGGAAGAGCTCGAAGTTCTCGGCGGAGGCACCCCTCCACTCGTAGATGGTCTGGTCTTCGTCACCGACCGCGATAACCGGGAACCCCTTGCCCTGGGACGGGCCGAACAACGTCGTCAGCAGCACCCGCTGGGCAGGATTGGTGTCCTGGTACTCGTCGAGGATGACCCCCTGGTAGCGCCCACGGATCTCCGCCACCAGCTCCGGGTGGTCGGTGAGGATGCGGGTCGACAGTGTGACGAGGTCGGAGTAGTCGACGACGCCGAGCCGTCGCTTGTCGTCGTCGTACCGGCGCAAGGTCTCCAGCATCTCCGCTCTCGTGACCCACACCTCGTCCGCGGGGTCGACGTGAGGACCCAGATCGTCCGGGGTGAGGAGATGGTCCCCCATCCGGTCGCCCAGGGTCCGAATCTTGTCCAGGCCGTGCAGGTTGGTGATGTCCAGATGGGCATACGAGGTCCGGTGATAGGTGTCGCCCAGGATCTGACGGGAGAAGGTGGGGGTGATCACCCTGAGCCTGGTGTCGACACCGGCCAGGGCGCCGAACTCGGACAGGATCTGGGCGGCAAAACCGTGATAGGTGTGGACCTCGGCCTGGCGACCTTCCTCTACCTCGTCTCCGAGGTACGTCTTGACCCGATCTGCCAGCTCGTAGGCGGCCTTGTTCGTGAACGTCATCCCGAGGATGCGCTCGGGCTCGATCCCGTGGTTCTGCACCAGGTTGGCGATCACCAAAGCGACCGTCGTCGTCTTGCCGGTGCCTGCCCCGGCCCGGATCCTTATCGTCTCCAGACCCAGGTCGAGCACCGCCATCTGCTCCGGGGAGGGATGCACGCGGCTCATGGCAGATACGCCCCCTTTCCCTCTGTCCAGGCGGGACAGGAGAGCCGGAAGTCACAGCGCCGGCACAGGTCGTTGACCCGCGGCTCCCAGGCCTCGGCGAGGATGGCCTGGCTCACGGCTTCCATCACCTCCCTCACCTCGGGCAGAGCATCCATGTCGAGCGACCTGGTGGTCACCGACTTGGAGTCGACCCTTGGGAACCACATCTCGGCGCCCTGCACTTCCTCACCGGTCTCCTCTGCCACGGCCGTGGTGTAGAAGGCGAGCTGCACCGACTTCTTCGCATCCGGGACCCTGGGCGGATTCCTCGTCGTCTTGTAGTCCACGACTTTCAGCCCTACGGCAGTCCGTTCCAGCCGATCGATGACGCCCACCCATGGCACACCGCCGATCTCGGTCCGGACCTGCTTCTCGAGGGCGATCGGCTCACCGTCGCCGGGCCAGGCGCAATAGAGCCGGGTGATGGTGGCGCGGGCATGTTGCAGCCAGGCCTCGTTGAGTTGGGGCGTGCCGAAATCTGCCTCTTTCCACACCTCGTCCAGGTGTCTGAGGGCATCTGCCAGGTCGGCATGACGGCGCCCGGTCCCCACCACCTCTCGCTCGGCCTCCTCCAGTGCGGCATGGACCAGGCTGCCGAGCTCGGCATAGGGCGAGAAGGTGTCGCTGAGGCGGAGTCGCCGCTCCAGGGCATAACGGCGGGGACACGTGATGTATGAGTCCGCCTGACTCGGGGAGAGCCTCAGAACGTCGCCCAGGATGGGCTGATCCGGCCCGGCGGAGGGCACACCGGCGAACACCATCGGGTCCCACCATTGCTCAGGAGGGCGGGCCAGCAGCTGTGCGGCGGCGAGACGCTCCTGGACCGGTGCGCCCGGGTCGAGCAGGGTCCGTCTCAGAGCGACCTCGGCCTCGGTCAGGGACACGGGTGGGGCGTCGACCTCGACGGGGGCGCCGAGCACTGTGCCCGGCTCGGCTGCGGCGAGCAGGAACCGGGACGGACGACGCTCCCCCTGATCGACGCCCGCCGAGGTGGCGGTCCAGACCACCTTCGACCTCGCCCTCGTCATCGCGGTGTAGGCCAGCCGCATCTCCTCTTGCACCTGGAAGAGGTGCTGTGCCTCGGGGTTCGTGGTCCGCTCGGGTGAGAGGAGCTCCGGCCTGAGCATCCTTCGCCCCCGACGCAGGTCGGGAAAGACCCCTTCGACTGCGTTGGCGATGTAGACGACGTCGAACTCGAGGCCCTTCGCCTGATGGAGGGTGGTGAGAGTCACCTGCTGCCGCGTTGGGCGATAGGGGAGCAAGGGGATCGACTCGATCCCTTCCTCGTCGGCAAAGGCGAACACCTCCTCCAGAGTCACCGATGGGTCACGCTCCGCCTGCCGCTCCAGCACCTGGGAGAAAGAGGTGAAGGCGAGTCTCCAACCCTGTCGCTCCGGATCGAGGACGACCCGTTCGAGCTCGTCGATATGGGTCCACAGCTGCCAGAAGCCATCCACAGCGGACACGGACACCGCCCACGAGGGATCGTCGAGGAGGGCAGCGAGGCCGGGATGCTCGGGGAGCTCGCGGGCGAAGATCTCGGGCCACGAGGCGGAACTGAGACGCCGGCCGCGAACGATCTCCCTCTCCCTGCCCAAGCTCAGCCCGATCAGCGGGCCGAGGAGCAGTCGACGCATCGCCCGGTCTGCGTCGGCAGCCTCGCCCAGATGGTCCGGTGTGATAGGCCCGCCCTGCCTGGCCACGGTGACGAGGTCTTGGATCATCCTCACTGCGGGATGCTCGACGAGCCGGGTCTCGGGTGAGTCGTGGGGCACGCTGCGACGGGCGAGGGCGCGGCTCAGCTCGTTGAGCATCTCGCGCTTGGATCGCACCAGCACCGCGATCGTCGATGGCGTGCGTCCTTCGACCCTGATCTGATGCTCGATGTCCCGAGCGATCCAGTCCGCTTCCGCCGTCTCCTGGTCGAAGACGTAGGTCTCGACCCGGCCGGCGTGTGCCGCCGGTTGCACCGGCCCGGCCGCCCCGGGCAGGTCCCCGGAGGACACGATGCGCAGGGCAGAATCGAGCAAGGCTGCCGGCACCCTCAGACTCCGGCCCAGGACGATCCGGTGTGCCCGGGGGTGGTCTTCCGAGAAGGCTGCGATGTTGCGCACCTCGGCGCCACGGAACGAGTAGATGGATTGATAGGGGTCTCCGGCAACAGTGAGGTTTCCGTGGGAGAGGGCGAGGAGCCTGGCGATCTCGGCCTGGACCGGTGACGTGTCCTGGTACTCGTCGACGAGGACATAGTGGAACAGGGCGGCCAGCTCTTGACCTTCGGGGCGGCCCAAGAGCTGGGCCGCCGACACCAGCAGAGTCGCGTAATCGGTGCGGCCGGTCTCGGCCAGTGTCTCGCGGTAACGGCTGAACAGGCCTGGGAGCCCCTTCCAGTCGGCCCGGGAAGCCGCCCTCTGCTCGAGGTCCGCGGGTGAGAGAAGGCGCTCGGAGCAACGCATGAGGAAATCGGCTACCTCCCGTGCGAAGGCCGGGCTCCCCAGGATGCCGCGATAGAGCACCGGCCAGCTCTCACGGTCCTCCTCTGCGAGGAGGCGGCCAACCAGGGCGATCTGCTCGGGAGAAGTGAGGGGAATCGGCCGTTCCGGCTCGGGTCCCGCTTCGAGGAGCCGCAGCGCCAGGGAATGGAAGGTGGAGGCGGCGATCTGCATGCCACCACCGCCGAGCGCCCTCTCGACCCGTCGTATCACGTCGCCTGCCGCCCGCCGTGAGAAGGTGAGCAGGGCGACCTGCTCGCGACGCGCCCGCTTCGACTCGACGAGGTGACAGACGCGTTGGATGAGGAACTCGGTCTTCCCCGTGCCCGGCCCGGCCACGACCAGCTGTGCTCCGTCGGTGTCGGCGAGAACGGGGCCCCAGTCGTCCGGCGCGAGCCGGATCTCGTTCACTGACACCTCCTGATCGTAGGTTTCAGGCTGCGTCGGGAAGGCCGGCGACGACCTCGATCAGCTCGGCTTCGATGCCGTGCTCGGCCAGATAGGCGACCGGATCGGCGAACGGGTCCACTTTCACTGCGTGTGATGCGTCCAAATTGCTCATATTGGGCAAGCTATAGGCCGGGTGTGACACATTCCTCGGGCGGCCCGGGGGCTTAGGATGCGCTACGTGCGCCTGCTTGAACGGAGGCCGGATTGACCACGCCGGTTGGCAACGAATTCCAGTCACCGATGTATCACGAAGCCGCCGGTCAGTTCGATCGCGTGGCGCGCCTCATGGGCCTCGACGACAACGTGGCCGATCGGCTTCGCGTCCCGCAGAAGTCCACCATGGTCAGCTTCCCGTTCCGCCGGGACACCTACTCCGAGGTGGAGACCCTGTTCGGATATCGGGTTCAGCATCTCACCACCATGGGCCCGACCAAGGGCGGCATCCGCTATGCCGCGGACGTCGACCTGGGCGAGGTGGCGGCCCTGGCCATGTTGATGACCTGGAAGTGCGCCATCGTGGGAGTCCCGTTCGGGGGCGCCAAGGGCGGGGTGCGGGTCGACCCGATGGATCTCTCCCGGGCCGAGCTGCAACGGGTCACCCGCCGGTTCACGATGGAGATCATCAACGTGATCGGGCCGGAGACAGACATCCCCGCCCCCGACCTGGGGACCAACGAGCAGGTCATGGCGTGGCTCATGGACACCTACTCTCAGCACGTCGGCCACTCGGTCCCGGCGGTGGTGACCGGAAAGCCACCCGCCCTCGGCGGAAGCATCGCCCGACGGGAGGCAACAGGGCGTGGGCTGATGTTCCTCGTGCCCCAGGCCGCCGGGATGCGTCAGCTGAACCCCAATGAGCTCACGGTCGCGATCCATGGTTTCGGGAATGTCGGCCGTTATGCCGCCATAGCCGGCCACCAGATGGGGCTGAGGATCGCTGCCGTGTCCGACATCTCGGGCGCGTTGTATGACCCGGAGGGCCTCGATGTCGACGCCGTGGCCAAGTGGGTCGACGAGAATCGATTCCTGGAGGGCTTCCCGGACGCCGACTTCATCGACGGGGACAAGATCTTCGTGCTTCCTGTCGATGTCCTCGTCCCGGCCGCCATCCAGAATGTGATCCGGGCCGACAACGCCGGGGAGATCCAGGCCAAGATCGTGATCGAGGGGGCGAACGGCCCCACCACGATCGAGGGGGATGACATCCTCAAGGAAAGAGAGATCCTGGTGATCCCCGACATCCTGGCCAACGCCGGCGGGGTCACCGTCTCCTACTTCGAATGGGTGCAGGACGTCCAGAAGTACTTCTGGACGGAGAACGAGGTGGTGGCCCGTCTCCGCGAGATCATGACCCGTGCCTTCAGCGACGTGCACAACGTCGCCCTCAACGAAGATGTCGACCTGAGGACGGCCGCCCTGATCAAGGGGATCCGCAAAGTGGCAGACGCCAAGTTGGTCCGGGGGATCTTCCCCTAGTTCCCGGCCCGGGCGAAGGCAGGGCAGATCTCCTGGAACGAGCACCAATTGCACAGCGTCCCGGGCCGTGTTGGGAAGTTGCGCGTGGCCAGGGCCCGGTCGATGGCGTTCCACAACGCCCGGAGCTGGGAGTCCATGGCATCGAGCTGGCGGTCGTCGATCTCCAGCCGGTACAAGGTCGGCCCGCTCAGATAGAGGAGTCTCAGCTCCTTCGGGGTCTCACCCGTCCGACGCCTGATGAGCAAGGCGTAGATCTTCAACGCAAAGAAGGCAGGAAGGGCGAAGCGCTCAGGCGGCGCCTTGCCGGTTTTGTAATCGGTGATGACGAGGCTCCCGTCGTCGTCACGATCCATCCGGTCGAGGATGCCCCTGATGGTGATCCCGTCGAGGTCTTCGAGCATGTCGAGCTCTCGGTCGACCGGGTCGAGCCGGGCCGGGTCCTCGATGCCGAAGTAGTTGGCCAGCAGGACCAGCGAATCGACACCCCAGCGTCTCTCCTCCTCGGTGTCGGTGAACAGCCCGGTGAATTCGTCGGTGCCCCTGAGCTCGGTCCACGCCTCCCGAAACAGGTCGTAGAGGAGCTGAGGCGAACGCTCCGCGGAGGGATGGTCGAAGAGACGCTGGAGAGCGAGGTGGGCTGTGGTGCCACGTGCCTGATAGACCGACGCCGGCTCGGAGAGACGGTCGATGGCACGGAACTTGAAGAGCTGGGGGCACGTCTTGAAGTCCCCCGCCCGGCTCGGGGAGAGTGTCTCGAGAGGCGACAGCTCCAGTTCGACGGTCATGCCGGCGAGTGTAAGACAGGCCTGTGACAGGAACGGGGAACGTCTGGCTGGCCGCCCCGCAGCCAGATCTCCGCGGTGGCGATCAGGAAGGGGCCGCCTGCCACGAAGCCCGCACCATTCCTCGGGCGGTGGTGATCCGGCAGGCTCAGCGCGAAAATATCGTCTAGCCCGCGAAAACAAGGGCCGGATACGGCTTGACGCTCCCGGGACGATTTCGTACCTTCCCGTCTACCGACACGGGTTCGCCCGGGTCGGGGAAGGTGAGGCTTCGGCCAATCCGGATCGCCACCTGACTGGGGGCCCGCTTTCCCGGTCGAGTGGCACTGGGAGCCCCGAGAGGGCTGCGGCTTCGGCCAAAGCTTTCTCGGGGTCTCTCGCGTTTGGGACGGTGTCCTGTACAACCGGCCACCCCCATCGTGGTTCCCTGCACAGGTGCATCGCATCCCGGCTCGGGTCGAGGGACCGCTCAGATGAAGATCGTTTGCGCTCCCTCCGAGAGCTCTATGAAGTCGCTGGCGCTGATGATCCCCTCCACACGCTCGTAGAGGTCCTCGGGCTCTAGGTGCATCATGTCAGCCGACATCTTGCAGGCCCAGAGATGACCACCGGAGTCGGTGATCATCTCGAGGAACTCGGGGATGTCGGGCACGTCGATGCCCTCGATCTGCTTCCTCATCATGTGGGTGGCGAAGGAGGTCATCCCGGGAAGCCCCATCAACATGGGCGGCATGTGGGTGGCCGGGTTGCCGAGGGGGGTGAACTGCAGGTGTGACATCGTCTCTTTGTTGATGATGTCGAACCCCCAGAACGTGAAGAACAGGTGGGTTTCGATTCCTTCCCCTAGTGCCGCATTGGCCAGGACCATCCCCGGGTATGCCATGTCCAGTGAGCCCTTGGAGCAGATGATCGCCAGTTTGCGGCCAGAGCCCTCGTCCTCGAACACCGGGACCGGCGCTTCGAGTGTCATGGTCATGTCAGAACCTCCGATCAGACGCAGCCTGCCGGCTTGGGCAGGCCTGCGATGTATGCCATCTTCTTTGCCGGCTTCTTCGGGAACAGCGCGAAGAGCCTCTTGGTGGGGATCCCGCCGACGGTCGTCACCCGACGCAGCGTCGGGGTCTCTCCCATGGCTTTGAAATCGTCACGGATGAACCGGATCGCCGCCCAGTGCTCGTCGGTCAGCTCGATGTCGATGTTGGCGGCGAGGGTCGAAGCCAGGTCTTCGGTCCACTCGTCGTAGACCGTCATGAATCCTTCCTGATCGACGTGAACGTCGTGTCCGCCGATGGTCGCAGTGCTCATGGCACCATCTCCTTCTCTGAGGTCGGTGTGGGAACGACCCGCTTCTTGCCGCGCATGGACATGGCCGTGGGCACCGGCAGGTCGCGGCCCGGCAGAAGGGCGTTCCAGTAGAGCCAACGGAAAGCCAGCTTGCCCCAGTGGTTGACCCGGGTCTCCCCGAGCAATGTCAGGGGGCCGATGCCAGGCAAGGGGTACCGGCCGGGGAGCGGCTCAACGTCGTAGTTGAAATCGATGAGCATCGCCTTGCCGGATCCGGATTCGACGAAACAGTTGGCGTGCCCGTCGAAGGAGTGAGTCATTGGCTCGCCTTTGATGTGCTGGAGGAAGTTGTCGACGAACACATCGACTGCGAAGTGGGCGACCGAGCCGGCCTTGGAGATGGGCAGATCGGCGGCATCGCCGATGGCGAAGACGTTGTCCCAGTGAGGAGAGAGGAAGGTGTGCTTGTCGACGGGGACACAATTGAGCTCGTTACCCATGCCGCTCCTCTCGACGTAGGTAGCTCCCATGTTGAGCGGGACCGTCACCAGCAGGTCGAAGGGGACGGCTCTCTCGTCGAAGGAGATGATCTCCCCGGCATCGACGTCGACTCTCTCGATGTAGAAATCGGGCTCGATCCTGATGCCACGCTCCTCGAGCATGTCACCGAGCAGACCGGCTGCTACAGGCTTGGTGAATGCGCCGTCGAGTGGGGTCACGTAGGTGATGTCGACGCGGTCCCTCATCCCACGCTCTTCGAAGAAGGAGTCGGCGAGAAATGTGAATTCGAGCGGGGCGACGGGGCATTTGATCGGCATCTCGGTGATGTGCACCACCAGCCCCCCGCCCTCCCAGGTAGCCAGTCTCTCGCCCAGGGCACGGGCCCCGGCCAGGGTGTAGAAGTCGAATACGTTCTTTCCCCATCCCTCGGTCATGCCCGGCGTCTGGTCTGGTCGAGGCTCGACGCCGGTGGCGATCACGAGGAAGTCGTATGTGAGATCGGTCCCGTCGACCAAGGTGACGACATCGTCGTCGGGACAGACACGATCGATTTGGCCGATCACGAGGTCGACCCCGCTGGTGAGGTAGCGGCTGCGGGTTCGCAATATCTCGTCGGGCTGGTAGTGCCCGAACGGGATGAAGAGATAGCCGGGCTGGTAGTGGTGGGTCTCGTCTTGGTCGACGACGGTGACCTGCCATTCAGCCTCCGGAAGCAGTGGTCGCATCCGATTTGCGACCATGGTCCCCGCTGTGCCGCCGCCCAGCACGAGAAGGCGTTTCATCACCACTCCTTGTCCGGGCAGGGACTCCTGTCTGCCACAAGGCCAGAATCGGAGGGTTTTCGCAGACCCGATAGGGGACAAGGGCCTGATCGCGCGGGACCACGGGCTGTCCACCAGCCCTCGCGAAAAACAATCAGCGTATGGAGTTGCCACCTCGAGGGTGGGGGGTCTACCTTGCCCGCCACGCCGAAGGGGAAACCCGGCGGCGGCCCGAGCCAAGAGGCGCGGAGAGGCGAGAGCCGCTTCGAGGCCGTGGAACGGGACCCGGAGCCATCGGGAGACCGAGGGCACCGGGGACTTTCGGAAGACCGGACGGGGATCCTTCGGGATCGTCGAGCGGTCCCCGGATGGCGGGTCTCACGACTCGCAGAACCATCCCGGAGACGGGAGGGGGCGATCTTCGGATCGCAACCTGCCGGCGGCCTCGGCCATCGGCAAGAACTCCACTCGGAGTTGGGTCCCCGGCCCGACACCGAATGGGCGAGAGTCCCGAGAGGGTTGAGGCTTCGGCCAAGGCTCCCTCGGGACTTTCTCGTTTTCGAGGCCACCGCACCGCCACATCTGTCCCAGCGCGACCGGGCATAAGCTTCGAGCCGTGGTTCCCGAGACCCGTTATGCGACACGGGGGGAGATCCACGTCGCCTATCAGGTGACGGGGCACGGTCCGCTCGATCTGGTTCTGGTCTCCGTTTGGTTCAGCCACCTGGAGGCTCGCTGGGAGATAGCGGGATTCGCCCACATGCTCGACCGCCTCGGAGATTTCAGTCGTGTCATCGCATTCGACAAGTACGGCATAGGTCTCTCCGATCCAGCGCCGCCCGGCGCCCCGCCGCCGATCGAAGACTGGATGGATGACGTGCGAGCGGTCATGGATGCGGTCGGAGTCGAACAAGCCGCGCTCTTCGGGGCCGCCGATGGCGGGATGATGGCTGCGCTTTTCGCGGCAACGTATCCCCAGAGGGTTTCCTCCCTGATCCTCGCCAACACCGGGGCGCGGCTCTCCGCGGCACCCGACTATCCCCACGGCCTGCCCGAGAGCACACGGGACGCCCTGGTCGAGATGACTCGGGAGGCCTGGGGTGGACCGGCCCTCATGCTCGCGACCAACCCGAGCCTGGCCAACGACCCTGAAGGCCAGCAGACATGGGCTCGGTATCTTCGCCTCGCGGCCAGTCCTGCCACTGCCGGTGATGTCCTCCGCACGCTGTTCGAGATCGATGTCCGCGCCGCCTTGCCCTCGATCCAGGCACCCACCCTGGTGCTCCATCGGCGGGAGAACGCCTTGGTGTCCGAGGAGAGCGCCCATTACCTCGCCGACCACATCCCTGGCGCACGCATGGTCGAGCTGCCTGGGGCGGACTACGGCCTCGGCCTCGGAGATGTGGACGGGTTGGTCGACGAGGTCGAGGAGTTCCTCACAGGCGCCCGCGGTGGAGCGGACCCCGACCGGAGACTGGCAACCGTCTTGTTCACGGACATCGTCGGCTCGACCGAGGCTGCAGCCGCAATGGGTGACAAGAAGTGGAAAGAGCTGCTCGCGTTGCACAATCTCGTCAGCGGCCGGCAGCTCTCCAGGTATCAGGGCCACCTGGTCAAGAACACCGGCGACGGGTTGGTGGCGACGTTCGACGGCCCGGCCCGCGCCATCCGCTCGGCTATGGCCATTCGCGACGCGGTCCGTGGCCTGGGGATCGAGGTGCGTGTCGGGTTGCACACGGGGGAGGTCGAATCGGTGGGAGGAGACATCGGAGGGGTCGGTGTGCACATCGCTGCTCGCGTCATGGGGTTGGCTCCGCCCGGGTCGGTCATGGTCTCTCGCACGGTGAAGGACCTGGCCGGAGGGGCGGGCTTCCAATTCACGGATGCGGGAGCCCACGAGCTGAAGGGCGTCCCCGATTCGTGGCAGCTGTATCTGGTGAACGGATAGACCGAGCAACGTCCCGATCTCGCCCGCCACCGGGCACCCCCGATCGGTACCCTCCGGGCTCATGGCCTATCCAGAGAAGCTGCTCAGCCCAGGAGAGGAGATCAAGAGCGAGTTCAGGCCCCACTGGTCGGGAATCGTCTCGGAGCTCGTGGTTTCGGTCATCGCACTCGTGGTGATCGTCGTCGTCGCGATACAGGGTTTCAGCTGGGGCATGTGGGCCATCGGAGCGGTCGTATTGCTCTGGCTGGTCCTGGTGGCGCGGGGTTTCATCCGCTGGTTCACCACGCTGCATGTGATCACGAGCGAGCGACTCATTCATCGAATGGGCTGGATCTCCAAGCAGGGAAAGGAGATTCCCCTCGAGGTGATCAACGACGTCGCCTTCAGCCAGACGGCGTGGGAGCGGATCTTCGGCACGGGCGACCTCCTCATCGAGTCGGCCGGCACCCACGGCCAGAGCAAGTACACCGACATCCCCGACCCGGAAGCGGTCCAATCCTTGATCTATCAGATACGGGAGCAACGCCAGCACGCCCTCCAGGCCGGCGGGGCGTCCGCCGCGGGAGAGAGCTCGGCGTCCCAGCTGGCCACGTTGTCCCGGCTCCACGACGAGGGCAAGCTCTCGGACGCCGAGTTCGAGACAGAGAAGCGCAAGTTGCTGGGAGGCACTTGATGCCGCACATGCAGGACTTCCCCCTCAACCTGTCCACCCTCTACGACAGGGCGGTCTGGCTCTACCCGGATCAGGAGATCGTCTCGGTCGAGTCAGATCGTTCCCGCACCCGAACCACTTATGGCGAGACCGACGAACGGGTTCGACGTCTTGCCTCGGCCCTGAAGCGACTCGGGCTCTCCGCAGGGGATCCAGTCGGGACCTTCGCCTGGAACAACCGCCGTCATCACGAGCTCTACTGGGCGACCGCCAATACCGGGCTGGTCTGCCACACCGTGAACATCCGCCTCTTCGCAGACCAGGTGGCCTACATCGTCAACCACGCGGGCGACCGGGTGATGTTCGTCGACCCGGACCTGGCGCCGGTCCTGGCCCCCATCGTCCCTCATCTCGAATCGGTCGGGACCTTCGTGGTGATGGGGGAGCAGGCATCGGAGGACATCGCCGGGTCGATCGCCTATGAGGACCTGATCGGGGATGCGGAGCCACACGACACGTGGCCCGAGCTGGACGAGAGATCGCCGATGATGTTCTGCTACTCGTCGGGGACGACCGGCAACCCGAAAGGTGTCGCCTACACCCAGCGCTCGACCTATCTCCACACCATCTCCAATCTGGCCAACTTCTCGATGCTCCCCAGTGACAACGTTTTGCCGGTAGTGCCGATGTTCCACGCCGCCGCCTGGGGTTACCCTTTCATGGCGGTCACCCAGGGGGCCAAGCTCACCTATCCAGGGCCCGATCTCACACCTCAGGCCCTGGTGCCGCTGCTCCAGGAGGAGAAGGTGACCTTCAGCGCCGGTGTTCCCACGGTGTGGCTTGGCATCAAGCAGTACCTGGAGGTGCATCCGGAGGCCGATCTCTCATCGATCCGGGCTTTCCTTTGCGGCGGCTCGGCGGTCCCGCGGACGATGATCGAGTGGTACTGGCAGGCCCTCGGCATCCGCGTGGTGCAGGGGTGGGGCATGACCGAGACCAACCCGGTCGCCTCGACCAGCCTGCTCAAGCCGAACATGGAGGACTGGGACCTCGAGCGTCAGCTCGACGTCCTGGAGACGGCCGGCATCCCGGTGGCCGGTTTGCAGGTCAAGATCGTCGACGAGGTGGGCGACGAGCTCCCCCACGACGGCGAGGCGTTTGGCGAGCTCCTCATCCGGGGACCGTGGATCGCTGCGGAGTACTACCACGACACCCGGTCCGCGCAGTCGTTCGAGGATGGGTGGCTTCGCACCGGGGACGTGTGCAAGATCACCCCTGAGGGCTACATCAAGATCACCGATCGGGCGAAGGACGTGATCAAGTCGGGTGGGGAATGGATCTCCTCGATCGACCTGGAGAATGCACTCATGGCCCATCCGGATGTCAGCGAGGCAACGGTGGTCGGCCTGAAGCACGTGAAATGGCAGGAGCGCCCGGTCGCCTTCGTGGTCCTCAGGGAGGGAGCCGGGGTGTCACAGGAAGAGCTGATCGCCTTCCTCGAGGAGAGGGTCGCGAAGTGGTGGTTGCCCGACAGGGTCCTGTTCATCGACCAGATCCCCAAGACCGGGACCGGCAAGTTCGACAAGAAGGTTGTCAGGAACGAGTACGCCGACCTGCTGATGGAGGACGGCTGAGCTTCCACGAGGGAGGTGTGATTTGCTGTCCCAGTTCAAGGCTTTCCCCGTAGTGCCCTCCAAGGACCTGGACAGGGCGAAGGCCTGGTATGAGGAGAAGACCGGGATGACCCCCACCAAGGTGGACCCGGGCGGCCTCTGGTACGAATGTGCCGGCGGTACCTGGTTCCTCGTTACCGGGAGTACATACGCGGGGACGGCACAGAACACCGCAGCGACCTTCCAGGTTGTGGGAATCGAGGAAATGATGTCGAAGCTCCGGGAGCGCGGCCTCGGCTTCGAGGAATACGACCTGCCCGACTTCAAGACGGTCGATGGGCTGTTCGCAATGGGCCCGTACAAGGCAGCATGGTTCAAAGACGTCGACGGGAACATCATCGAGCTGAGCGAGGTCGCCGAACCAGGGTAGGCCGGGAGTTTCCCCTCTAGACCTCGACGAGCTGACCCGTAGCCAGGTCGAGCACGAACTCCTTGTCGCTCTTCGAGTCCGCGATGAACTGGGCCAGCCGCTCTCCCGGCTGCCGCACCACCCACCAGACATAGTCCTCGGACCCGGTCTCGACGAACGACGCGCGTTCCGCCCGCACCGCCTCCACCGCGCTCATCTCGTCCGGAAAGGCATCGATGACGCGCTCGTCCGGCTCCTCCTGCCCACGAACCTCGGTGAACTCGACCGCTTCGAACATGCTCCAGCCTCCTGCCGGCATTCTAAATGTTCGCGAGCCGCTGAAGAGGGTGAGATCTAAGCTCGCTCTCCTTGAGCGGTTTCCACGAGACCTGGGGCTACATCGCGGCCGGGATCAGCGGTGTCGTCGGTCTCTGGGGGGTGATCATCCGGCGCCGGGTCCAGCCACCGACCGCCTTCTGGTTCGGCGTCGGTCTGGCCATTGCGGCTCTGTTGGTCCAGGTGGTGGTCGGGATCGCGTGGATGAGGGCGTCGGGAATCGACCCCGGTGACCAGCATGTGTTCTACGGTGTACTCATCGCGGTGACCTTCTCCTTCGCCTATATCTATCGGGCCCAGTTCCGCAAGAGCCCCGCCCTCTACTACGGGTTGCTCCTTCTTTTCGCCATGGGCCTCGCCATCAGGGGCATGACCACCGTTGGCGTCGACTTCTGAGTGATGACGATGTTGCTCGAGAACAAGAAGCTCGTGGTCACCGGGCTGCTCACCGACGACTCGATCGCCTGGCATGTGGCCCGGATCGCTCAGGAGGAGGGCGCCGAGATCGTGGCGACCGGGTTCGGGCGGGGGCTGCGTCTCACCGAGCGCTCGGTCCAGCGTCTTCCGGTCTCATGCCCTGTGTTGGAGCTCGACATCAACGATCCCGATCATGTGGCCGGCCTGGTGGCCGATCTGGGGGAGCGTTGGGGCCGGGTGGACGGGGCCCTCCACGCCATCGCCTTCGCCCCGGAGGACGCCCTCGGAGGCAACTTCCTCAGCACGCCTCCCGAATCTGCGCAGACCGCGTTCATGACGTCCGCCTTTTCGTACAAGACGTTGGCGGTGGCCCTGCTGCCGTTGATGGGGGACGGTGGGGCCCTGGTGACCCTCGATTTCGACAACAGCCAGGCTTGGCCCGCCTACGACTGGATGGGAGTGGCCAAGTCGGCCTTGCAGAGCGTGACCCGGTACCTGGCCCGCGACTTGGGACCACACGGCATCAGGGTCAATGCGGTCTCGGCGGGCCCGTTGAGCACCGTCGCCGCCAAATCGATTCCCGGCTTCGACGCCTTCGATCGGGTGTGGAAGCAGCGCGCCCCGCTCTCCTGGGACGGCTCGAACCCTGACCCGGTCGCCCGGATGGTCTGTGTGCTCCTCAGCGATTGGGCACCGATGACCTCAGGTGAGGTGGTCCACGTCGACGGTGGGTTCCATGCCATCGCCGCCGGCGTCGACCGGGACTGATCGCCCGCGTGTCGTGTGCAACACCCACCCAAGGGGTGATCGCCTGCACACGGCACTACACCCGCTGCAGGGCGGGGGCCAGGGGTAGCTCGACCACGAAGGTGGCGCCGCCCCCCTCCGTCGCCTCGACCCGCACCGCCCCGTGCATCACCTCGGTCAGACTCTTGACGATGGAGAGGCCGAGACCGGTCCCACCCTTGGAGCGGGTGTCGGACTGATCGATCTGGGTGAAGCGCTCGAAGACCCTCTCCTTGTCCATCTCGGGGATGCCCGGCCCGTGATCGACGACGGCAATGACCGCCTTGTTGGGCCGCTGCCACGCATAGAGCTCGACGGGGCTGTCCACGGCGTACTTGGCCGCATTCTCCACCAGGTTGATGAGGATCCGGGTCAGATGGTCCCGGTCGGCCGAGACGGTCAGCTCTTCGGGCTCGATGGTGAAGGACGGCTCGATGGAGACGACCCTGTTCACCTCGTCGAAGGCGTGCTTGATCGGGACCGCCTCGAGATGGACCGGGATCGCTCCCCGATCGATCCGGGACACGACCAGCAGATCGTCGATCAGCCGCTGTAGCCGCCCGGCCTGCCGACGCGCCGTGACCAGGAGCTGCTGGGCAGTTGCCTGGCTCGGGGCCAGCTCGGGTCGGTTCACGGTGTCGAGCGAGCCGATGATCGAGGTGAGTGGGGTGCGGAGCTCGTGGCTGACCGTCGAGACGAAGTCGGTTTTCATCTGTGCCACCTCCTCCAGACGGCGGGTCATCTCGGCCTGTGCCTCGTAACGCCCGATCTGGGAGAGAACGAGGCCCGCGGGTGCAGCCAGCGACCCGAGCTGATCGGCCTGGTCCTCGTTGAAGCTCCCGACGTATGGGTCGCCCACGATGATTGCGCCGACCCTGAGGCTCTCCACCTTGAGCGGGGCCACCAGTGCCTGGCGAAGACCGAGCTCTTTCAACAGGACGTGGGCGTCGGTGTCCTGATCGATCTCCCTGACGAGGAACGGCCGTCCCGACCGGTAGACCTGGGCGACGATGGCGGGTGAGGCGACGTCGAGGACGATCGGGTCGGTGTCGAGGGGATAGCCGTTGACCCAGATCGGGCTCATCACCTCGAGCCGATGCTGGTCCGCGTTGTAGAGGAGAACCACCCCGACCTGAGCATCGAGGTATTTGCATATGGTCCCCACCAGGTGGGGGACGATCTCTGCCAGGGACTCGGCCCGTGCCAGTGTCGCGCTGACTTCGTACAGCCGCTCGAAATCGAGTCGTTGCTGGTCGATCTGACCTTCCCGCGATGCCGACCGGACGGCCTCGCGCTCGAACTCCATCCCGACCAGCGCCGTGGCGGCGGAGACCACGGCCACGGTGACCACGGGGGCCACAACATCGGCGATCGCGTCGGCGCTTCCGGTGCTGAATGAGATGAAGGCGATGGCGAACCCGATGAGCACGGTCATGAGTGCGTGAGCCCACCAGGTCAAGAGCAACCCGGACACCGCGGCTGTGCCGTAGAGGATGGGGGTGGCAGTTGCGGTCAGCTCGGGGATCAGGGCGAAGGCGGTGATCCCCAGGATGAGACCGGTGAGCCAGGCCACGGCGATCCACGGGGCATAGCGGGTCGCCATCGGGCGGTCCCAGCGGGTGGCCGTCGACACGACCAGCATCCCGGCCAGCCCCGCCATGGGTGCCCAGAAGCCGGGTTGGGCGAACACCTGTTGCCGGACTGCCTGGGCGCCGATGATGATCAGGATCACCCAGGCCACGGCCGAGGCGCGTCGAAGCAGCGAGGCCCGGAAGCGGGCCATTGCCTGATGAGTCGTGGGTGTGGTCCCGTCCATGTCGCTGAAAGAAAGCCTTCCGACAGTATTCTCGGCATCTCCGAACAAGGACTAGATACGTGCCTTTGCGCGCCCTCTCCGACGGCGCATTGTTCGCCGAGTCCTATGGCGAGGGCCCGCCGCGGGTGCTCGCCCTCCACGGGTGGGGACGTCGCGGCAATGACTTCGCCCGATCGCTGGCGGGATTCGACGCCCTGGCCGTGGACCTGCCCGGGTTCGGTGCTACCCCGGCGCCGTCGGAGCCGATTGGGGCGAGAGGCTACGCCGACCTCCTGACCCCTGTGCTCGACATATTCGATGCACCGCCCGTTCTCCTGGGCCATTCCTTCGGTGGCCGCATCGCGGTCTGCCTCGCCGCCGCCAACCCGAGCCGGGTAGGGCCGATGGTGGTGACCGGCACGCCTTTGCTTCGCACCGCTCCCTCGAAGAAACCGTCGGTGGGGTACCGATTGATCCGATCCCTCAACAGGGTCGGCATCGTGTCCGATGGTCGGATGGAGGAGATCCGTCGCGCCCGGGGATCGCCAGATTATCGAGCAGCTGCCGGTGTGATGCGGGACATCCTGGTCAAGGTGGTCAACGAGACGTACGAGGACGAGATGGGCCGGCTCGAGACCCGTGTCATGCTCCTATGGGGCGGCGAGGACCATGAGGTTCCGGTGGAAGTCGCCGAGAAGTCGTTGCGTCTGATCCGTCGGTCGGGCGGATCGGCGGAGCTCGAGGTTCTGCCCGGGGTGGGCCATCTCGTCCCCACACAGGCCCCGGATGCGATCGCTCGGGTGCTGGAGGAGGTCATGGCCAGGTGATTCCCTGGCTGCTCGCCGCCTGCGCCCTGGCCACGATCCCGGCGGGGCTCCGTTGGCTGCGGATTGCACAGCGGGAGCACTACCTGCCACCCGCCGTCGCCACCTTCGCCGGTCGGTGGTGGTCCAGCAGCCCGGCCAATGTCTGTTTGCTGGGGCTGATGCTGATCGGGCTGGTCGGGTCGTGGTGGAGCATCTGGTGGGCGTTCCTGGTGCCGGCCGCTCAGGTAGGCCCGGTGGGGCTCTCGATCAGGGGACGCACTTCCCCGCTGGCCTGGACGGCACGTCTTCGTCGTGTGACCGTCGTCGCCGGCATCCTCGCTGCGGCGGTTTTCGCCTATGGCGCTGCCCGTGGTTCGGCGTTCTTCGTCGCACTTGGCGTCTTCCTCTTACCCGCTCTCGTCGATCTGGCTCTCCTCGCCATGGGCCCGATCGAGCAGTCGATGGGGAACCGGTGGGTGGATCAGGCCGCGACGCGACTGAAGGCTTCCGGGGCGAAGGTGGTGGCCCTCACCGGGTCATACGGAAAGACCACGACCAAGCAATACGTCGCTCATCTCCTCAGTGGGAGATTCCGGGTGGTCGCCAGTCCGGCCTCGTTCAACAACCGCATGGGCCTGGCCCGGGCCATAAACGAGCATCTCCTCCCCGGTACCGAGGTGTTCGTGGCCGAGATGGGGACCTATGGCCCCGGGGAGATCGAGGAGCTGACGCGATGGATACAGCCCGACGTCGCGGGAATGGTCGCCATCGGGCCGGTGCATCTGGAGCGTTTCGGTGATGAGGAGCGCATCGTGAGCGCCAAGGCGGAGATCCTCGACCGCGCCCGAGTGGGGGTCATCTCGGTCGATCATCCGCTTCTGGCGCGGCTGGCGGAGGACCGGGCCGGGACGATGGAGGTCATTACCGTATCCGGGGAGGGTGCCGCAGCCCGGGTCTCGGTGGGAGACGGTGTCGTTCGTGTCGACGGGACGAATATGGGTGATGTGCCCTCCGACGTGTTCGAGGTCAACCTGGCGACGGCGATTGGGGTCGGGCTGGCTCTGGGTGTCGACCCGTCCGAGATGGCATCCCGGGTGGGTGGACTGCCCCGACCCGAGCACCGACAGACTGTGTCTACCTCCGAGCGCGGGTTCACCGTGATCGACGACACCTTCAATTCCAACCCGGCCGGGGCCCGTTCCGCCCTCGCCCTGCTGGAGAGATCCGTTGATGGAGGGCGCAAGGTGGTGGTCACACCGGGCATGGTCGAGTTGGGCTCCCGCCAGCACCAGGAGAACGTCAGCTTCGCCGCCGACTCCTCGGCACGGGCCGACGAGCTCGTGATCGTGGGCAGGACCAACCGCGGGGCACTGCTCCAAGGCTCCGGGAAGGGCCGGGCGTCGGTTACCGTCGTCTCGTCTCGCCAGGAGGCGGTGGACTGGGTCCGGGAACATCTCGGCGCCGGGGACGCCGTCCTCTACGAGAACGATCTTCCCGACCACTACCCCTGAGGAGCCCAATGGCGATCCCGGCGGTGATATTCGGCGGCCCGTCCGACGAGCACGACATCTCGATCCTCACCGGTCTCCAGGTCATCCGGGCCCTGGGCGAGGTCCACGGCGTCTACTGGTCGAAGACCGGGGACTGGTTCGAAGTGGATCCGGGTCTGGAGGCGACCGATTTCGTCGACGGGGTTCCCCGACGATCACGTGAGTTGAGCTTTGTCGCCGCCTCCGGCCAGGGCCTCCTGCACAAGAAGAGGCCGCTTGACATCGACGTGGCGGTCATCGCCTGTCACGGTGGCCCGGGCGAAGACGGGACGTTGCAGGGCCTCCTCGATCTGGCTGGGCTCCGCTACACCGGGCCGGGACAGGCGTCTTCGGCACTCGGCATGGACAAGCTGGCATTTGGCGCGGCGATGGCGGCAGCGGGTCTGCCCACGCTGCCCCGTGCCATCGTCTCCTCGGGCGAGGAGCCGGCCCCCGATTTCGGGGGGCCGTTCATCGTCAAGCCCAGGTTCGGGGGATCCTCGATCGGGATCGAGCTGGCCGAGGACTGGCCAACTGTTCTGGCCCTGAAACGTGGTTCCTCTTACTTCGATCAGGGCGCCGTGATCGAGCCATTCCTGATCGGAAGCCGTGACCTCCAGGTGGCGGTTCGGACGTATCCGAAATGGGAGCTCTCCGCGATCGAGGCCCCGGCGCGCGCCGCGGAGGGCATCTATTCCTACGACCAGAAGTACCTGGCCTGGGGTGGCGAGGTCAGTGCGGGCCGGGAGTTGCCGGCAACACTCGATCCTGGTGTGGAGGAGCAAGTCGAGCGCCTCTCTGCCCGGGTCACCGACGCAGCCGGGCTGCGTGGCATTGCCAGGATCGACTACCTGGAGCGGGAGGGTGAAGTCGTGGTGAACGAGGTCAACACGATCCCGGGCTCGATGGCTGCATATCTCTGGATCGATCCCCCGATCAGTCGCGAGCAGCTGTTCAGGGACATGGTCGACGAAGCGCGTTCGGGGCCCGTCCGGCGATTCTCTGTTGCAGGCAGCGACGGAACTGCGCTCCGAAGCGCAGGGACCATCGCCTCCAAGCTCGGGTAGCGACAGGCCGCTAGTCAGAAAGGACCGGCGGCCGCCGGTCCTTTCTCAGTCGGCTCTCTCCGAATCAGAGGTGCACCACCGGGCAGGTGAGGGTGCGGGTGATGCCGTCGATCGCCTGGATCTTGGCTACGACCAGCTTCCCCAGCGAGTCGACGTCGTCGCTGGTCGCCTTGACGATCACGTCGTAGGGGCCGGTCACGTCGTCTGCCGAGTCGACACCGGGGATGTCACGCACTTCCTCTGCGACCAGGGCCGCCTTGCCGACCTCGGTCTGGATCAGGACATACGCCTGGACCAAATGAGCCTCCTTAGGGTCTCGGGTCGGCGTGACCCTAGTGAACGACCGGTGATCGTGGGCAACGAGGCCGGGGGTAGGGTCGGGAGCCATGGCATTCGAGCCGATCGGGCAGCTGGACGACCGGTTCAGCAGCCAGGGCGCCGTTGCGGCCGCCTGGACCGACGTGGCCGAGGTCCTCGACCGGTCGGAGATGTTCTGGCTGTCCACCACCCGCGCCGACGGACGTCCCCACGTCAGCCCCCTCCCGGCCATCTGGCATGGCGACGATTCGATTGGGGGGATGCTCCACTTCTGCACCGGGCCCGAGGAGCAAAAGGCCAGGAACTTGCTGCATGAGCCTCGCTGCATCCTCACCACCGGAACGAACGAGTTCCGGTCGGGAGTGGACGTGGTGGTCGAAGGACGTGCCGGCCGGGTCACCGACGGGGCCACGCTGCGCCGTCTGGCAGACAAATGGCTGGCGAAGCTGGACTGGCCGTTCGAGGTGGTGGAGGGAGGGTTCCGGGATCCGGGGCGGAACGACGACGACGGGTCCGGCCCCATGGCCCATGTGTTCGCCCTCTTCCCGACCAAGGTGCTGGTCTTCGGCAAGGGCGAGCCGTACAGCCAGACCCGCTTCCGGTTCTGAGTCAGTGGCCCGTCCGACAGAGCACTAGTGCCCCTCTTGCCCGACCCCGACCGAGGTCACGTACGTGGCGCCGTCCTCTTCCACGGTTTCGAAGACGAGACGCTGTCCCTGGCGCAGAGTCCGGAAGATGGAGCCTTTGAGCGAGCCAGGGCGGAGAAAGACCTCGGATCGGTCGTCCTCGCGCACGATGATGCCGGCGCCGGTCACAGGGTCGTAGGTCTTGACCACGCCCTGGGGCATGCTCAGGCTTTCTCGATCTTGCCGGCGCGGATGCAGGAGGTGCAAACACGGGCGCGGCGAGTGTTCGAGCCATGACGCACCCGCACCCTCTGGATGTTGGGCAGCCAACGACGATTGTTGCGCTTGTGGGAGAAGCTCACGGTCTTCCCGTAGCTCGGCTCCTTGCCGCAGATCTCACAGCGATAAGACATCTCGAAAACTCCTGGAGTGGCCTGGAAGCGTAGACGGGCTGATGGCCCGCTTCGACCGACCCGAAGGATAACCGTGATACGGGCCAAGTCACAGTCCGCTTGTACCGTTGCGGCGTGGCGATCGTTTCCCTGCCCGAGCCGACATGGCCACTCTGACCCGCCTCGCCGAGGTCCCGGTGACCGAGGTGAAAGGCATCGGCTCGGACCGGCGCACTGCCCTGACCGGCGGTGGCATCGAGACCGTGGCCGACCTGCTCCACCACCTCCCCCGGACCTACGTCGACCGGTCCGACCGCCCACGGTTGGACCGGGTCCCACTCGGGACCGAGGTGACGGTCGTCGCGGAGGTCAAGTCGATCGCCACCCGCCGACCGAGGGCCAAGCTCACGATCACGGAGGCCAGGATCTCCGACGAGACCGCGACGCTGAAGGTCGTGTGGTTCAACCAGCCGTTCCGTGCGAAACAGCTCCCGCCGGGGACCGAGGCGGCGTTTTCGGGGACCATCGAGTCCTATCGGGGCAGCCTCCAGATGTCCAACCCGGTTGTCGGCGTGCTCAACAGCCAGCATGAGTCGTTGCACACCGGGCGTGTCGTGCCCATCTACCCACAGATCGGGAAGATGAAGCCACACGAGCTGATCGATCTGATCGCCAGCGCGCTGGCCAGGTCCCGCCCTATCCCCGACCCCCTGCCGGAGGTCCTGCTGGCGACCAATGGCCTCATGTCGCGTGACGAGGCATACGGGCAGATCCACTTCCCCGAGGATCTCCAGCAAGTCCCGCCGGCGCGGCGACGGCTGGCATACGACGAGCTCCTACGGCTGGAGCTCGCCCTCGCCCTGCGCAAGCGAAGGCAGACCGAGGAGGCCACCGGATTCGCCCACCGGCCCAGCGGCGAGCTGGCGGAGCGGTTCGTAGCCGGGCTGCCCTATGAGCTCACGGGCGCCCAGCGTCGGGTCATCGGGGAGGTCCTCGCCGATCTGCAAGAGAGCCATCCGATGCACCGGCTCCTTCACGGCGAGGTGGGATCGGGCAAGACGGTCGTGGCCGTGGCCACCCTGCTCTACGGTGTGGAAGGGGGCTGGCAGGGGGCGATCATGGCGCCCACCGAGGTCCTGGCCGTGCAGCACTACCTCGGCGTTACCGGCCTCCTCGCCCAGGCAGGGCTCTCCCCGGAGCCGTTCAGCGCCCCCAGCGAGCTGGGCATGGACAGCCTCTTCGGCTCGGATGGGCCGGCGGTCAGCATCGGGATCCTCACCGGTTCGACCGCCTCGACCAATTACAGGCCCGAGATCTCCCGTGCCGAGCTGCTCGATGATGTGGCCGGGGGACAGGTCGACATCCTGGTGGGGACACACGCCCTGATCCAGGAAGGGGTGCATTTCGCCCGGCTCGGGCTGGCCGTGGTCGATGAACAGCACCGGTTCGGGGTCTCGCAGCGGGTGCTCCTGAAGGAGAAGGCCGATTCGATCGAGCCTGACCTCTTGATCATGACCGCAACCCCGATCCCGAGGACCCTGTCGATGACCCTCTACGGGGATCTCGACATCTCGGGACTCGATGAGATGCCACCTGGGAGGAGCCCCGTGAAGACGGTGGTGTTGAGCCGCGCCGAGGAATCGAAGGCTTGGGGATTGATCGAGGAGGAGGTGCGAGCCGGACGGCAGGCTTTCGTGGTTTGCCCCCTCGTAGAGGAGAGCGCCAAGATCGAGGCCGCTTCGGCCACGGAAGAGCAAGCTCGACTCACCGGGCTCCTCCCCGGGCTCAGAGTCGGCCTCATCCACGGTCAGCTGCGCCCCGCCGAGAAAGAGGCGGCGATGTCCGCCTTTCGGGCCGGCGACACCGACGTCCTCGTCTCCACCACCGTCATCGAGGTTGGCATCGACGTGCCCAACGCAACGGTGATGGTGATCGAGGACGCCGACCGGTTCGGTCTGAGCCAGCTGCACCAGCTGAGGGGCCGGGTTGGCCGGGGGAGCCATCCCGGGACGTGCCTGCTCATCTCCGACGCCCCCGCCGACGATGCCGCGGAGCGGCTGGCGGCCATGGTGAAGACAAACGACGGGTTCGAGCTGGCCAACGAGGATCTCCGCATCAGGGGCCAGGGCACCGTGTTCGGTGACCGCCAATCGGGAATGGCCGATCTGCGGATCGCGGACCTGTTCCGTGACCTCGAGCTCCTCATCGATGCGCGGAGGGACGCCTTCGCCATTGTGGACGGCGACCCTGATCTGGTCGAGCACGGGGATCTGGCCGATGAGGTCCTTGCCTTTCTCGGAGAGTCGGTCGAATGGCTCTTCAAGAGCTGAGCGGGAGTCGATGAGGATCATCACCGGTGAGGCGAAGGGGCGGCGTCTGATCGCACCGGACACGCCGGCGACCCGGCCCGTCACCGACCGCGTGCGTGAGGCGGTCCTCTCGATGGTCGGCGACTGGGTCATCGACGCGGCTGTGCTCGACCTCTATGCCGGTTCCGGTTCCTTCGGATTGGAGGCACTGTCCCGAGGAGCCGCCAAAGCAACGTTCGTCGAGAATGGGAATCGCGCCCTCGACGCCCTTCGATCGAACATCACCGCGGTCTCGTTGGGCGGCACTCTGGTCACCTCCCCGGTGAGGGTGTTCCTCGCTGACGCCGAGGGGAGTTACGACCTCGTGTTCATCGACCCGCCCTGGGACATGTCGTCCTCAGATCTCAGCGGTGATCTGGCAGCGCTCGATCGGTTGCTCCCGGTCGGCGCCGAGGTGGTTCTTTCCCGCCGCCACAAAGACACCTTGCCCTCTGCGCCGGCGAATTGGCTGGTTGCCACCGATAGGCGCTACGGGGATACCAGAATCGTGAGGTACGAGAAGGAAGCGGAAGCCCAATGACCACCGCACTCTGTCCCGGTAGCTTCGACCCCCCGACCAATGGGCACGTCGATGTGATCGAGCGAGCCATCCAGACCTTCGACCGTGTCGTGGTGGCAGTAGTCGACAACCCTTCGAAGGAATCGCTCTTCACTACCGGGGAGCGGGTGGCCATGCTGGAGGAGCTGTTCGGCGACGAGGTGGAGGTGGGCTCGTTCACCGGCCTTCTGGTCGACTATGCCGGCGAGGTCGGTGCAGACGTCGTCGTGAAGGGTCTTCGCACCGTCGACGACTACGAGTACGAGGTGCAGATGTCTCAGATGAACCGGCATCTCACCGGGATGGAGACCGTGTTCATGGCCACCAGGTCAGAGTGGAGCTTCATCTCGTCGTCTCTCGTCAGAGAAGTGGCCAAACTGGGCGGTTCCATCGGCGGTCTGGTACCAGGTGCAGTCGAGAAAGCCCTACAGGAGCGGCTGGCATGACCGACGAGCAGCAGACGGACATGGTCGTCGAACAGCCCGAACCGGAGCAGCGAGCCGAGCTGAGCGACCTCCAGGACACGGTGGACGACCTGATCGTCCATCTGCACGAGGCCAAGAGCGTCCCCCTCTCGGGCAACGCCATGGTCGACCGTGAGCAATTCCTCGGCATGCTGGAGAGGATCCGGGCGGACTTGCCGGACGAGCTCCGGGCGGCGCGTTGGATGGTGCGTGAGCGGGAAGCTTTCATCGCTCGCACCAACGAGAAGGCTAGGGAGATCGTCGACCGGG
>JAICNB010000018.1 GCA_025928935.1 Acidimicrobiia bacterium
CGAAAGGGTCAGGTCGATGCCCTCTTCGCCTGGGCCGACCACGAAGCCGGAGGCGAGCCGTTCGTGCTGGCCGGCGACATGAATGCATCACCTTTGTGGCCGGTCTATCGGCGTCTGTCCGGACGTTGGGATGATCTACTCACCGGGTCCGATGACCCGGAGGTGACGCCGAGGCCGACCTGGGCATGGCGCCCCGGGTGGCCGCGTCTGCTCCGCATAGACCATGTGTTCGGGGTCGGCGCTCGAGCGGTCTCTTCCCAGGTGATCCCGCTCCGCGGCTCGGATCACGCGGCGGTCGTCGTCGACCTGGTCCTGGACCGCTCAGATGGGCCCGGTCTGAGCTGATCGAGACTGGGTCTCGTGGCCTATGGCCCGATCGGCCGGCTCGGGCAGTCTTTCATGGTGGTGGGATCGTCGGGGGTAGGGGAGGCTTTTCAGCGTGGGCGTCGTTCGCCGCTGGCGGCAGAAGCGTTGTCGTCATCGGGTGACCACTACCGCCCGCTCGATGGGGATGGAGCGGGCGGTATGTGACTCATGTGGCCTGGTCGCCTTCAGGTATCCGGACTCAGAGGGACCGTCGGAGCCGATGGAGGTCGATCGTGACGTCTTCGCCCGGCCCGGCGACAGCCCTGACCGCCCGCCCACCGGTCCCCTCGAGGATCCGCCACCGGGCCGGCACCAGTTCTGAGAGCTGGTGGGCCACCAGGACTGGTGGGCCACTAGGACTGGAGGGCTGCCACCAGCACGTCGTCGGCGTCGTCGGCGATGGTGAAGATCATCTCGTCTCTGACCTTCTCCGGAACATCGTCGAGGTCGGCCTCGTTACGGCGAGGGACGATGACCTCCTTCAACCCGGCGCGATGGGCGGCCAGCACCTTCTGCTTCACCCCTCCGATCGGCAGGACCTTGCCCTGCAGCGTGATCTCACCGGTCATCCCCACCGTGTCCCTGACCTTTCGGCCGGTGAGCAACGAGACCAGCGCGGTGAGCATGGTCACCCCGGCCGACGGGCCATCTTTGGGGATGGCGCCGGCAGGCACGTGGACGTGGTACCTCCTGGTCATGGCGGCCGGGTCGATCCCGAGCTGGTCAGCATGGGCCTCCACGTAGGACAGAGCGATCCGGGCCGACTCCTTCATGACGTCACCGAGCTGACCGGTGAGGGTGAGCCCGGGCTCACCATCCATGGCAGTCGCCTCTATGAAGAGGACATCGCCACCGGCGCCGGTGACGGCCAGACCGGTCGCGACTCCGGGCACATCGGTGCGATCGGCGGCCTCGTCCTTCCAGATCTTGGGCTTGCCCAGGTATTCCTTGACCTTCGACTCATCGACCACGACCTTGCCGGAGCCATCCTTGGCGATCTCGGTGGCCACCTTGCGGGACAGCTTCCCGAGTTCCCGCTCGAGGTTCCTGACCCCTGCCTCACGGGTGTACCGGTCGACCACCGAAGCCAGGGCGTCGTCGGTCACCTCCAGCTCTTCCGGTTCGAGACCGGTGGCCCGGAGTTGACGGGGGAGGAGGTGGTCCCTGGCGATGTCGACCTTCTCGGCGTCCGTGTAGCCATCGATGTTGATCACCTCGGTCCGATCGAGGAGCGGTCCGGGGATCGTCTCGAGGACGTTGGCGGTGGCGATGAAGAGAACCTGTGACAGATCGAGGTCGACTTCCAGATAGTGGTCACGGAAGGTGTGATTCTGCGCCGGGTCGAGGACCTCGAGGAGAGCGGAGGAGGGGTCACCACGCCAATCGGCCCCGACCTTGTCCATCTCGTCGAGAAGGAAGACCGGGTTCATCGTCTCCGCCTCGGTGAGGGCACGTGCGATCCGACCCGGTCGGGCACCGACATAGGTGCGGCGATGACCCCGGATCTCGGCCTCGTCCCTCACTCCGCCCAGGGCGACCCGGACGAACTTCCGGCCGAGGGCGCGGGCCACCGACTCGCCGAGCGAGGTCTTGCCGACCCCGGGAGGTCCGACCAGGAGGAGGATCGTTCCGGTGTTTCGCTCGTCGCCATCGGTCAGACCGCGCTCGGAGCGCAGCTTCCGGACGGCGAGGTGCTCGATGATCCGCTCCTTGACGTCGCGTAGACCGGTGTGATCGGCGTCCAACACCGTCCAGGCCTCGTCGAGGTCGAGTCGGTCCTCCGAAGTGACGCCCCAGGGCAGGTCGAACATGGTGTCGAGCCAGGTCCGGATCCAGGAGTGCTCGGGTGACTGCTCGCTCATCCGCTCGAGACGACCGATCTCCCTCTCGATCGCTTCAGCCACCTTCTCGGGGAGCTCACGCTCGTCCAGCTTGGCCCGGTACTCCGTGGCGACGTCGGCGTCCTCCCCAAGTTCCTTGCGAATGGCGTCCATCTGCTGGCGGAGGATGTAGTCCCTTTGCCCCTTCTCGATCTGCTCCGCCGCCTCGTCACGCACCTTGCGCCTCAGCTCGAGGTCGGCCAGCACCTCACGCATCCATACCAGGAGCTTGCCGAGACGCTGGCGGATGTCCAGGGCCTCGAGGAGCTCCACCTTCTGCTCCAAGGAGAGGTCGGGGGAGTAGACGGCCAGGTCGGCCATGCGCGACGGGTTGTCGACGTCGAGGAGGCGTTCGGCTACGCCGGCCAGGCCCCGGTTCTCGAGCACGGCGCTGACGACGGCCCGGTATTCGGCGACCAGGGTGTCGAGCTCGTCGTCGATGATGTCGACCTCGGGGGACGACTCTGCATCCACCCAGAGGGCTCCGTTCTCGTCGACGGAACCGGCTCCGACCCGGGCTCGGGAGACACCCGACACGACCACGTTCCCATCGCCGTCGGACTGTTGGATGTCGGCGATGGTGCCGACCGCGGCATACCTGCCCTCGAGACGAGGGACGAGAAGGAGCCGACCGTTGGACCTGGAGGCTGCGGCGAGGGCCGTCTTGCCCTCGTCGGTCTCGATGCGGATCGTCACCACCATGTGGGGGAAGACGACACCGTTGTGTAGTGGGAGGACCGGAAGGGTGAGTTGGGCGGTTTCGGGCATCAGCTACGTTTTCCTTTGATTCGAGAGGAAACCCGTCCAACCCGTTCCGGTGTGGCCCTATTCCCAATCTGAGTCGATGCTGCTCAGGTTTGCTCAGCTAGAGGATTGGTACCATGGCGGCCATTACGTCCGGGCCAGCGCCGTTGCCGCTCAGGATCCGAAGTCGTCCGAGCCCACCCCACGTCCGCTGTCGATCGACGAGAGCCGTCTCATCTCATCGTCGGTGAGGGTGAAGCCGAAGACGTCGAGGTTCTCGGCGAGTCGAGGGCGCTTGGAGGTCTTGGGGATCGGGAGCAGGCCGAGTTGGAGGTGCCATCGAAGGACGATCTGCGCCGGGGTTCGCTCTCGCTCTGCGGCCAGGTCTTCGAGCACCGGGTCACGGAGCAGACCCCCTCCTTTGCCGATCGGAGCCCAAGACTCCGTCACGATGTCGTTCTCGATGTGAAACTCGCGCTCCTTGGTGCGCGGCACCCAGGGGTTGAGCTCGATCTGATTGACGTGTGGGGCGACGCCGGTCTCGTCGATGAGCCGCCGCAGATGGGCCGGCTTGAAGTTGGAGACACCGATGGCCCTCACCTTTCCCGCATCGAGCAGTTCGATCATGCCCCGCCAGGCGTCGACGTACCGATCCATCTCGGGATTGGGCCAATGGATCAGGAACAGGTCGATAGGACCGAGGCCCAGGCGGCGAGAGCTGTTCTCGAAAGCCTGCTGCGCTTCGTCGAAGCCGTGCCATCGCTGGCTGAGCTTGGTGGTCACGAAGATCTCCGATCGATCGATCCCACTCGCCCGCACCCCACGGCCCACTCCCTCCTCGTTGCGATACATCTCGGCGGTGTCGATCAGCCGGTAGCCGGTCTCGATGGCCGCCGTCACCATCCCTTCGGCCTTGCGATCCGGGATCGGCCATGTTCCGAAACCGATCACGGGCATGGTCACGCCGTTGGAAAGGTCGATGGTCGGGACGTTCGTCATCGCAGCCCGGCAGTCTGGCAGCGATTCGTCGCACGTAACATCGCCGGCCAGTGGCAGAGGTCCGAACCCAGTACGCGGCTAGCGGCGACATCCATCTCGCCTACCAGGTGATAGGGGAGGGAGCCATCGATCTTCTCCTCATCGACTCATGGGTTCACCACGTCGAGATGGTCTGGGAGATACCCGAGTACAGCCGACTGCTTCGGCGACTCGGTTCCTTCAGCCGGGTGATCCACTTCGACCGGCGGGGCACCGGTCTCTCCGACACGGTGTCCGGCGATCTGCCCGACCTCGACACCCAGGTGCAAGACGCCCTGGCCGTACTCGATGCGGCCGGTTCAACCGAGGCGGCGGTCTTCGGCATCCAGGAGGGCACCTTGATAGCGATGCTCCTGGCGGCACAGGCTCCGGAGCGCTGCCGCTCCCTCGTCCTCTACTCCGGCAGTCTCGGCGGTCATGCCTGGCCCGAAGACCAGATCGACGGGATGGTCGCCATGATCACCGAGGATCTGCTAAACGACGGCGGGCGTGGACGTTGGGGTGGGGTCCCGTTGCTCGCCCCGAGCCGGGTGGGCGACGCTGCGTTCGTCGAGCAATTCGCCCGGTTACAGCGGTCTTCGGTGCGACCCGCCGTGGTCGGTCACTTCTTCAAACAGTCGATGACGGCTGACTCATCGAATGTGGCGCCGACGATCGTCTCCCCCACACTCCTCCTGCATCGATCTGGAGACCAGATCGTGCCTATCGACAAGGCGCGGGATCTGGCAGCCACCATCCCCGGAGCCCGACTGGTCGAGCTGCCCGGCCTCGACCATCTCATCTTCGCCGGGACCGTCGAGGACATCGCTGATGCGATCGAGGAGTTCCTGACCGGCGAGCAGACCACTGCGGACCCCGATCGGGCCCTGGTCACCGTGATGTTCACCGACATCGTGGGCTCCACCAGCCTCGCCTCCGACATGGGCGACCGTGAATGGGGGGAGCTCCTCGACACGCACAACCGGGTGGTTCGGGCCCAGCTGGCGCGTTTCGGCGGGCGCGAGGTGGCAACGACCGGCGATGGGTTCATGGCCGTGTTCGAGGGCCCGGGCAAAGCGGTGCGATGCGCCCTGGCCATCGTCGAGGCGGTAGCGGGTGTCGGAGTGGAGATACGGGCCGGAGCCCACACCGGCGAAGTCGAGCTACGTGGCGCCGACATTGCCGGAATCTCGGTGCACATCGCGGCTCGGGTTGCCGGATTGGCCGCCGGGGGAGAAGTGCTCGTCTCCGGGACGGTCAGAGATCTGCTGGTTGGCTCCGGCATCGAGTTCGAGGCTCGTGGGGAGCATTCGTTGAAAGGTGTCCCGGATCGATGGCGGCTCTATGCCGTCATGTCTGGTTGAGCGGGAGGATCTGGCGCGAACTCAACCGCCTGTGGCATCGTATTGCACTGACACGACGAGCAAGGAGCAACGGTGAAGCGTGCCCTCATCCTGGCCACGGCCCTCATGTTGACGGTGATCGCATGTGACGGCGGTGACGACGAACCGACGACCTCGGCACCCGCCGCAGCCGAGGAGACGGTAGAGATCGCCGATCTGGCCTTCGCCCCCGTGGAGCTCACGATTGCCGCCGGGTCTTCCGTGACCTGGGTGAACGCCGATGCCAACCTGCCCCACACCGCGACCTCTGATGACGAGGTGTTCGACTCGGGGACTTTGAACGAGGGCGACGAGTTCTCGTTCACGTTCGACGAAGCCGGGACATTCTCCTACTTCTGCCAGGTCCATCCCACGATGCAGGGCACCATCGTCGTCGAATGACCCGGGCGGGCAAGCATCTACACAGCCGCTCGGGTCAGAGTGGCTGGTAGCTCGTTCCCGATCCCGTGTTCCAGACCACCACCTTCTCGCCGGGCTCGATCCACCCCGAGGCTGACAGCTCGCGGTAAGCCGCCCATGCCGCCCCGCCTTCGGGGCACATGTCGAGGCCCGTGGCGGCGGCCATCTCTTCCATCGTGTCGAGGATCACCGGGTCGGGCACCGACACGGCTGTTCCCTTGGTCTCGTCGATGGCGGTCAGGCAGAGAAACCCGCCGATCGGGGCCGGCACCCGCAGACCGTATGCCTTGGTCACCGGGTCGGGCCACGGTCGGGTCACTTTCGCCCCACGCCCGTGGGCCTCGACGATGGGGGCACATCCACTGGACTGGACGCAGACCAGACGAGGGCGTGCCCCTTCGATCCATCCCATCTGCTCCATCTCGTCCCAGGCCTTCCACATCCCGACCAGCCCAGTTCCACCACCCGTCGGATAGATGACCACGTCGGGCAAGGTGAATCCGAACTGCTCGAAGAGCTCATAGCCCATGGTCTTCTTGCCCTCGACGCGATAAGGCTCCTTCAGCGTCGAGACGTCGAACTCCCCATCCTCTCTGTTCTCGGCCAGCCAGCCGCCCGCGTCGGCGATGGTCCCGTCGACCAGGTGCACCTTGGCCCCGTTGGAGAGGCACTCGTCGATGATCGCGGAGGGGGTGTCACGTGGCATGGCGATGGTCACCGGGAGCCCGGCCTCGGCGCCGTAGGCCGAGAGGGCGGCCCCGGCGAAGCCGGCCGTCGGAACCACCAAGCGCTCGGCCCCGAGGAGCACGGCAGCGGAGACCGCCATGCTCATTCCCCGGGACTTGAAAGAGCCGCCAGGGTTGCCTGACTCGTCCTTGATCCAGACGTCCTCCTCGACCTCGATGATGGGTGTCCAGCCCTCGCCCAAGGAAACCGAGGAGCCGCGATCCACCGGCAGCACCGGCGAGTAACGCCACATCGAAGCGACGTCCTCGTCGATGGCCGACGGACCGGTGCCATCGGGGAGGATCACATCCACCCGCAACGGGAGGCCACAACGTTGGCATACGTTGTTGAGCTTGGTGGGATCGTGGCTCAGCCCACACGAGAAGCATGTGAGCGCAGCCACCCGCTCCTGGCCGGTCTGGGTGGGCATGGTTCGGACTATAGGGAGGCCGGGATCCGACGCTTGCCGTGCCTCCCGGCTCGGTCAGCTCTCGTCGGTGGTGTCCGCCTCCACCGGGGTGACGGTCACATCGGTCGAGTCGGGGGTCGGTTCCGCCTCGACGGAGATCGGCTCCACGACCGCGGCCTCGTCTTCGATCGGGACCACGGGTGGTGGGGTCGTCTCCCCGGCGGCCTCGGATGCAGCCCAACGCTCCTTGGCCGCGGAGATGCCCTGGTCGATGACTTCGCCTAGCTCCTGAGCGGCTTGCTTGGCCGACTCCAGGGCGCTCATACGCGAGTCCTTGGTCGCCTCCCAGGCGGTGCGGAGAGCATCACCGGTGCGGTCCAGAGCCCCTTGCACGTCCGCGATCCACTTTTGCCGGCTCTCGGATCCCTTGTCAGTGCCATTGTCCGTCATCTTCGATTCCTCCATTGGTGCGTCACGTCCATTCTCGTCGCATTCGCGACTTGATGCGTCGGGGTGTGAGATCTTTGGGGATAGGGTCGGGCCGTGCCTACCTATCCCGTGGGGCCGATAAGGGTCTCGGCCCACATCCCTGCACCAGCCGACGTGTTGTTCGCCTTCGTCTCCGACACCCGTAACGACCTCCAATGGTGCCAAAACGTGGAGAGGGTGGAGATGGTGAGGGGAGACACCATTGGCCCTGGCACCGTGTTTCGCTTCCACCAGCACCTCGATCGCCCCGGAGGGGAGCGAATGCAGTTCGACGTGGACGTCGAGGTGATCGAGATGGGGGAGGGATCGATCAGATGGCAAGCCGACGACCGGTTCCAGACAAGGGACATCGCCCTGACCGTGGAGCCCGACGGCACCGGGTCTCGAATCACCCAGGAGACCCGGGCCGTCTTCAAACGCAAGCCGGGTTTGGCGAGATGGATCTACCCGATGCTGGCTCGCAGGATCTTCAGAAAGCAGTTCCGGGACCTCGCTGCTCTGTTCGAGACAGGAGGTCAGTCCCGTTGAGAGACGTTCCCCGACCCTGAGGTGTCTATGTCGACCGCCGGCGTGCCCAAATAATCGACGTTTCCGGAGCCAGACACCGACACCTCGAGGTTCTCGGTCACATCGACTACGGCGCTCCCCGAGCCGGAGATCTCCACGTTCCCGTCCGGGGCGGTGAGGGACTCTCCGTCGAACTCTCCCGAACCGCTGATGGAGATCGATAGAAGCCCGTCCAGGGTGCCGGCGGCCACCACATCACCCGAGCCGCTGATCTGGACGGAGAAGTCGGTGGCATCGATGCCCGATGCATCGACGGCGCCGCTGCCACTCACCTCGAGCCCTTCCAGTGTGGCTGCGGTGATGGTGTAGACGACGTCGACGGTCGGGGAGATGCTCCGAGTGGTGTCGAGAACGAGACGGCCGTTGGTGACTGTCGTCTCGAGCAGCGGCATGATGTTGTCCTCGGCTTCGACGCTGAGCGACTCGGTCCCGGTGACATCGACCCTGACCACCCCCGACCCACCGACGACGATCTCGCTGAAGCCAGTGACATCGCGCATTTCTGTGATGACGTCGCCCGACCCTCGGACTCCCACGATCATGCATGCCGATGCGATCAGTCCCATCGCCGGCACGACCAGCACCCGGAGCGGGCCAGATGTGAAGCGTCTCATGGGCAGAGCCTATGTCGAACGTCCTGGGCCCCGATGCGGATAACGTCGTGTCCATGAAGCCCGAGCCCCTCGAGCCCTACGAGACCCTCCCCGAGCGTCTGATCCGCGAGGCGATGGAGTCGGGGGAGTTCGACGAACTTTCGGGAGTGGGCAAGCCCCTTCCCTCAGCGGGTGCCACCGATGACGACCTGTGGTGGGTGCGTGAGTGGGTGAAGAGGAACAGGGAAGAGGGCCGGGGCGAGTGGAACTCGGCATAACGACATTCGCCGAGACCTATCCGGATCCGAAGACGGGAGAGACCGTCGGCCACGGCGCTCGCCTCCGCCAGGTGCTGGATGAGGTCGTCGTCGCCGAGGGGGCAGGTCTGGACGTATACGGGGTGGGCGAGCACCACCGGCCGGATTTCGCCGCCTCCTCACCGGCGGTCGTTCTCGCAGCCGCAGCCGGGAGGACCGACCGGATTCGCCTGACGCCGGCGGTGGTGATCCTGTCCTCCGACGATCCTGTCCGGGTCTTCCAGGAGTACGCCACCCTCGACCTCGTCTCCTCCGGCAGGGCGGAGCTACTGGTAGGGCGTGGCTCGTTCATCGAGTCGTTCCCGCTCTTCGGCTATTCGCTGTCCGATTACGACGAGCTGTTCAGTGAGAAACTCGACCTCTTGCTCGAGATCCGGGACAACGAGAAAGTCACCTGGTCGGGGAGGTTCCGACCGCCATTGGACGGCCAGACCATCTATCCGAGGCCTGAGCAGGATCCGCTGCCGATTTGGGTCGGGGTGGGCGGAAGCCCCGACTCGATCGTGCGGGCCGCATCGCGGGGGCTCCCGGTCGCGTTGGCGATCATCGGTGGCAACCCGGACCGGTTCGCCTTCTTCGCCGATCTTCATCGCAAGACTCTGGCCGAATCAGGCCACGACCCTGTCCGGGCCCCACTCGCGGTCCATGCCCACGGTTATGTCGCCGACAGCGATGATCGGGCCGCCGACGAGTACTACAACGCTTATGCAGTTGCCATGACCCAGCTGGGCCGGGAGCGGGGATGGGGGCCGATGACCCGTGCCCAGTTCGACATGATGAGACAGCCCGAGGGATCGCTCGTGCTGGGTGATGTCGGGACCGTGGCGGAGAAGATCCTGAGAATGAAGCGGCTGCTCGGGATCGATCGCTTCATGCTCCACATCAGCGTGGGCACCCTGCCCCACGAACAGGTGCTTCATGCCATCGAGCTGCTGGGGACCGAGGTGGCTCCCTTGGTCAGGCTCTCGAACCCGGCATGAGGGGTCAGCGGGCTGCGGGAGCCAAAGAGTCGAGGATCAACTCGGCGTAGAAGTAGGGCCACTTGGTGTCGGGCTCCTCTGAGCGGTATCTCGTGTCCGCCTCCTGCAACCAACCGGTGATCTGCTCCACGGTGGGCTCGAACCCGACGAAAGATTCGAGCTTGCCCTCGAGCCAGCTCGCATACCAGCTCGCCCAGCGCGGGGCCGGGCCGGCGCCGTGGGCCTCGTGATGGTTTCTGGCTGCTGCCCCGAGAAGCCGTCCCAGCTGTGTGACTGTGTCCCGATCCGCCATGTTTTGGCAGGTTAGGGTGACCGCCGGGTACTCCCGCCGACAGTCGCGAAGAACAGTCTTAGCTCGCGAAATTCAATCAGCCGTTCGATTTGCCCGGCTCGAAATGGCGAGCCTATGGTGGCGGAGCCGACTTGGAGGTAACTCCAGATCGGACTTGAAGTGACCGAGAGGTGACTTTGAGACCTCGCTGGGAGACCAGTCCTTCGGGATTGGAGTGCCAGCAAGGTCGGAAGCCCCGAGAGGGTGACGGCTTCGGCCAGCACTCCCTCGGGGTTTTTCGCGTCCGGAGCCGGCGCCCACAACGGCATGTCGCCTCGGTAGACATTCGGCAGGTCGCCTGATGCAGGTAAGCGGGAGGCCAGATGAACGAATCGATGAACACCCAACAGGTTCGTCAGCGCTACGACGAGATGGCCGGAAACTGGAGGCTGCTCGGGATCGTCGACTCGCTGGTGCTCATCAACCGTCTCCGCAAGAAGCACATCGGCAATGCGTCCGGGGCCGTTCTCGACGTCGCATGTGGGACGGGAGAGAACTTCCCCCACCTCCGCAACGCGTCGTCGATCACTGCCATCGACCTGTCAGCCGAGATGGTGGATGAGGCACGACGTCGCAAGCGCCAGTTGGGCGTCGCGGTGGACCTCTTGGTTGGCGACGCCCAGTCTCTGCCCTTCGGCGATGACACGTTCGACACCGTGGTCTCGGCGCTGTCCACCTGCACCATTCCCGACTATGTGACCGCCTTCCACGAGATGACCCGTGTCGTCAGGCCCGGGGGGCAGATCCTCCTTCTCGAACACGGACGATCTTCGGTCGGGTGGATCGCCCGTCGGCAGGACCGCCATATCGATCGGGTCTATGCGAGGAGTGCATGTCGCAACAATCGAGATGTTGGCGCCGAGCTCGCCGAGGCCGGCCTGGACCCGGTCTCACATGTGGCGACGCATCTCGGGGCGATCAACCAGATCACCATCCGGGGCTAGCGGCCCGGCGACAGGCGGCGGTACCCGCTCCGGAAATGGATCATCGGGTCGGTCAGCTCGGAGATCTCCACCCGATCGATCAGACCGGATATCACCCCTGACCAGCCCGCCTCCCGGGCGGACTGGTAGCTGCAATAGGCACGATCCCGGAGATCGGCCAGAACGGGCCCCCATTCGGTCTGATCGATCGACGTGCCGGTGAACAACCCGCCGGGAGAGGGGGCGAGGCCGGCGAACACGTCGGCCAGTTTGTTGTCGTCGTAGCGGCAGACGTGGATGACGAACCGACCGGTCTCCTTCACCGTGGCCCACAAGTCGGTGGTCGGGCCCACCACCAACTCGGCAATAGGCGGGTCGCCCTCGATCACGAGCAAGGATGAGACGGTCAGCCCCGTTCGCTTCGACTCGGGGCCTGCGGTGACGATGCTCACACCGGCGGCGAGCCGGCCCCGGAAACGACGAGCCTGGTCGCGATCCTCGGGGGCCGGCCGGAAAGGATGCTCGGAATGGATCATCCGTTCACCTTACGGAATAGCGCCTTTGACCATACGGGGGGCCCAGGAATCTGTCATACCGCTCCGTCACACTGTCGAGCATGAGCACTGAAGTCGTGGCCCTCGTGATCTCCATAATCGTGTCCGTTGCCGTTGTCGGCCTTTTCGCACTGCTCGTCGCAGCCAGGCGACAGAGCGCCCAGGGGGCAGGGGCAACCGACCTCGAGCTGACCCGCCGTCTCGACGACCTGCAACGAGCCGTCGCCGGCCGGGACGGCGCCCTGGGGGCCCAAGTCGCCCAACTCGACTCCAAGCTCGCCGATCTCCAGGCATCCGTGACGGGCAGGAACGCTGCCCTCGATGAGCAGGTGCGAGGCATCGGCACGCAGATGAAGGGGATCACGAGCCTCTTCACCAATGACCGGGCGCGGGGTGGCTGGGCCGAGATCGGGATGAAGAGGATCTTCGAGCACGGTGGGCTGGTCGAGGGTCGTGACTACACGTGTCAGGTGTCATACGGCGACGTCCGGCCCGACGCGGTCGTCCATCTCCCCGGTGGGAGAAACATCGTGATCGACGCCAAGTTCCCGGCAGCACGCTTCCAGCAGGCTCTGGCCGAAGAGGACACGGCCCGTCGTCTGTCTCTGCTCGCCGACCAGGGAAAGGAGTTGGAGCGGGTGGGCAAGACCCTGGCCGCCAAGGGTTATCTCGATCTCTCTTCGGGGGGCTACGTGGTGATGTACCTCCCCTCCCAGGCGGTCTACGAGGCTGCGGCATCGGCATACCCGGACCTGATCGACAGGCTCCTGGAATGCCGGGTGATCGTGGCCGGTCCCAGCGCCCTTTACGCGCTCCTGGTCAATGTGGCCTCCCTGCTCACCGAGTACCGCGCCCTGCAGCAGGCGGACCAGATCCTCGACGACGCCCGCGAGCTGCATCGGCGGCTCAATGGGTTCGCCGGCCATCTCCAGAAGCTGGGCACCGGTCTGGCAGGGACGGTGCGCGTCTTCAACGCGGCAGTGGGTTCGTGGGAGAGCAAGGTCGGGCCACAGCTTCGCCGCATGAGCGAACAGACAGGAGGCACCGAGATCGGTGGCCCGGAGCTCATCGAGGATTCGCCTCGTGAGGTGCCTGAGCCCGGTTTGAGGGTGGCGGGCTGACGAACCACCCGAGAGTGCTTGGAGATGGCCGAGGAATCGGGAACCATGTCCGTCGCAGGAGAGTCAGAAGTTTGTGTGCGGCGGGGCGCGGGGTATGAGGTTCGGTGATTCGGGAGGTGCGAGATGTCCAACGAAGTACATGAGATCAGGACAGAGATAGAACATCAGGTCGATCTCGAGTTCGCCAGGAGGGCGGTGGATTACTTGCGCACGAAGGGACTGAGCCAGGACGAGGTGGCCGACTACCTCGTCGACGAGTTCGGCCTCGACCGTGACACTGCCCGCTCCATGGTTTCCCTAGCGGCCTAGAACGGGAGCGGGTGGCGGGAGAGACATCAGCCCGGCCTACCGCTTCTTGCCGAGGTGACCCCAGCGCTCGAGGTCATCCATGGTCTCCAGGATCGTCTTGTCGATGTCCCGGAACTCGAGCCCGAGCTCGGATCTCACCTTGGAGTTGTCGAACCGCATTACCCCACCGAGATGGCTCATCAGGTAATCCCGAGTGCCTGAGCGTTGAACGCGTGCAGCCAGCTTGCTGATCGGGACCCCGATCCGACCGTCCAATCCGATCGATGGGAGCCGGTACCGATCTCCCCATCCATTAGCCCGCAGGAGGTCGACCACCTGACGCATGGTGCGTGTCCCGGCCGCGACGATGTATCGCCCGCCGGCATCGGGTCGTTCCATCGCCTGGACATGGGCCGTGGCGACGTCCCTGACGTCGACGAAGGGCCACTCGATGGCCAGGATGACCGGGACCTTTCCGTTGGTGAAGCCGGTGAGGGAACGATGGCTGGTGTTCACCTCCCCCCCAAGTGAAGGCCCGATCACGTAGAACGGGTTGATGGCCACGAGATCGAACCCGGTGTCGCTCCGTCCCACGTAGCTCCAGGCTGCCTGCTCGGCCAAAGTCTTCGAGAAGTAATAGGGATTGCGTGTCAACGACGATCGTGTGTTCCAGTCGGCCTCGGTGTTGACATGACCGTCGGCTCGGTCGGTGATGGCCGCGACCGAGGAGGTCAGCACCACCCGGCGCACCGATCCGGCTCCGGCACAGGACTCCAGCACTGACAACGTGCCATTGACCGCCGGCTCGACCAGGTCCCGTTGCGGATCGTCGACATCGATCTGATAAGGCGATGCGGTGTGGAGCACGAATTCACAGCCGGCGACGGCGTCGTCGAAGGCGGCCGCAGTGCGCAGGTCTGCGGCGACCAGCTCGAGTCTTTCGTCGGCCCCGGGCAGAGTGGTGATATGCGAGTGCCTCGCGGTCTTCGTCAGATCGCGGACGGTGCCGCGCACCCGGTAACCGGCGGAGAGGAGCTCGGCGACGATGTGCGAAGCGATGAAGCCCGAGGCTCCGGTGACCAGCACCGGCCCCCGACTTTCGGCACGGTCGATCATCGTCGGGGGGTTACGGCCAAGCCTCGTGGCCGCTCGGCGTCAGTCTCCGTGGGCACGGTCGTCGGCACCCCGGCCCACCACGAACCAGATGGCATGAACAGGCTCGTCAGCCATGTTGAAGAGCCGATGGGGCTCGGTGGAATCGAAGGCGATCGAATCACCCGGGTGCAGCTCGAACAGCTCGAATCCGAGCTGGATCCCCATCTTGCCCGACACCACATAGCCGTACTCGCGACCGTGGTGCCTCATGAGCGACTCGTCGGGGGTCGAGGCGCCCCCCACCTCGTAGATCGCGTGCAGGAAGTCCACGCCCTGTTCCGTGTCAGCAGTGAGTTGTTCCCAGCGGACACCGGAGGCGAGGTCGATGGACTTGCGATCCTCGGGGTGAACCAGAGGGGTGTGTTGGTCGGCGGCACCTGTGTCGCTCGCATCGGCATCACTTCGTCGGGGGTTGTCGTCTCCCCGTAGCAGCTTGTCCAGGGACAGGTCGAGCTCGGTGACGATTGCGTACAGCGTCCCCACCGAGGGCTTGGAGAGGCCGCTCTCCAGCTGTGAGATCAGGCTGGCGGACAGCCCGAGACGACGGGCCAGCTCGCGCTGGCTGATGCCGGCCTTGGTCCTTTCGGTGCGTAGTCGGTCACCGATCCCGTCGAGGTGCTCCGTCGTCTCCACGGCACCCATCACATCAGCAGCCAGCCGCTGTCGACGTAGAGGTTGACCCCGTTGACAGACCGGTTCTCCAGCAGGAACACCGTGGCGTCGACGACATCCTCCATCGTGCAGAGCCGCTTGGTCGGGGTGCGGGCGATGACCGCGTCGAGTGGCTTGTCCACCCAATATGGGCTGTCTCCCACGATCCCGGGGTGGATGGCGTTGAATCTGATCGGCGCCAATTCCACCGCGAACGTGGTGATCATGGTGGAGATCGCCCCGTTGACGGCCGTCACGGTCGTGGAGCCGGGGTACGGCCGGTCCTTGGCTCGCCCCCCGAAGAGCACCACCGAGCTGTCGTCGGAGAGCCGGTCGAGCAGCGTGTGGATGACCTCCGTGTAGCCGACGACCTTCATCGTGGCGAGGTACCTGGCGCTCTCTACGTCGTACTCGCGAACGGGGTTGTTGTCCCGAGCGATTGCGCTCAACACCAGCTTGTCGACATCGCCGACGCCCTCCAGGGCCGTGGCGATGGTCTCGGGTTGGCCCAGATCGAACCCCATACCGCGGGCCTTGCCCCCCAGATCGGAGGCAGCGGCCTCTGCATTGGCCGGGTCACGGCCGGTGATGATGACCTCACGTCCCCGATCGATGTAGTGGGCTGCCAGCTCGCGTCCGATGCCGCCGGTGCCGCCAACGATCAACACTGTCCCATCGGCCATCAATCAGCTCCTCTCGCGGCCAGGACTCGGGATCCTAACCCTCGATTGGCCGCGACTGTGCAGTGAGACTGAGCACTAGTGGACCGCTGGTTAGGCTCTGCGGCCCCCGAGCCAGTTGGGCAGGAGGAGGACGGGTGGGCTACGACATCTGCATCATCGGTGCCGGTCTGGTGGGTCTCGGCGTGGCCCGGGCCATGGGCATCAGCTATCCGGGCGTGTCCCTGATCGTGGTCGACAAGGAATCCGTGGTCGCCGCACATCAGAGCAGTCACAACAGCGGTGTCGCCCATTCTGGGCTCTACTACCGGCCGGGATCGCTGAAGGCACGGTTGTGCGTCGAGGGGAGGCGTCAGCTCCAGGACTACTGCGGGGACAACGACATCGCGTTCGATCAGTCGGGGAAACTGGTGATCGCCAGCCGGGACTCGGATCTGGAGCCACTCGACGAGCTGGAGCGACGTGGGAGGGAGAACGGGCTCTTGGGCATCACCCGTCTCGGTGCAGGTGAGATCCAGGACTACGAGCCCTCGGCCGTCGGGCTGGAGGCGCTCCACGTACCCGAGGCAGGTGTTGTCGACTTCCCCGCGGTGGCGGCTCATCTGGCTGCCGATCTGGCTCGTGACGGAGCCGAGATCGTGACCGGATACTCGGTCGAGGCGATATATCACGTCGATGATGGGGCGGTGATTCGTTCGGTGGATCGGGAGATTCGGGCCAAAGTGGTCGTCAACTGCGCCGGGCTCCACTCCGACCGCGTTGCCCGGCTCGCTGGTGTGGCGAGCCCGGTGAAGATCGTCCCCTTCCGTGGGGAGTACTACACCCTCGTCCCGGAGGCGGTGCATCTGGTCAAAGCCCTGATCTACCCGGTCCCCGACCCTCGATTCCCCTTTCTGGGAGTCCATTTCACCCGACGGATAGACCGGAGCGTCGAGGTCGGGCCCAACGCCGTCCTCGCCGTCGGAAGAGAGCATTACCGGGGTACCGCCCGAGAATGGGGCGATCTCAGGGAGACGCTGCGGACCCCGGGCTTCCGCAAGCTGGCGTTGCGCCACTGGCGGACCGGCGCCTCCGAGATGGTTCGCTCCCGGTCGAGAAACCTCTATGCACGATCGGCGCGTCGACTGGTCCCGGAGGTTCGGCCCGAGCATCTGGTCCCGGGCGGAGCCGGGGTGAGGGCCCAGGCGGTCTCGCCAGACGGCAGGCTGGTCGACGATTTCGTCATCGAGGAGGCTGGCTCGACCGTCCATGTGCTCAACGCTCCCTCGCCGGGAGCCACCGCCTCGCTGGCTATCGGTGCCCATGTGGCGTCCATCGCCGGGCGTCACCTGGGTGGGTGAGCCGTCGGTCAAGTGTGTAGTGTCACTAAGCACGTCGGCATGATCTCGGCAGCAGACGGATGAGCCGGACAGACAAGGAGACCATCGATGAGCGTTGAGTTCCCCGTGGCCACCAGCCCCGCACCAGGTGTGATCGGGGTCGATTGGGAGAGCCGCGTCGACTTCGAACGTCTCCGTCAGCACCGCATCGCCCGGGTCAAGATGCTCATGGAGCAGGAAGATCTGGCTGCCCTACTCCTCTTCGAGACATCGAACATCAGGTACGCCACCTCTACCCAGATCGGGTACTGGGCCTTCAACAAGGGGGAGCGGTACGCACTGGTGACCCAGGAGAGCCGGCCTCGCATCTGGGATTTCGGCTCGGCTGCCAAGGCCCACCGTCTCCAGCTGCCCCACATGTACGACACCGAGAACTCGGTCGGGGGCAATACGGGGCTGCAAGGGGCGATCGGGCCCGAAGCCGGTCTCCACTCCCGTGCCGCCGCCGAGATCCGCCAGGTGCTCGAGGCCGAAGGGTTGGCCGGCGAGCGTCTCGGGGTCGACATGGCGGAGACCGGTGTCTTCCTCGCCCTTCAAACCGAGGGCTTGAACGTGGTGGATGGCCAGCAGGCGATGATGAAAGCGCGGGAGATCAAGAGCCCCGACGAGATCATCCTCCTCACCCAGGCCTGCGCCATGGTCGACGGCGTGTACCAGGACATCTTCGAGGCGTTGAAGCCCGGGATCAGGGAGTCGGATGTGGTCGGCCTCGCCCACGCCCGTCTCTTCGAGATGGGCTCCGAGTTCGTCGAAGCCATCAACTCGATTGCCGGAGAGCGATGCAGCCCGCATCCCCACGTGTTCTCCGACCGTCTGATCCGCCCGGGCGACCAGGCCTACTTCGACATCATCCACGTCTTCAACGGATACCGGACCTGTTACTACCGGACCTTCGTAGTGGGCCGGGCCACCCAGGCCCAGCGTGATGCGTTCAAGCAGTCACGTGAGTGGATGGATGCAGCCATCGACCTGGTCAAGCCCGGAGCCAGCACGGATGAGATCGCCAAGGTATGGCCTCGGGCCGAGGAGTTCGGTTTCGACGACGAGATGGATGCCTTCGGGCTCCAGTTCGGGCACGGAGTGGGGGTCGGTCTCCACGAGCGTCCCATCATCAGCAGGCTCAACTCCATCGACGCCCCGATCGAGATCCAAGAGGGCATGGTCTTCGCCCTCGAGACCTACGCCCCGGCCGCCGACGGAAGATCCGCCGCCCGCATCGAGGAGGAGGTGGTGGTGACGGCCGAAGGCTGCAAGATCATCACTCTCTTCCCGTGCGAAGAGCTGATGGTCGCCAACGCCTACTAGGAGGCCGCGGCAAGACACCCCTTTAGGCTTGGCCGATGCAGCTGGCGCCTTCGCTTCATCGCATCGGGTCCGACCTGGTCAACGTCTATCTCGTCGAAGACGACACCGGAGTCACCGTCATCGATGCGGGTCTCCCCGGCCAGTGGGACGAGCTCGAGCCGGAGCTGGCCTCGATGGGCCGCACCCGCGCCGACGTTCGCGGTGTCGTCCTGACCCACGGGGACACCGACCACATCGGTTTCGCCGAGCGAATCCGACGCGACCACGGCATCCCGGTCCACGTGCACGAGCTCGACGCCCCCCGGGCCCGGGGTGAGGTGAAGAAAGACATCAAGTGGGGCAAGGTGAAAGTCGGCCCGTTGATGAAGTTCATGTGGTACAGCGGACGACGTGGTGGTCTGAGGATCTCCCCGGTCGCGGAAGTGGGGACATTCCTCGACGGGCAGGCGCTGGATCTTCCGGGTTCACCGCTGGTGATTCACATCCCCGGTCACACGCCGGGAAGCGTTGCCTTTCACGTCCCGTCGGTGGACGCCGTCTTCGTTGGTGATGCGATGACCACGGGACATGTCCTCACCGGGGCGATAGGGCCCCAGCCCGCCCCATTCACGATGGACCCCGACCAGGCCCTGGCTTCGCTGGCACGTCTCGAGGGCCTGGAAGGGACCTGGGTCCTGCCGGGCCACGGCCCACCCTGGGATGGTGGCATCGCAGAGGCGATCCGGTTGATCCGGGAGACGGCATAGGCGGGCCCCGATGAGGCGCTGTCTCACGGTGCTCACGGTGATGGCGGTCCTCGCCTGCAGCGGGACCTCGGCCAACACTTCGACCACGGGGACACCGCCAACCACGGTGGCTGCCCCCACAACCACGATCGCCGGCACCACCACCCAGCCAATCCCGCCGACGTCCAACTCCACGGCAACCGTGCCGGCGACGATCGCCCCGGCCGATCTGACCCTCGAGTCGTTCCCCGTCCCTGACGGGTCGGGGCCGCACGACGTGGCCCCGGCCGCCGATGGAGGGGTCTGGTACACCGCACAGGCCACTGGTGAGTTGGGCTGGCTCGACCCCGAGACCGGCGAGACCAGACACACCGATCTCGGGCCCGGCTCGGCGCCCCACGGGGTCATCGTCGACGACGCAGGGACGGCTTGGGTCACGGATAGCGGGCTCAATGCCATCCTCTCGGTCGACTCATCAGGTCAGGAAGTGACCATCTACCCACTGCCCGAGGAGCGCCCCGATGCCAACTTGAACACGGCCACGTTCGATGGGGTCGGTGTCCTCTGGTTCACCGGGCAGAACGGGATCTACGGCAGTCTCGACCCGGGAAGCGGGGAGATCACAGTCAACGACGCACCAGAGGGTCGTGGGCCATACGGGGTGACCACCACACCCGAGGGAGTGGTCTACTACGCCTCGCTGGCGGGGTCGCACATCGCCCGCATCGAGCCCGACGGCAGTGCAACCGTCATCGAGCCGCCCACCCCGGACCAGGGCGCACGCCGGGTGTGGTCCGATTCCGAGGGTCGGATCTGGGTGAGCGAGTGGAACACCGGGAACCTCAGCCGGTACACACCCGACATCGACGCTTGGGACACATGGCCGCTTCCAGGCGAGAACCCGGAGACGTACGCAGTCTTCGTTGACGAAACCGACATCGTGTGGGCCAGCGACTTCGGTTCGAACTCGATGGTCCGATTCGACTCGATCACCGAGCAGTTCGACACCTACGCCCTGCCCCACGACCCTGGCAACGTGCGTCAGATCCTCGGCCGGTCGGGGGAGGTGTGGTTCCCGGAATCAGCAGCCGACAACCTGATCGTGATCAGGACGGCCGCGTAGAGCCAGGCCGTTGCGCTGGGCCCTGTATCGGTCTATACTGTGTTCGAACCTTACCGATCCGAAGACGAAACGTAGACCATCAAATGGATTTTTCGCATTACAGCGATGAACCGGTCCGGATGGCGGTCGACCTGGTCAACTCATTGGACGTCGTCAGTGGGCAGGAGACTCTCGAGGTCCCCGGGGACGTTGCTTCGTTCATCGAGGCCCACAACGGCGACTGGTGCCGACCTGGATGGCAGCCTGGAGAGAGGGACCTTCACGAGGTCCGCGCTCTCCGTTCCCGCCTCCGGCAGGTGTTCGAAGCTGCCACCGACGAGGAGGCGGCTGCTGTCCTGAACGATGTCCTCGCCGACATGGAGGCGGTCCCACGTGTGAGCGTTCACGGGACGGCGCCCCATCTCCATTTCGAATCGGAAGCCGGCAGCCCGGCCCGCTATCTCGGCGCCATCACCGCCATGGGATTGAGCGTCGCCCTCATCGAGGGTGGCTTCGACCGCTTCGGCATCTGCCATTCCTCCACGTGCGAGGACGTCTTCGTGGATGTGTCCCGCAATCATTCACGTCTGCATTGCTCGGACAGGTGCACGACCCGGGAGAACGTCGCAGCCCACCGGGCGCGCCGCCGCGCCGGCTGACCCAACGGCCTGTATCAGCGTCGATTCGCCACGCTCTTCCCGGCACACGTAGGTCGTGATCACACGAAAGGGGAGGGACATGAGCAGCTATCTGACCGAGGCTCTGGTCTACGAGCGGATCAACCGCTATCAGAACGAGGCCGCCGCCCATCGTCGCAACAGAGCGGCCCGCCCGGAGGGCCCGAGTGCGTTCGATCGAGTCACCGAGGCATTGGGACGTGGCCTCGTCGCCATCGGCGAATCATTCAAAGTCGATCGTCGGCCGAGGATCCCCGCGATCTGACGCCCGGCCATGTCGTCGAACCTTCGAGGCTCGACGGTAGAGGCCGATCAGGACCGACCCTCGGTTGCACCGGGGGTCGTTCCACGTGTTGGAGGAGTTTGGGACGCGTCCTCCCGACGAGGCGTGAGACTCCCGAAGATTCTCGTATTTGAGGGCCGGGCCCGACCCCCGGATCCGTACGATGAAGTCATGGCGTCCTTGGCGCATGCCACCCACGGCGAGCTTCTGACACTGGCCAAATCCGGCGACAAGGCGGCCTGGGCACAACTGGTCGACCGGTTCAGCCAGATGGTTTGGTCGATCGCCCGCAGTTTCAGACTGGACGATGCCACCGCCAAGGACGTGAGCCAGACCGTCTGGCTGCGTCTGGTCGAGAACATCGACCGAATCGACGACCCGGAGCGGCTTCCTGGTTGGCTCGCCACCACCTGCCGTCGCGAGGCACTGCGGGTCCAGGGACTGCGAAACCGGGTGATCCCCACCGAGTTCGAGTACGACGTCCCCGATGATCGACCCTCATTGGAGACGATGCTGGTCGAGGACGAGGAAGCACGCGAGGTGGTCGCCGCTCTCGAGACGATCAGCGAGGACTGCCGGCAGCTGCTTCGCCTGCTCACCACCGAACCACCACTCAGCTACGAGGAGATCTCCGACATCGTCGGCCGCCCGATCGGAAGCCTGGGGCCCACTCGATCCAGGTGCATCGAGCGGCTCAAGGCCGCTATTTCAGCGCGTATCAATGGGGGCGGAAGAGGCTCTTCGGGGTCAGGAGATGATGCCAAGTGACGGAGTCGAGACCTCAGCCTGGTGAGGGGTCCGCAGCGGCGGTCTGCCGCGGACCGGGCGGATTGCCTCGCATCGCCAAAGAAAACCGCCACGAGCCGGCGGTCTCGAGGCGATCTGCGACGGCCAACGGCCCAGCTGTGTCTCCTACGTCCACCAACCGAGGAGCTGATGTCCGATGACCAATCCGCCCGATCGAGAAGAAAAGAGAATCATGTCGCTTCTCCAGCGGGGGCTCGATCAATCGGACCCGGTTCCGCCCGATGTGACGGACTTTGCCAAGACGGCCCTCATTTGGCGGACCATCGACGCCGAGCTTGCGCTGTTGACCTACGACTCCACCGATGAGACGACGTCCATTTCGGTGAGATCGACTGCTTCGGCGCGGATCGTTGGCTTCGAGGCCGGTGAATGGATGATCGATCTCGAGCACGACGCCTCGACCGGCGAGCTGCGGGGCCAGATCCAGCCTCCAGCTCGTCTCGATGTCGAGCTCCATGTCACCGGCGGCGTGCTCGCGACCGAGACGGACGAGCTGGGACGGTTTTCCTTCGACGGTGTCGAAGCGGGCCCGGTGGCCATCGTCATCCGAGCGGACGGTGGCGAGATGGTCAAGACGGAGTGGATCCTGCTCTGACCGGCTGACGAACCGGTCGATTCCTGGCCAGGCTGTATCAGGCGGCCATCGTGCCTCTCTCCAGATTTGAAACGTCGTCATCGGGCGACGTCCGTCAGCGAGGAAAGGCGCGACATGATGAACATGTCCGAAGCCCAGGAGCCGAGGGACACCCGGCGCTTTGTCTGGGCGGTTCGACCCTTCGAGATGCTCGAGAACCCCGTTCAGCGGTGGTTGGGCAATCGCATGAAAGAGAATCGCCTCCAGGTGAAGCACCGGCCCCAGGTCCTGCGACGCCTCATTGTTCGCCCCGCCATGTGACGAGGCAGAGGCTCACACGCCTCGCTACGGAGTAGGAGAGCCCCCGCCACTGCGGGGGCTCTCTCATGGTCGGTCGACCAGCACAACATGAAGAGGGACCGCCCGGAGGCGGCCCCTCTTGGTTCTGTCTCGCGTCCCGTTCAGGGAATCCGGTTGTCCCACTCGGGCTGCACGAGCTCGGCCGGCTGCCGGCTAGCCGCCTGCGCCCGCACCATGTCGAGGTTGCCTTCGCTCGACGACCCGACCGCGGCGGGCCCGGGCACATAGATCACCTCACCGAGCTTCTCGGTCAGATACTCCAACCGGGTCTGCTCCGGGCTGATCCCGCGATGCTCTATCTGCTGGGCAGCCAGGTCCATCTTGGTCTTCTCCGGGCTGATCCCGGGGTGCTCGACGACCTGTCCAGCCAGGTCCATCTTGGTCTTCTCGATGTTGAAGCCAGGATGCTGGGCTCTGACCTGGAGCGCCAGGTCGTTCAGCCGCTCGAGCTCGGCGGCCGCGTTGGACCGCGTAGAGGCCTGGTAGGCCGCCTCGAGCTGCCGGACCATCTCGTCGTAACGATCGGAGGCGATCTCCGCTGCACGTGTCGAGGCGTTGGACACTGTGACCTCGTCGCCCTGATTGAAGGCAAACACGAAGCCAACAGCGATCACGACGGCCAGAGCAGCAGCCGCGAAGCCGAGTCCCTTGCCGGATCGGCCGACGCCGGTTGTGGTACCCGACTGGGTAGCACTAGTAGACATGTCTCTCCCTTTCTGTGGTCAGGGACCCTTTGTCCCCCACTGGCGGAAAGGAGCAGCGGTCGGGGGGCCTGATACATCTCATTCGGCGATTGGCTACATGTGGGTTGCTCCATGAGAGAAGGGCCGTCTGACGACGGCCCTTCTCCTCTCTCCCTCGGTCGTGAGCTTCTCGCCCGCAACCTCCCCGCCGGTCTTCTTCGCATGAACGGGTTGTTCCCGTCAGCTAGGAGAATGTTCGAGGTCTCCTGATACGCATGACCACAAATCCAGCCGTGGTCCGAGCGATCACGCAAGCGAGGGGGCCGGCGGGATAGCCTGAAGTGCATGAGATTCCTGATCAAGCTGGCCGTAACCGCCCTGGCAGTTTGGATCGCCTTCACCTACGTCCCCGGCCTCGACTTCACCGGTTCGTTCTGGAACCTCGTGGTCGTTGCGATCCTGGTGGCGCTGGTCAACGCCATCGTCAAGCCGCTGATGAACTTGTTCAGCCTGCCGATCGTGATCCTGACCCTCGGCCTCTTTCTCTTGATCACCAACGCTCTGGCCCTGCAGCTCGTGATCTGGCTGTCGGGTCTGATGGACCTGGGGCTGAGCTCGACCGGCTTCTTCTGGGCCACTTTCTGGGGAGCTGTCGTGATCTCCGTCGTCCGCTGGGCGGCGGACTGGTTCATCCCCGACGAACGGTGATCCGCCTGAAGAATGCGTCTACCAGGCCCGGATGCGATCGAGCCTGAGACGTATCAACGTCGAATAGTCGGCGGCAAACTCTTCAGGGGTCCAGCCCAGGCGCTCGATTTGAGAGCGGTACTTGGCCAGGTAGGCCGCATCTTCGTGGGCGGGGGTCGGCTGATCGAGGATGGTCGCAGTGGCCTCGAATGTCGCCACCATGTCTGCCTCGAGGTCGCCACGTAGGTTGAAGGCGACCTTTGGGTTCGAGGCGATGTTCTCCAATTTGGTCGTTCCTGGCTTGCTGTAGACGAGCAGATCGTCGCCATCCCGCAGAAACCAGACAACGGAGCTCTGCGGTTGGCCCGAGGGAGCGACGGTGGTGAGCCATCCGACCAGGTCCTCGTCGAGACGGCCGGCCAGCTCGGGGCGGTTCTCCAACATCGCCTGCAAATTAGCGATTGGTGGCGAGCACCCCCACCGGCCCGATCATCTCCAGAGTCTCGGTGGCTTCGGCGGTGGAGAGAAACTCTCCCGTGGCCAGCTCGATCACGTGCAGTCGGGGTGAGTCGACCCAGGTGGAGGCGTAGGCGATCGACCCGGATTCGGTGAAGCTCACCGGCCCCCAGAATTGACTGGGTGTCTCCGGCGGATAGTGAACTCGGACGCTGAGGTCCGACGCATCGAGCAGGTATAGGCCGGTCGACTCCTCCAGGTACACCGTCTCCGATTCCTCTGTCGAATACCCGGATCCGAGCATGCCACCGTTGGGTGAGACCCAGATGGTCGAAATCGGTTCATCGCTGCGTACCACCATCTCCCAGGTGGTGGTGTCGATGGTCTTGACGCCGGCAGGGGAGGTTCGCACCGTCCAGTCGTCGTCGTCCTCGATCAGTTCGACCGCGGTGGTGGCCATGTATAGAAACCGCCCGTCGGGGCTGACCGCGCTGAATCGGCGACTGCCCCACTCCAGGTCCACCGTCCCGGCCATTGGGTGCTCGACGACCTCGCCGCTCACCGGATCGACCTCCGACACTACGTCTTCGTCGGCGTGGGCGACGAGAAGTCGTGATCCGACCGGGTCCCAGGTGAAGGACGGCGAGTTGTACAGATATGGTGTCCACGGCCCCTGGCTGACCGGGTCGACAGTCCCGATATTCACCCCGGGCACCGGGATCTCGGTCAGGCCTCCGGCGTTGTCCAGGTCGATGGTGGTCACGAAAACCTGTTCCGGGTTTCCCGACCCGGGCTCGGCAGGCTTGGTGCCGAAGAGGACGAAGTCGCGGTCGGTGGCACGCTCCGCGCCCCATACCGAGTAGTGCAGGGGAAGGGAGGCGACCAGGCTCGATTTGGTTCCGCCCGCCCAGGCAATTCGAAACTCGGGCCCCGACTGGTAGCTGATGTAGTAGACGTTTCCAGATTCGTCCACGTGGACGATGAGATCACCGGATTCGGGCCAAGAGGCCCGCGGCGCCCACGACTGGAGGTCGACGAGTCGCAATTCGGAGCTCCCGGTCTCGTCCTGGTTGACCGTGGCCGCCAAGTAGCGACCGTCGGATGAGACCTTCGAGCCCCACATGAAGTCGCCCATCGGGATCGGCTCGAAGGAGGCCCGAGTTTGCAGCGACACCGGGTCGACACGCTGGAGCACGACGCGCTCGCTGTCGACGGTCGTGGCCGGTGTCAATGTGGTGGTTGGGACCCCACCGATGGTTGGTGTCGGGGCGAAGGCCTCAGGCGGTGCGGTTGCCTCGGGGGCCGGGGAACCGGCGTCGTTGGTGCAAGCGACGGCGATCAGCACGATGGCGACAAATGTGACCCTCGAGTGGCTCGACGCCATGTGTGTGCTCCCTGGCGAGAGCGTATCAACGGACTCAGTCGTAATTGGGTTCCAGACGTGTCATATGCGGCACTCTGGCTCCCAATTTGGATTATCTCTTCTTCTTGGCCAGGTCTCCCAGGATCTGCTGGGAGGCGAAGCGGCCGGGGGCGCCCATGACACAGCCGCCGGGGTGGGTCCCCGAGCCGCACTGGTAATAACCCTCGATCGGGGTGCGGTACTGGTTCCAGCCGGGGGCCGGGCGGAAGAAGAACATCTGGGGGGCGAGGAACTCACCGGCGAAGATGTTTCCTTCCGTGAGGCCGACCACCCGCTCGATGTCCAGGGGCGTGACCACCTCGCGGTGGAGGACCAGGTCGGAGAAACCGGGGAAGAAGCTCTCCAGCGTCTTCTGCACGGTGTCGCCGAACCGATCTCGCTCCTCGTCCCAGTCCCCGTCCTTGAGGTGATATGGGGCGTACTGGATGAAGCACGACATGACCGCCTTGCCCGGAGGCGCCATGTCGGGATCGACGTTGGACTGGATGCACCCGTCGATGTAGGGCTTCTGTGAATACCAGCCGTACTTCGCGTCGTCGAAGGCGCGCTCGAGGTAGTCCAGGGACGGGCCCAGGTTGATGAAGCCGCGGTAATGGTCGGATCGGCCCTCCAGCCCCGGATAGGTCGGGTTGCCGTCGAGGGCGAAGTTGACCTTGGCCGAGGTCCCCTGAAATTTGAACCTCCTGATGTTCTCGACGAGATCGCTGGGCAACTCGCGTGGGTCGATCAGGTCCATGAAGGTGCGCCGCGGGTCGACGGCGCTCACAACGATCTTGGCGTCGAGCTCGGTGCCGTCGGAGAGCACCACACCGGTCGCCCGCCCGTTCTTGGTGATGACGTGGTCGACCGGCGACTCGAGGCGGATCTCCGCCCCGAACGACTCGGCCGCCCGTGCCAGGACCTGGGTGAAGCCGCCATTGCCTCCCTTGTGGAAGGCCCAGGCCCCATAGGCGCCGTCGTGCTCTCCGAACGAGTGGTAGAGGAGGACGAGCCCGGAGCCCTGCGAGCGGGGGCCGACCTTGGTGCCGATGATCCCCGACGATGCGTGGAGGCCCTGCATGAGCTCGGACTCGAAGTAGTCCTCGAGGATGTCGGCGGCGCTGCCGGTCATGAGCCGGATCATGTCGTGGAGGACGCCGGGGGGGAGGTCGGCCAGATAGGAGCCGATCGCCGCCATGCGGGCTCGCTCCTCGGGGTCCTTAGAGGTGATGTCAGGCGGTATCGAGTCCATCAGCGGTCTGATGGCGTGGACCACCTGCTCCATCATGTGCCCGTAGGCGTCGTAGGCGTCGGCGTCGTGCGGGGAGTGCCGGGCGATCTCATGGTGGTTCTCGTTCTTGTCCTGCCCGAGGAGGAGGTAGTCCCCGTCCTCGGTGGGGGCGAACGTCGAGGGCATGAGCAGCGGCATGAACCCGTGTTTGGTCAGCTCGAGCTCGTGGATGATCTCGGGGCGCAGCAGACTCAACGCATAGGAGAAAGTGGTGAAGCTGAATCCCGGGTAGAGCTCTTCGGTGATCGCCGCGCCACCAACCAGATGACGGCGCTCGAGGATCACGGTGTCCAGACCCGCTTTGGCCAGATACGACCCGTTGACCAGGCCGTTGTGGCCCCCTCCGATGACGATCGCGTCGTACTTCTTCTTGGCGGGCATCGCTACCTCAGGCTGTCTTTCTTTGGGGGTTGAAGAAGGGGAGACGGGCGACATGGGCCTTCACCACGTCGTAGCGATGGTCGATGGTGACCTCGAGGCTGACCCCTGTCCCAAGGGCGGCGTGCTCGGGACGGACCCGGGCGATTCCCACGTGACGCTGAGTCATCGGTGAGTAGACGAAGCTCGGCGTGTAACCGATCCGCTCCAGCTTCTCGTCGTAGATCATCATCCCGCCGTGCTCGGGGGTGTGATCCTTGGGTGGGATCAGGCTGCGCTCGCCGTAGACCCGATTCCAGTCCTCGTAGTCGACCATGATCCCGACCGTTTTCCACCGGGACGTGCCATCGGCCAATTCCCGCTCGATGGCCTGTCGGCCGATGAAAGCTCTGTCATCGGAGGGTAGATCGCGCAACATCCATCCCAGCCCCAACTCGTGGGGAGTGGTCCGCTGGTCGTCGTTCCAGGCATAACGCGAGGAGTGGAAGTCGACGTCGATCAGGACCAGCCCGGCCTCGATGCGGGCGATGAGCAGAGCGGTCTGGCCGGCCGGGATGACGCCATAAGGCGCCGCTACCTCGAACAATGTGTCCCACACGCCGACAGCGTCGTCTCTCTCCACCCAGATCTCATAACCCAGGTCGCCGGTGTAGCCGGTGCGGGAGATGGTCACAGCGGCGTTCCCGACCTTGGCCGGGATGAGGTGGAAGTAGCCGATCTCCTCCATCTCCGGGGCAAGTTGCCTGAGGATCTCCCGGGCGTACGGGCCTTGCAACGCAAGAGCTCCGAAATCATCCGAGACATCTTCGATCCGGACCGCCATTCGACCGGCGAGATCCTGCAGATAGGCCATGTTCGGCTCGGCAGCAGTGAGCATGAACTCGTCATCGCTGTGGCGGAGGATGACCCCGTCCTCGACTACCCAACCGTCGTCGTCACACCACACCGTGTAGTGCGCCTGTCCGGGCCGACATTTGCGGATGTCGCGGGCGAGTATCCCGGCCAGGAAGGTCTCGGCGTCGGACCCGGTGATCCGGTACTTGTAAAGAGGAGAGGTGTCGATGACCGCCGCCGAGTTCCTGATCGCGAAATACTCGAACTTGTCCGACATCTGATACCGGTCGGTGGCCAAGTATCCCGACCAGTGGCTCCACAGCCCGGTCTGGTTGGCGGCGCTGGTCCTGGGATGAAACGGTGTCTCGCGGATCATCGACGACTACCTCGGCTCGGGTGCGGCCACTGTAATCAGGGTTGACTGAATCGTCGTTCAGGTTTCGTCCCGGGTTGGCCGCTCGAACAATGTATGCGTGTATCCACACCAAGTCCCGGCAGATGTGAATACATTCACCAGCGGCAAACCTGAATGGAGAATCAGTTGATGAGACGTTTCATCGTGTTGATGATCGCCGCCGTGGTCGCGGTGTCACTCGTTCCGATCGCATCGGCCCAGGAGGAGGACGATCAGATAACCCTTCGGGTCGGCCTGACCCAGGACTGGGAGGTGATCAACCCGACCTCCGGTTACACCGTCGCGGCCTATGAGGTGTGGAACCTGCATTACGCCACCCTGACCGACAAGGCCGCGGACGATTTCGCCACCACCCCTGGGCTGGCCGAATCGTGGGAGGAGGTCGAGCCCGGCGTCGAGTACGTCTACACCCTGAGAGAAGGCCTGACATGGTCCGATGGTGAGCCACTCACCGCCGATGATGTGGCCTGGAACATCAACACAGGACGAGACCAGGGCTGGGACAACATGGTTTCGACCGTGGGGAACATCGAGGCAACAGTCATCGACGAGCGCACTGTCCAGCTCGTGTCGTCCGTCCCGGATCCCAAACTTCCCACTATGGACGTCTATTTGGTGCCACAGCACATTTGGGAGCCGATCGCTACCGACTACGACGCAGCCACCCAGTACGCCGCCGAAGATGGCGTAGGCAGTGGGCCCTTCGTCATGACCGAGTTCACACCTGGGCAATCGGTGGTGATGACGGCCAATCCCAACTACTGGGGATGGGAAGGCGACGAGCCTCCATACGACCAGGTGATCTTCCGTCTCTTCGAGAACCCCGACGCCATGGTGGCCGCCCTCCAGCAGGGCGAGCTCGACGCTGCGCAGGGATTCCCGGCCTCGTCATGGGACGCCCTCGAAGCAGATGCCGACATCGAGGTGGTGGCCGGACAACAAGGTGGTTTCGACGAGATCGCCATCAACGGCGGCGCCGCCGAGGGCCAGCCCCATCCGGCCCTGCTCGACCTGGAAGTGCGAAGGGCCATCTCCCACGCCATCGACCGCCCCGCCGTGATCGAGGACCTCTGGTTCGGCCTGGCGAGCCCTTTGGAGACCATGAGTCCCTCCGCCGACCCGAAATGGATACCGGAGATTCCCGAGGAGAATCAATTCACCTACGACCCCGAGCGGGCCAACCAGATACTCGACGAGGCGGGATACATGGACACCGACGATGACGGGATCAGGGAGATGCCTGACGGCACCAACCCAATCGTCATCCGCCACGCCGTCAACACCGATGGCGACCTGGCCGGTTCGATCGGGGATCTGATGGTGGGATGGATGGAGGAGATCGGCATCGGTGTCGAGCTCGAGGCCTACGACCAGGACGCCCTCTTCGGGGTCATCGTCGACGGGACCTATGACACCTTCTACTGGGGTTGGGTGCCCTTCGTCGACCCGGACCCCATGCTTTCCTATTTCACCGAGGCCGAGATCGGCAACTACAACGATGCCAACTGGTTCGATCCCGCATATGACGCGCTCTATGCGGAACAGAATCAGGAGGTCGATCCGGACCGCAGGCTCGAGATCGTGCACGAGATGTTGACGATGTTCCACGATGCGGCCGTCTACATCCCGATGTATGTGGCGCCTGATCTCCAGGCTTATCGAACCGACACCTTCGAGGGCTGGGTCAACCAGCCCGCCGACATCGGACCGGTCATCTTCAGCAACACCTCACCCAGCTACGTCCAACTCACCCCGATCGGTGCCGACGCAGGAGGGTCCGACATCAACTGGCTGCTCTGGGGTGGTATCGCAGCCGTCGTGGTGATCCTGGGCGGCATATTCCTGGCAAGGAGGAGCCAGACGACCTCCGACGAACGGGAGTGAGCGCCTGACGACGAAAGCAATTGGGCGGGGGCGGGGCCGGCTCATCGGGCGCAAGCTCCTCGGGTCGGCCCTCACCCTCGTCTTCGTGCTCGTCTTCAACTTCTTCCTGTTCCGCGTTGTTCAGACCGATCCGATCGGCTCGTTGTTCAGAGGAAGGAACGTCCCACAGTCGACGATCGATAATCTGCGTGTCGCTTTCGGCTTGGACCAACCGATCGGCACCCAGTTCCTCTACTACCTGAGGGAGACGGCCCAGCTGAATTTCGGTCTGTCCTATCAGAGCCGGCAGCCGGTGTGGGACGAGATCGTCAGGGCGATCCCGGCCACGCTGGCCCTGGTCGGGATCTCGTCCATCCTCTCCGCTGTGATAGGCACCTTTGGCGGGATCGTCGCCGCCTGGAGACGGAACACTTGGAAGGACCACTCCATCACCAGCAGCACGATGGTCTTCTATTCGATGCCCGATTTCTGGCTGGGCATGATCCTGCTGGTCCTGTTCGCCGTGGTGCTGGGGTGGTTCCCGGTGGGCGGGATCACCACCGCCGGGTCCAACGAGACCGGGCTGGCCCGGCTGATCGACCAGGCCTATCACATGTTCCTCCCCGCTCTGACCCTGACCCTGGCCTATCTGGGCGAATACACCCTGGTCACCAGGAGCTCGCTGCTCGACGTGATGGGGGAGGACTATCTCACCGTTGCTCGCGCCAAGGGCTTGCGCGATGTGAGGGTGCGCAACCGCCACGCGGTGCCCAACGCCCTTCTCCCGGTGGTGACCCTGACGGCGATCAACTTCGGGTTCGTGCTCTCCGGCGCGATTGCGGTGGAGGCGGTGTACTCGTGGCCTGGCCTGGGCAAGGCCACCGCGGACGCCATCCGGGGACCCGACCTTCCCATGCTCCAGGCGCTCTTTCTCCTGTTCAGCGCGGCAGTGATCGTGTTCAACCTGATCGCCGACATCACCTACTCCTGGCTCGACCCGAGAGTGGAGGAGATTTGACCAGTATCGCGATGCAGCGTCGTCGGGCCACCGCCTCCAGAGTGTGGGCGCAGTTCCGTGGCTCCCGCCAGGGCATGATCGGCCTCGCCGTGCTCCTCGTCTTCGTCGCTATGGCGTTGGCCGCGCCACTCCTGGCCGACGTCAGGGAGTTGAACCCGGTGTTTGCCAGAGCGCAGGGCAACCCCCAGTGGGCGCCACCGTCGGTGTTCCCCCCACTGGGCACCGACTACATCCGGCGCTCGGTGTGGGCCCAGTTCGTCTGGGGCTCTCGGGTGAGCCTCTTCGTCGGTCTCGCCGCGACGGTCCTCACCATCCTCATCGGATCTGTCGTTGGCATCGTCTCCGGGTTCGTTGGTGGAAAGGTCGACGCCATCTTCATGAGGGTCACCGAGTGGTTCCTCGTGATCCCCTTCCTCCCATTGGCCATCGTTCTCGCCTCGGTGCTGGGCCGGAACGTGTGGAACATCATCTTCGTGATCGGGATCACATCCTGGCCGTCCACGGCGAGACTGGTGAGGGCACAGGTCCTCACCGTGAAACAACGCCTGTTCGTGGACCGCGCCCGCTCTCTCGGTGCCGGCGGGGGGCACATCGTCGCCCATCACATCCTGCCCAACGTCTCGGGCTTGATCCTGGCCAATGCCACCCTGGCAGTCCCGATCTCCATCCTGACCGAGACGACGCTCTCCTTCCTCGGACTGGGCGATCCTTCGGCCGCATCATGGGGAAAGACGCTGGAGGAGGCCTTCGTGAACGGGGCGATGGCCCGCAATGCCTGGTGGTACTTCCTGCCGGCCGGCCTGGGCATCCTGGCGGTCGTCCTCGCCTTCACTCTGATCGGCCGGACTCTCGAAGAGATCGCCAATCCGAGGCTGAGCCGCTCACGATGAGCGACGCATTGCTCTCGATCCGTGATCTCTCCATCACCTATCACTCCCAGGGTCGTGCCGTGCCCGCCGTGCGGGGGGTGAGCCTCGACATCGAGAAAGGCGGCTCACTGGGTCTGGCCGGCGAGTCGGGCTGCGGCAAATCGACCCTGGCCAACTCGATCCTCCGGTTGCTGCCGGCAGGCACCGAGGTCACCGGCCAAATCACACTCGACGGGAAGGAGGTCCTCGGCTTGAGCCCGGGCGGTCTCAGGGCGGTGCGGTGGACGGCCGGCGCCATCGTGTTCCAGGGGGCCCTGCACGCTCTCAACCCGGTGCAGACGGTCGGGGACCAGATAGCCGAGCCGATGTCGTTGCATCGCACTGTTGCCAACGATGACGCGGCCAAGGATCGGGTGGTCGAGCTTCTGAGACGGGTCGGCCTGCCCGCGGCGCGTGCCGAGTCGTACCCGCACGAGCTCTCCGGGGGCCAGCGGCAGCGGGTGCTGATCGCCATGGCTCTTGCCTGCGATCCGCATCTGCTCATAGCGGACGAGCCGACCACCGCCCTGGACCTGATGGTGCAGGCGCAGGTGCTGGCGTTACTCGACGACCTGAAAGAGGAGAGGAACCTCACCCTTCTCTTCATCACTCACGATCTGTCGGTCCTCACCTATGCGTGTGAGCGCCTGGCGGTGATGTACGCGGGCCGTATCGTCGAGGAGGGGCCGGCGTGGGAGGTGTTCGAGAACGGCTCACATCCCTACACGCGGGCGCTCGCAGCCGCCTTCCCGACCATCGGCGACGTGGGGTCGCGCATGGCCCCGTCCGGGCTGGGGGGAGACCCGCCCACCCCTGGTGACCTCCCCGGCGGGTGTCCCTTCCATCCCCGGTGCCCGCTCGCCCACGACGCATGCCTGCCCGCCGAGCCCGAGCTGCGGATCTCAGGTGAAGCCAGGAGTGCCGCGTGCGTGCTGGTGTGACGCCACTGGTCGAGGTCGAAGACCTCCACGTCCACTTCGGAGCAGCCCGTGCAGTCGACGGGGCGTCAGTGCGTGTCCTGCCGGGCGAGGTCCTGGCCCTGGTCGGGGAGTCCGGGTCCGGCAAGACCACCCTGATCCGCGCCATCCAGGGGCTACAGAAGCCCACCTCGGGTGTCATCCGGGTCGATGGCACCGGCGGGTCCTCTCCCGGCCATGTTCAGACCATCTTCAACCCGACTGTCCAGATGGTGTTCCAGGATCCGACCGGGGCGCTCAACCCACGCCAGACGATCTATGAGATCGTGGCGGAGGGGTTGAGGATCAAGCGTCACGCCGGGAGCGAGACCGAGCAGGTGGCGGCAGCACTGTCAAGGGCCGGCCTGCGCCCCCCGGAGCGATTCTTCCCGCTCTACCCCCACGAGGTATCCGGTGGCCAGCGGCAACGGGTCGTGATAGCCGGGGCGATGGTGATGGAGCCCCGTCTCCTCCTCGCCGACGAGCCGGTGGCCAGTCTCGACGCCTCGATCCGTGGCGAGATCCTCGCCCTGATGCGTCGTCTCGTCGATGAGACGGGGTTGGCCATCCTCGTGGTGACCCACGACCTCGGTCTTGCCTGGAACATCGCCGATCGGGTTGCCGTCATGTATCTGGGCCGAATAGTCGAGACCGGGCCCACCGAGCAGATCCTGGAGAATCCGCGCCACCCCTACACACGAGCTCTCCTCTCGGTGGTCCCCGAGACGCGGGAGATGGAACAGCAGATCCTCACCGGCGAGATTCCCGACCCCGCCCGCATCCCTGCGGGCTGCCGCTTCCATCCTCGGTGCCCTCTCCTTCAGTCGGGCGACCTTCCCGAGGCCATCTCCTCCCGCTGTCCGATCGACGACCCCGGCCCCACCCCCCTCGAGGCCGTTTCCGCGGCCGCCTGTTGGGCGGTCACCAGCGGGGTGGACTCGACTGCGATCGGGCTCAACCCGGGGTAGGCAGTTCCAGCCGGAAGATGGAGCCGTTGTCGTAGCGGTATTCGAGATCGCCACCCATGACCCGGGCCAGGCTCCTGGCCACTGCCAGCCCGAGACCCACAGAGTTCGGGTTCCGGCCACTCCCGTCAGCCCGGTCGAACGGTTGGAACATCGTGGCCACCCGCGCCGGGGGGATCGGCCCGCCCGAGTCCCACACATCGATCGAGGCCATCCCCGAGCGTGTCGAGACCTTGACTGCGACCTCGTCTCCGCCGTATCTGATGGCATTGGTGATGAGGTTGCGGATGATCTGACGGAGCCGGGCGGGATCGGCCCAGACAGTGGCCTCGCCCTTCCATTCGATCGTCTTCCCGCTGTCACGGCCGGTGGTCTCGGCCAGGTCGGCGATGTGCTCCGAGACATCGACGATGGTCGGATACACCGTCATCGTCCCCGCCTCCAGCCTGGTGACCGTGAGCAGGTCGTCGACGATCGCAGATATGTCTGCCGACTGGCTTGCGATGAGACGCACCAACGATCGGGCCTCTTCCGGGTCGAACATGTCCCATGATTCCGACAGCTCGGTGGCGAAGCCGAGAACCGCGGCCAGGGGAGTGCGCAGTTCGTGGCTGATGCTCGCGAGGAACTCGCGCTTCTCCTTGTCCAGTGCCTCCAATTCCGAGACCCGCACGTTGGCGAGATCCGCTTCCCTCCGGGCCCGCTCCACCTGATACCGGGTGGCCACCAAGCGGGCCCGGCGCTCGGCCTGGTCGGTGTGCACGGCCCCGTCGAGTCGGTGGTAGTCGCGATGGCACGCCAGCGCCGCGGCGTGGTCTCCCTGGGCCTCGAGCATGTCGGCGCGGAGACCGGTGGCCCGGACCAAGAGACGTCTCATGTCGAGTCGTTTGCTCCGATCAGCTGCATCTTCTACGAGGACGGATGCCTCATCGATCTTCCCGGCCCTGAGCAGCCACTCGGCACGATCGAGGGTGATCTCTATGGCGAGCTGGTCCAACCCGCCGGAAGTCGCCTCGGCTTCGGCCCCGGCCGCCAGCTCTGTCGCCGCTTCTTCGTGTCCCTTGGCGGCCATCACCTGTGCCTTGAGCGCCTTTCCGTAGGCACGGGTGTGTCGTCCGTCTTCACCGAGCCGATCCCCCCGGTCGATGATCTCGTCGGCGATCATCCCCACCCGTTCGATGAGGGCTGTCCGGTGCGGCTCATCGGTGGTTGCCGAGAGCGTCAGGAGCTCGTAACCCTGATTGATCCGGGTGGAGCCGACCCTGAGCGTGTCACCGATGCGAAAGTAGATCTTCTCAGCCTGCTCGAAGAGGTCCAGCGCCTCCTCGTGCCGGCCTTCGTGGCTGAGGGCGATCCCGGTGAGATTCATCAGCAGACCGGCCCCCAGTTCGTCATTGGCGAGTTTCAGCGGAGCTCGTGCCCGGTCGAGATACTCCAGCGCGGTGGTCGTGTCCCCCACGTCGCCGTACAGATCGCCGATCGCCATCAGGGCATTGGCGACGCCTCCGAGGTCACCTTCGAGCTCGAATTGAGCGCGGGCAGAGAGTTGCGAGTCGAGAGCCTCGTCGAGCCTTCCCATCGAGCTCAGCGCCCATCCACGGTGATGAAGGGCCCAGCCCCGGGCCTTCCCGTCCCCGAGCGCGGTCGCCAGAGCGATGGCTTCGTCGGCGACGTGAACCGCCTCGGTGCAGTCGTATTCGTACAGGGCCGAGCTCAACTCATTCAGGGCGGCGACCCGCTCGGCATCGTCGGCGGCCTCGTCCACCCTCGTCCGCTTGATCGAAAGGGCGTCCATCCCAAGAGGAATCGGCCTCGAAAGGGCCCTGGTTGAGTCACACCATGTAAGACCGGACCGGGCTCTCCTCGGCCAGAATGGGGCGCTCGGCGCTGAACGGGCTGATGTCGTGGGTGGTCGCACCGTCGAGAGCCAGGTCGACGAGGACCTTCCCCAACAGCGAGGCGAACTTGAAGGCGTGACCCGCCCCGACCGCGGCGTAGATCCTCTCAGTGCCGGGCACCCGGTCGACGATGAAATCACGATCCGGGGTCAGGGTGTACAGACAGGTCTTCGCCACGCGCACGGGCCCGGCGGCGCCGGGAAGGTATCGGGTGGCGAAGGCGGTGACCGCCTCGGTCACATCGGCCCGCGGTTGGAACGACCGCGTCTCGGGATCGGTGACGATCTCACAGCGGTCCCAGGCGATCTTGACGGCTCGCTCGCCGAAGACGGGGAACCCGTAGAACGATGGCTCGTCCATCCAGATCCAGATCGGGAATCGGGTGGGGTGGAACTGGGCCAGGTCTGGAGAGTCGAGATACACCACCTGCTCCAGCGTCACCTCGAGGGGGACGCTGAAACCCAGACCTGCCAACAAAGGTGCGGTCCAGGCCCCGGCGGCGATGATGAGTGAGCCGACCCGCACCGTCCGCCCGCCAACGATCATCTCGACCTCACCACCCACCTCGCGGATGCTGCCCACCGTCGAGCCGTCGGTGAGGGTGGCACCGTGCTCGATGGCCAGCCGACGGTGCGTGGAATTGGCCCGTGACGCCATGGCGATTCCGGAGTGCTCCTGGAACAAGGCCATGACATCGCCGCTCAGGCGCCATTGCGGCCACCTTCTCATCACCTCACCGGCGTCGAGCTCCTCGAAGTGGACGCCGGCCGCCGACATCGAGGCTCGGTAGTCGTCGAGGCCGATCGCGGCGTCTTCGGGAGCCAGGTCCAAACCTCCCGTTCTCAACACCAACGGCTCACCTGAGTCGACCTCCACCTGCTCCCAGGCCTCGTATGCGGCTTTGGCCAGCTCCACATAACCCGGGGTGTGATAGGAGAGGCGGATGATCCGGCTGTGGTCTTCCGACCCACCCCTGAGATGGCCCAGATCGAACTGCTCGGCGCCGAAGACGTCGCTCCTGAGACGACGGGAGGCCCAGTAGGCGGCGGCGCTGCCGATTCCCCCTAGCCCGAGTATGCCGACCCGGAAATCGGTCACATCAGCCCGTCGAGGTATCGACGGATGTCCATGGAGTAGTCCTCCATTGGGGCATAGAAGCCGGTGGTGAATCTGCGTGACGTCATGCCGCTCTGCACGGATTCGCAGATCTTCCAGTCCTGGAGATTGACCATGTCCCAGAACTCGACGGCATCCGAGGGGTCGAAGTCGGCCTTCCCGATCTCGTCGGGGTGGAAGAGGAAGTCACAGACCACGGTGGTCAGGTCCGCAGCGTGGGGCCACAGCGTGAAGGCCGCGACGTGATCAGCCGAGAGGCTGAGCATGAGGTTGGGGTATACGAGCTGCCCCTTGTGTCGTTCCTGTTCTTCCGGGCTCAGCCCTGGAAATGGCGACCGGTTGGTGGTTCCGGTGGAGGTGAAGGTCCAAGCGCCCTCCCGATGGGGGATGCCCTGGCCCCAGTCGAGGTCGGAGCCGCCTCGCTGGCGGAAGGCCGGGACCAGTTCCACGAGCTCTGGGTGAACCGGCCCGCAGTGGTAACACTCGTTGTAGTTCTCGACGATCGCCTTCCAGTTGGCCCCGACCGTGTAGACGATGCGAGCCCCGATCCTGAGCTCGGCCAGCGGATAGTTGGCCAAATAGCCTTCGGGCTCCTGGAACTGGCCCGTGACCGGCGATGCGCTGGTCGGGTCGAGATGTACCCAGAGGAATCCGGCCCAGGTCTCCACACCGACGTGATGGAGGGGCAGGTCCTCCTTGCGTAGCCCGTCTTCCTCGTCGAGGAACGGGGCCGCGCGCAGCGTGCCGTCGAAGGAGTAGGTCCAGGCGTGATAGGGGCACTGGATGGAGCCCTTGAAGGTGCCGGTCGGCCCGGTCTCGGCCTGTGACGGCTTGCCGACCGCATCGGTGAGCCGCGATCCACGGTGGCGGCACAGGTTCACGTACGCGGACAGATCGCCCGATCGCGTCCTGGTGACGATCACCGATTCGCCGACCACGTCACACACGACATGATCGCCAGGACCAGGTATCTCGTCGGCTCGACCGACGCAGAACCATTGCCGTTCGAAGACGCCGGCGACCTCCTTGGCATACCAGTCCGGCTCCACATAGCGGTCCCGGTGAAGCGTCGGCTCCATGCTGCAATTATTGCCGACCCATGACCTCGCCACGAGGCGGCAGCCCCGGACGACCGGCGTCTGTTCTGCCCGAGGTGTGTCTGACCCCAACGGTGGCGGTGATTCAGGCCCAGACCCTCGGGATTCGGTCCTCCCAGGTCTTGGTGAAGACCACTTCATCGTCGTGGAGGGCGGTCAATCCGATCACGAGGTCGAAGGCACCGGCGACAGACGACAACTCGAGGCTGCCTCGCGTGGTGACCTTCCACCCGGGTCGCTCCATCGTCACCTCGCCGTCGGCCCGCACCCGTGTGGTCGCCGGGTCGTCGTCGTCGACACTGATGATCCATGTCTCGTCGGAGCTGTAGGTGAGGCCGGCCCGCTCCGGCTGGTTCTCGGTCGAGAAGCGGTGCCTCTCGTAGACGTGGGCCGAGCCGTCGCGGATGAGCCTGCTGTGACCCCGATGCTTCGCCTCGAGGCCGGGAGGGTCGGGCTGAGGGGGTGGCGGCGGGATGTCGACAATGGTCTCTTCCCCCCGGGCCGGGACCGTGGGGAGCAGGAGCCTGGAGCCCTCCGGTTCGATCGCGAGGCTGAAACGCTCACCTGGGGGCCACACGACCGGGAAATCGGCGCCGGCCAACGCCAGTCGCAAGCTCCACCCAGCCGGGACGACGGCGGAAGTGGCCATCAGCGGGAAGCGGACTTTCATCTGCCTGCCCGGCTCGATCTCCTTCGGCTCGGAGAGGTTCTCGGGGAAGGCCAGGTTTCGATTGCCCCTCGTGATGAGGTGGCCGACCCCGTCGGGCCCTACCGCAAGAAGCCGGGCAGCCACCATCCCGACCTCCCGGTTGCTTGCGATGGTCAGCTCGACCCGGGGCGTCCCCAGGATCTCGATCCCCACATCGAGCGGAGAGGTCTCGAACCTGATGGAATGGGCATCGTCCTCCCGGGAGTCGGTGCTGCCTTTCCCGGCCCGATCCCAGGCCGGGGCGTGCACCCCGACCCACTGTGGCCCCGACCAGGTGAGGGCACCGTGGTCGAGCCGGTCCAGTCCCAGCTCCACATCGACCTGGTCCAAAGGGGGCCATGCCGGCTCCGCCCGCCAATAGCCAGGAGTAGGCGGATCGTCGAATGGGGGCCCGGTGGGGCCGTCGAATGGTGTCCCGGTCCTGACATACATGGTCAGCGGGGGAAGATCCATCACCCCGTTGTCCTCACCCCGGAGGTGGTGGCCGAACCAGCGGCCGAGCAGGTCGAGGTGGTCGAGCCCGGGCCCCGGGCACCCATTAGCCGGTCGGTAGTGGCCCCAGGGCCCGATGACGGTTCGGGTCGGGCAGGTGAGGTGCTCGGTCATGGCCAGCATCCCGTCGACGTAGCCATCGACCCAACCGCCGATGAGCAGGGTGGGGCATTGGATCGACTCGTAATCGGCACAGGGTGACCCGTGCAGCCAGTAATCGTCCCGCTGTTGATGCCGGAGCCAGATCCCGGGCCACTGGGGAGTCATCTCCAAGCGGTCCATCCAGCGATCCCACCACTCCTCCCCGACGATGTCCGGGTCGGGCGGCAAGGCATTGCAGGTGACCATCGACGGCGGCCAGTCGACCTGCTCCTGGGCGTGGAGCGAGCCGCCGGTGTAATGGACGTCGCAGGCGAAGCGGTCGTGGGTGGCGTGGACCGGGGCGATGGCTTTGAGCTCGGGCGGGCGGAGCATGGCGGTCTGGAGCGAGCTGAAGCCACCCCAGGAGACCCCCCACATCCCGAGGCTTCCGCTGCACCAGGGCTGGTCGGCCAGCCATCGGAACACCGCAAGTGTGTCCTCCTGCTCACGGGGCACGTATTCGTCTTCGATGACGCCGGTCGACGCCCCGGTCCCACGGATGTCGATCCGCACGCCTGCGAAGCCCCGCTGAGCGAGATAGGTGTAGGTGCCCCAGTCCGTCGAGTAGAAGGCGTCGTCCTTGCGATAGGGAAGTGACTCGACGATGGTCGGGAAGGGCCCGTCGTCCCGGCTATCAGGGCGGTAGACGGTTAGGCCGATGAGGACCCCGTCGTCCATCTCGACGAATACCCGCCGGTCGATATCGACGGGATAGGCCGGCGTTGCCTCGGGCACGGCGGCAATCTACCCACGGGCATGCATAGCCTCGCCGATCTCATGACCATCACCGAGAGACACCAGGTCGTGGTCGTCGGAGCCGGTATCGCGGGAATGGTGGCGGCCCGTCGCCTCTTCGATCGCGGGCTGGATGTGGTGGTCCTCGAAGGTCGAGACCGGGTCGGAGGCCGGCTGTGGTCGCATCGTCTTCCCAACGGAGAAATCGTAGAGCTGGGTGGTGAGTGGATCTCGACGGGTCAGGATGCGGTTATGGGCCTGGTCGACGAGCTCGGGCTCGTCCTGGTCGATACCGGCATGGATTTCATCTCCAGGGATCCTGTCGGCGGCCCGCAACTGCCGACCACCGATCATGCGCGTGTCGCCGAAGCCCTGGTCCGGCGCATGGGCGAGATCGGTCAGGCGGCGCTGTCATCGATGACTGCGGCTGAATTGCTCGACGGGCTCTCCGAGAGGGGGCCCGCCATGGAGGTGTTGCGTTCCCGGCTGCAGGGCACGGCGGGAGCGTCGCTCGACACCATGGCGGCCGCCGAGATCGGCGAGGAGTTCGGCATCGGCGACGAAGGGCGATACGTCAGGATCGAAGGTGGCAACGACAACCTCGCCAGGAGCCTCGCCGCCGGCCTCGACCTCCGCCACGGCCGGGTCGTCGACACCATTCATCAGCACGAGCGGGCCGTCCATGTGCTCGCCGACGACGAGGAGCACGTCGGGTTGGCCGTGGTGCTTGCCGTGCCGCTCGCTGTCCTGGCCACCCTTCGGTTCGATCCGGTGCTTCCGCCGCTCGTGGCCGCGACGATCGCGGCCCTGAGAATGGGCTCGGGGGCCAAGGTGGCGATGGCCACTCAGGACCCACCCGATCTGTTCCGGAGACAGGACATGGACATCCCTGCCTGGTATTGGACCGGGCTCGGCCCAACCGGTGCGGTGAGACGGGCGATCACCGGCTTTGCCGGCTCGGAGACGGGGGTGTCGGCGCTCCTCGCCGATCGGTTGGGGAGAATCCGACGGGCCGCGCCGGAATGCGACCTGGTTGGAGAGCCGGTCGCGGTCGACTGGACCGCCGATCCGCTCGCAGGGGGCTGCTACTCGGTGATCGGTCCCGGGCAACGAGAGGGTCTCTCAGCCCTTGCCTCCCCCATTGGGCGCGTCCACCTGGCCGGGGAGCACGTCAACGGGAGTGGCACCATCGACGGTGCGATTCGGACCGGCGAGGATGCAGCGCGCTCGGTGGCCTCGGCATTGGTTTTCTGAACGGCCATTCAGGAACGGTGGTACCGTCAATCGGCATAGCTCAGGGCCCGAGGAGGCCGGTGGTGAAGCAGCTCTACATAGACGGTCGATGGGTTGATCCCCGTTCCGGAGACCATTTCGACACCTTGAACCCGGCAACCGGCGAAGTCCTCGAGGAGGTTGCGTCGGCGGGCCGGCAGGACGCCGACATTGCCGTCATGGCGGCGCGGCGAGCCTTCGACGACGGCACCTGGGGCCTGCAGTCGGCGCCCCGGGACAGGTCGGCCCTTCTCTTGCGGGTCGCCGAGCTGATCCGCCGGGACCGTGATCGTCTCGCCGAGCTGGAGACGCTCGACAACGGGAAGCCACTCGGGGACGCACACTGGGACGTCGACGAGGCCGCCTACATGTTCGAGTACTACGCCGGCTGGGCGACCAAGGTGATGGGATCGATCCCTCCGGTAGGGCCGGAGGCAATGAGCCTGGTGATAAAGGAGCCGGTGGGTGTGGCTGCCTTGATCACGCCATGGAACTACCCGCTCCTCATGGCGAGCCAGAAGGTCGCACCGGCCCTGGCCGCAGGCTGCACCACCATCCTGAAGCCTGCCGAGCAGACTCCCCTGACGGCCATCGAGCTGGCAAGGATCCTCGACGAGGCAGGTGCCCCCGCAGGTGTCTTCAACCTGCTCACCGGCTTCGGGCCCGAGGCTGGAGCGCCATTGGTCGAGCACCCTGCGGTGGACAAGGTGTCCTTCACCGGCTCCGTCGAGGTCGGCAAGATCATCTCCCGGGCCGCGTCCGAGACCCTGAAGCGAGTCACCCTCGAGCTCGGGGGCAAGTCGCCCAACCTGATCTTCGCCGATGCCGATTTCGAGGCAGCCATCGATGGCACCTGTGCCGGGATCTTCGCCAACAGCGGGGAGATCTGCTCGGCCGGGAGCCGGGTACTCGTGGACAAGGCGATCTACGACGATGCCGTCACCTCCATGATCGAGGAAGCCGGCAACGTCAAGTTGGGGAGTGGCCTCGATCCCGAGACGACGATGGGCCCGCTCATCTCGTCGGAGCACTTGGAGACCGTGATGTCCTATGTTGGCGCCGGCCGCGACTCAGCCGCGGTCGCCTACGAAGGCACCGTCCCCTCCGACCCTGGGCTGGCGGGCGGGTACTTCGTGCCACCAACCATCTTCACCGACGTCGACAACTCGGCCCGGATCGCTCGCGAGGAGATCTTCGGGCCGGTGATGGCGGTCATCCCGTTCAGTGACGAGGAGGAGGCGATCCGCATCGCCAACGACACCACCTACGGTCTGGCCGCCGCGGTGTGGACCTCGGATGTGAAGCGGGCGATGAACGTGGCGCGTGGGATCAAGGCGGGCGTCGTCTGGGTGAACGACAGCCAGCCGGCCCCTACCGAATCGATCTGGGGCGGGTACAAGACCTCCGGGGTGGGCCGGGAGCTGGGCCCATGGGGGATCGAGTCCTATCTGGAAGAGAAACAGATCTACCTGAACCTCGGATGACGACGTTCCTCACCACCGCCGAGCTCGCATTACAGGAGCGGGCCCGCGCCTTTGCCGAGGAGTTGATCCCCTGGGAGGTCGAGGCGGAGATGAACCGGGGTGAGATCCCGGAGCACGTCCGGAAGGAACACGAGGAGAAGGCCCGGGAGCTGGGTCTCACCTCGATCAACATTTCCGAGCGCCTCGGTGGGCCTGGATACAGCATGTTGGCGCAGGCCCTCATTCAGGAGCAGACCGGGCGCGTCACCAATGCACTGGGCTGGGTGGTCTCGACAGGGCCATCATGGATCGAGGAGGTGGCCACCGACCATCAGATCCAGACGTGGATCCGGCCCACGGTCGACGGGGACATCCGGGAGTGCTACGCCATCACCGAGGAGACGGCGGGATCCGACGTCGACGGTATCGAGGCGACCGCCCGCCGTGATGGCGACCAGTACGTGCTCGATGGGGTCAAGTGGCATGTCACGTCCGCCAACCTGGCCTCGTACGTCTTCTTCCAGGCAAAGCTGACCGAGGGGCCCAACGCGGGGCGGCACGTCCTGTTCTTCGTCGACATGGACAACCCCGGGGTCGAGTGCGTCCGGGTGCCGGAGTACTCCCACACCTACAGCCACCACCACTGGGAGATGAAGTTCACCGACGTCCGGGTGCCGAGCGAGAACCTGGTGGGTAGCGAGGGCGACGGGATGAGCTTCTCACACGCCTGGTTCAGATACGAGCGTCTCATGATCGCCGCCCGCTGCTGCGGGGCGGCGGAGCGTCTCATCGAAGAGGCCACGGCCTTCGCCGAAGAGCGGCAGGCATATGGCTCGAGCATCGCGGACTACCAGGCGATCCAGTTCATGCTCGCCGACTCGGTGACCGAGTTGTGGGCGGCGAGGTTGATGACCTACGAGACGGCCCGGGCCATCGACGAGGGAGTCGACATCAAGGTCCAGCACGCCCAGTGCTCGATGGCCAAGCTGTATGCCTCCGAGATGGCCAATCGGGTGGCCGACCGGGCGGTGCAGATCTTCGGCGGCCGGGGGTTCATGCGGGAGAACGTGGCCGAGCGCTTCTACCGCGAGCTCCGGGTCGACCGGATCTGGGAGGGCACCTCCGAGATCCAACGTCTCATAATCGCGGCCCAATTGAGGAAGCGAGGGGTCGGTCCACTGGTGGGTTGAGGATCAGCCGCCGGCGTCGTAGGAGCGCTTCACCAGATCCTCCAGGACGGAGGTGTCGATGTCCTCGAGCCGCTTGATGTAAATGCACGCCTTCCCCGTCGTGAACTCGCCCAGCCTCGCCAGCAGAGGATCCTCCTCCTGGATGTAATCGGTCACGTACAAGGTGAGGTTCTGTTTGCGGGGCGAGAACCCGACCCTGAACCAATCCCCCTCCCGCCCCGACTCGTACTTGTAGTGAAGGTCACCGAAACCGATGATGCTCGGGCCCCACATGGCGGGCTTCTCGCCGGTGGCCTTCTCCATCAGCGTGACCAGAGCCCTGGAGTCCGCTCGTTTTCGCTCGTCTTCGATGGTGGCGAGGAAGGCGTCGACGTTGCCCTCACCCTTTTGCGTCTTCAGCTCGGCCATGTCCGCAACTTATCAAGAGAGCGGCGGTCGCGAGGCTTCCGTCAGGTAACCGTCTCCCGCAGCTCCCTGGTGGGCACGGTTGGCACAACCAGCCCCTGGCCGAGGTAGGCGTGGGCCATGATGTTGAGGAACTGATAGACCGTTCCCTCCCAGCCGGACAATGGGCCGGGGCGGTAGCCGCGGTTCTTGACTCCCCGCATCACCAACTCGCACGCCGCCCAATCCTCCCTATTGGTGATGTCCCAGAAGTCGACCGCATATGCCGGGTCGAAATCCTCGATCTCGAAGGCCTCGGGGGGAAACAGCCAGGAGCACTCGATATGGGTCTGATCGATCCCGATCGGGGTCAGACGATGGGTCATGACGTAGTCGGGGTGCAGCGAGAGCAGCAGGTTGGGGACAACGGTCAGGTACCAGACCTGACGCCTCGGCTTGCCCTCCACTCTCCTGAACCTGACCCCCTTGGACGAACCATCCAGGGACATCGTGACCGCATGATCCTTGAGGTCCATCGTGCCGCCGCACCACATCCCGGTGGGCAAGTGGTCATAGCCGCTGTCGGGTGGGGTGACCTCACAAAGCTCGGGATGGATCGACGAGCAGTGATAGCACTCGTTGTAGTTCTCGATGATGATCTTCCAGTTTGCATCGACTACATAGGAGTGGGTCGCCGCGGTGATCAGGCGCTCGGTCTCATAGGGCGCGGTGATCTCGGCGAGATTCCCGAAATGGCTTTCTATCGCCGGTGCCGTGCCCGACAGGTCGATCCACACCCAGCCCCCGTAGACGGCCACCCCGAGATCGACGAGGGGATAGTCGGCGGTGTCGAAGTCGTCGCTCATGGTGAATCGGGGAGCGTTGCGCAGCGACCCGTCGAACCGGTAGGACCAGCTGTGATAGGGGCAGCGGATCTGGCGGGCGTCGAAGGCATCTCCGATCGGGGCCAGCTCGTGTCCGCGATGACGGCACACATTGGAGAACGCCCGCAACGACCCATCCCGGTCCCGGCTCAGTAGCACCCCTTCGCCGCCCACGGCCAACGCACGCAGTTGTCCAGGTGTGACCAGTTCGTCGAGACGGCCCACACAGGTCCAGGTCGACTGCCAGAGATTCAGCTTCTCCCACGCCAGGACGTCGGGGGAGAGGTAGGCCTCTGCCGGGAATGTGAGGCTCGACCCGAACGGGTCGAGGACCCTCATCACCTGGTTCTGGTCCAACGGTGCCGGGTTCATCCGATTCTCTCCTGCCGCCGCGGCATGGTCAGTGTATCCTGAACGACGAGTCAGGATACCGAAGGGAAGGTGGCTCATGTCCTCCGTGGGTGCGCAAGTCTCGGCTCTCGACGACTTGATCGCAAGAGAGCGGCAGACTTTCCTC
>JAICNB010000071.1 GCA_025928935.1 Acidimicrobiia bacterium
CGTAGCTGGAGAGGAACAGCGCAGCGGTGATCGCTCCCCCGTATCGGCCGCCCGAGATGTTCTTCAGATCGGCGATATCCGACTCCATCGACTTCTTGTAGTCCTTGAACAGGGGCAGCTCCCAGAAGTGCTCCCCGGCGCGTGAAGCCGCCAGCAGTATCGAGGCGGCCACCTCCTCGTCGGAGGCGAAGACGGCGGCGACCTTGTCGCCGAGCGCGACGTGAGCTGCCCCGGTCAGCGTGGCCACGTCGACGATCATGTCCGGCTCGTATCTACGGACGATGCCGAGTCCATCGGCGAGGATGAGTCGGCCCTCGGCGTCCGTGTTGAGCACCTCGATCGTCGGCCCCGCCACCGGCCGCAGGACGTCACCGGGCCGTGTCGCCTTGCCGCCGACGGCGTTGTCGGTAAGTGGGACGACCGTGGTGACGCGAATGGGAAGACCCAATCGAGCGATGGCGATGGTCGCCGCCGTGACCACGGCCGCGCCCGACATGTCGTCCTTCATCTCCTCCATGTACTGAGCGGTCTTTATTGACAGCCCTCCGGAGTCGAAGGTGATCCCTTTTCCCACCAATCCCAGGTGGGCGGCGGAGTCGTCCGGTGTGTGCTCGATGATCACCAGCCGGGGCGGCCGATCCGATCCGGCGGCCACACCCAGCAACGCGCCGAGCTTTTCATCGACTATTCGTTCCTCGTCCCAGACTTCGACGACGAGACCGGCCGCCTCGGCGGCCTCCTGGATGCGTCGGGCCAGCTCCTCGGGTGCCTTGTCCAGTGCGGGGGTGTTGACCCAATCACGGGCGAGGTTGGTGGCCCCCGTCGTCACGAGCGTCTCGGCCAGGGCCTCATCGTCACCCTCGATCAGCTCCAGTCGCTCCACCGGGAGCGGATCACCCTCGGTCTTGTACGGGCGAAACTGATAGGCGCCCAGGGCCGCGCCCTCGACCACTGCCCTGGTCGCCCCGTCCACGGGCAGACCATTCAGGTTGGTGACGGCCCGCTCGCTCTTGACCACCCGCATCGCATTGCCCATGCCGCTCCTGATCGATTCGAAGCCGGCCTCGTCGCCGAGACCGACGAACACGACCGCCTTCGCCCCCGGATAGGGCAGCGTGAGGACCTGGCCGGCTTTGCCTTCGAACTTGGCCAGCTCGAAAAGGGCCGGATCGGCCCCGGAGAAAGCGTCCTCTGCCCCAGGCGCCGGCTCGTTCCCGGCCAGGACCCCGACCACCAGGGTGGCATCGGTCAGGTCGACGTCTGCGGATGTGCTCGTTATCTCCACACTCACTCCTTCACGTGACGAACGGGCCGATGCCGGCTACCAATGCCCGGCCGAGGAACATGCCTCCAAGAGTGGTGAGCACGGCCAGATATGACAAACCGGTTGCCGCCATCACGCCCGCATAGGCGGGATAGCGAAGAGAGCCGAAGACACCGGCCATGAGCAGAGCGGAGGTGGCCATCAACACCCAATAGGCCACGGTGGCGCCTCCGGCGGGGAGACCGGCGATCCCGAGCACTACCGCGTCCGCGATGAGCCCCCCGACGCCGACTCCTGCCAGCAGCTTCAGGACTGAACGTGGGAGCCTCGGATCCACCAGGTACCAGTGACCGAGGGCCATCTCACCGGTCACACCACCGAGGGCGAAGGTGGCCGACAGGGCCGGTGCCCACCCGCTGCCCGTCGAGGACTGAATCACCAAGGCCAGGCCGGCGAAGAGCTGCAGCATGCCCGACAACTGCCGGTTGCGGGCCCAGACCAGCCCGAGGACCAGGAGGACCATGCCTACCCGTGCCCACCATGGCTCTTCGTCGAACACGCCGACGATGCCGATGACCAGAGCCACCGAGCCGACAAGCCAGGTGAAACCGGGCCCGACCAACCTGGCCAGGGCCACCGACCCCGAGACCAGGGCCAGCCCGGCGGCCCACGCCACCAGCACCACTTCGGGCCGGGCAAGGGTGGTCGGGTCGGCAGGCACGGAGGCGCATCATCGCCGCCGATGACGGGCCTCGCCACTCGGTGTGTTTCGAGTCGTGACCTGGCGGTCATTACCGCTAAATCGGGCACAGGATGACAATCGTGTTGCCCTTCAGGGGGCCTGCAGCGCTGCCGAATCAACTGTGACCACCTCTGGGGCAACGTCTGGGAGGAAAGCGGACTGCCCATGCTGCGACCCACGAACAAGAAGAGCCTCATCGTCCTGGCCATGGTCGGGATGGTCCTGCTCACCGGCACCCTGCCGGCATTCGCTGCCGACAATCAGGTGACGATCACGGGTGGGGGCTGGGGTCACGGCATCGGGATGCCTCAATACGGTGCCAAAAAGCTGGGCGAGGGTGGGCTCGGCGCTCATCAGATCCTCCAGCACTACTACACGGGGGCGTCGATAGGCACTGTTGGCCAGGGTGCGCTGGTGGGCCACGCCTCCCCGCTCCGCATCGGGGTCGGCCAGAACATGAGCCGGGTCGACTTCACTCCGGTCGGCGGCCCCCTGAGCCTCCCCGGCGGCCTGGTGGCACAACCGGGCCAGGGATGGTCATTGCGCGTGGTGGGTCCCGGTCAATGCCAGTACTTCCTCGGCGAAGGGGCCCAGGCCCCTCCCGCCCCGTGTAGCGGCGCCATCACATGGGGCAACCAGCCCAACGTCCGGGTTTCGGTCCCGACCCTCAACCGCACCTACGCCCGGGGCAAGCTCGTCGTCGTCCCGGCGCCCAACAACACGTTCCACCTGCTGGTCGAGATCGGTCTCGAGCAATACCTGTACGGCCTGGCCGAGATGCCGTCGTCGTGGCACGTCGAGGCGCTGAAGGCCCAGGCGATAGCCGGACGGACCTATGCGCTGTACAAGGCTTGGATCTATCGCAGCCTCTCCACCAACACGGCGCGCATGGCCGCCTGTGGCTGTCATCTCTATGCCTCGACGATGGACCAGAAGTACATCGGATGGGCAAAGGAAGCCGAGGGCGGCGGCACCTGGGGGGCGAGGTGGCGTGCCGCGGTCGACGCCACCAACGGCCAGGCCCTGGTCCACAGTTACAGCGGCGGTCGTGCCCTGGAGGCCTACTACTTCTCCTCGTCCGGTGGGGCCACCGAGAACAACGAGGACCAGTGGGGAGGGTCGCCCTATCCGTATCTGCGTTCGACCGACGATCCCGGAGCCACTTCGTGGACGGCCGGGATCCCCCAATCGTCCTTCGCCTCCGCCCTCGGCTTCTCCTCTGTGATCTCAGCGTTGATCACGGAGCGCTATGTGTCGGGCAGCCCGAAGAAGATCGTGGTCCAGGGCTCATCCGGAGGCGCCCCCCTCACCAAGACCTATACCGGGACGACGTTCAAGAACGCCCTCGGGCTGCGCTCTCACTACGTGGTGAACATCACCGGCATCGTCCCGTTCATCATCGGGGCCGACCGGACCATGCTCCACGACCCTTCCACCGGCCTGTGGCGGTTCTACGACTCGGCGGGGACGCTCGGCCAGTTCTACTTCGGGAACCCCGGCGACTACGGGTTCATGGGGGACTGGGACTGCGACGGTGTCGACACACCCGGCCTGTATCGACAGTCTGATGGTTACGCCTATCTGCGCAACTCCAACACCCAGGGCGTGGCGGACGTCGCCTTCTTCTTCGGCAACCCCGGGGACGTGCCGATGGCCGGTGACTTCGACGGCGACGGGTGTGACACCCTTTCCATCTACCGGCCGGCGGAGGGCAGGTTCTACATCATCAATGAACTGGGTGAGGGAGATGCCGGCCTCGGCTTCGCCGAGTACTCCTATTACTTCGGCAACCCGGGGGACGCCCCGTTCATGGGAGACTGGGATGGTGACGGGATCGATACGCCCGGCCTGCGCCGCAACTCGAATGGCTTCGTGTACCTCCGCCATTCCAACACCCAGGGAAATGCGGACATCGACTACTTCTACGGCGATCCGGGAGACATCGTCTTCACCGGTGACTGGGACAACGACGGCAAGGACACCCTCGGCCTGTACCGGCCTTCGAACGGCACCGTCTACCTGCGGAACACCAATAGCACCGGGATCGCCGACTTCGCCTACCAGATGGGTGGCCCGAGCCACCGGCCCGTGGCCGGCACCCCCTGACCCGGCCCAGGGGCCGACCCACCCGAGCCGGTGACTCCGGCCGACACCAGCGTGATCATCGTCACGCACGACTCCGCGGCTCTGGTCCCGTCGGTGCTCGATGCCCTGGCAGGAGATCGGGATGGTCCGGCAGAGGTCATCGTCGTCGACAGCGCCTCCAGCGACGACACACTCGAGCTGCTGGCCGGGTACGACGTCACGGTCATCTCGGAGCCTGACAACATCGGTTTCGCCGCCGCTTGCCACGTCGGGGCCCTGGCGGCCCGAGGTGAGGCGGTCGTCTTCCTCGGGCACGACACCGTGCCACGATCGGGTTGGCTGGGACCGCTGGTGACGGCACTGGAGGATCCGGACATCGGCGCGGCCATGGCGACCATCGAGGATGCAAGTGACCCGGGGACCTTCAACACCTCGGGCGGGGTGATCACCTACTTCGGCCTGGCCTGGATCAGCGACCCGGGTCTGCCGATTCCGGACGAGGACGGGCTCGTCGAGGTGGCGTTCCCGTCCGGTGCGGCCATGGCCGTCCGCAAGGAGACCTGGTTCGAGTTCGGGGGATTCCGCGCCCCGTTCTTCATGTACCACGAGGACACCGACCTCGGCTGGCGTCTGAAGCTGGCGGGGAAGAAGGTGGTGCGGGTTCCTGCCTCCCGGGTGTCCCACGAGTACGACTTCGCCCGTTCGCCCGAGAAGATGTACCACCTGGAAAGAAATCGGTGGATCATGCTCCGCTCCAACTATCGGCGGCGCACCATCGCCGTCCTCTTCCCGGCCCTGCTACTGGTCGAGCTGGGGATCACAGTGACCGCGTGGAGGGATGGCTGGCTGGCCGAGAAACGAAGGGCGTGGCGTGACGCGGCGAGGGCAGGGAACCTGGTCAGGGACGGCCGCCGGATGGTCCAGCGGACCAGGGTGGTCGGGGACGGCGTCATCCTCGCCTCGATGGGTCATCGTCTGTCCGCCATCCCCCAGGTCCGCCCCCCGGCCGGCACGGGTGTCGTCGACTCCCTGCTCGGCTTCTGGCAGAGACTCGCCCTACCCGTCGTTAGGTTCCTCGACCGTCTCGGGTGACTCGCCCAAGGCGACGGCCTCGGCGATGTCACGCACCTTCTCCTCGAGCGCCGAGAGCGACATCGACAGCTGGAGGAGGATGCCGAGGATCACCAGCGTGGCGATGAGGAACAGCGTCGTCGTGCCGGACTGGATGCCGAGGGCGCGGCTGACACTGTCGAGCAGGGGGCGAGCCAGAGCCAGTGCCAGCATGCCGAAGGCGACGAGGAGCCAGATGAGGGCGTAGCGCTCCTTGAGCCGTCTCGACCTGACCAGGGCAACGACGAGAGCGACCGCGCCGACCGCGATCACGATCGTCAACGCCTGGGCGAGCCCGCTCATCGGGGCCGGGCCGGCCTGCCGGCGATGATCGTCACGAGCACACGGCCGAACTGTCCCGCTGCATGTCTCGTGGTGGTGGCCACACCGGCAGTCCTCTGCTCCATCGGCACCGGCACTTCGACGATCCTGGCGCCGAACGAGCCGGCCTGGAGCAGGGCCTCCACCGTGTCCCCCAGGTACTCGGCCGGGTATGACCGGGCGAACTCGGATAACAGGGGCTCGGTGACCACCTTGAAACCCGAAGTGGGGTCGGTGACCCGTGTCCCGATGCGACGACTGACCAGGGCTGAGAGCAGACGCATCCCCAACCGCCTCGCCCCCGGGTCGTACCCGGAGTCGAAACGGGACCCTATGACCAGCTCGGCGCCCTCATCGGCGGCGTCGAGCAGCAGAGGGATCCCCTCGGGTGGGTGCTGCAGGTCGGCATCGACCTGGACCACGCGCTTGAACCCGTGTCTCACCGCATAGCGGAACCCGGTGCGCAATGCTGCGCCGACTCCCGCGTTGACCGGCAGCCGGAGGACCGTGGCGCCCGCGGCCGAGGCGGCGACCGCCGTGTTGTCGGTCGACCCGTCGTCGACCACCAGGACCGGCAGTCCCAGCCCTCGAACCCCCTCCACCACCAGCCCTACCGACTCCTCCTCGTCATGAGCCGGGGTGACCACCAGGGTTCCATGGGTCATGTGGCCAGGGTACAAGGACACCCCATTCGCGGCCCGCCCTATCGGGCGACGATCTTGATGACCTGGCCGGTCAGGGAGGTCACATAGACCTCGCCGGCGGCGTCGTAGCCGAATGAGGAGAGCTCGGAGACCACGCCTAGCTCGCCGGCGCGGTCCCTGTGTTTGGTGACAATCCCGCTCTCGAACACCAGGCTGTGGATCCGCCCGGCACAGAAGTCGGCATAGAAGTAGGTGCCGGCCAGGCCCGGGATCGATGTCCCCCGGTACACCTGTCCCCCGGTCACCGAGCAACCGCTGGCGTGGGTGTACTCGACCTGCGGGAAGACAAACCCGCCGGTGCCGCAAGGTCCCTGGAAGCACGACGTCCCCTCCCAGGTGTTCCAGCCCAGGTTGGCGCCCGCGGCGTTGGCGGGGAGCATGGTGACCTCCTCCCGCGCCCCTTGCCCGACGTCGCCGATGTAGGCCAGACCCGCGTCGATGTCGAAGCGCCACGGGTTGCGCAACCCGAGCATGAACACCTCGGGCGCCCCGCCACCTCCTGCAAACGGGTTCGACGGCGGGATGCCGTACTGACGGCCACCTGAGGTGGTGTTGACATCGATCCGGAGCAGCTTGCCGAGCAGGTTGTTCGGGTTCTCCGCACGGTTGCCCGGGTCGCCTCCGCCACCCCCGTCGCCGAAGGCGATCACCAGGAAGCCGGAGGCGTCGAAATGCAGCATCCCACCGTTGTGGTTGGTGAAGGGCTGATTGACCGTGAGCAGCACCCGCTCCGAGGAGGCGTTGGCCAGGTTCGGATTGGAGGAAACGGTGAATTCGGAGATCCGCGAGACCGATCCGATGGTGTAGTTGACGTAGAACTTGCCGTTCGAGGCGTATTGGGGATGGAAGGCGAGACCGAGCAACCCCCGCTCACCGCAGCAGGTCACGCCGATGCGCAGGAACGGGTTGGGAAGGACGGATCCCCCGCTGATGATCTCGATGTCTCCGGTCTGCTCGACCACGAACAGCCGGGGGTCCCCGGGTGGGGCCGCCACCAGCACGGGCCGACTCATGCCCGAGGCGACCTGTTGGAGGGCGAGTGGCGGCGGTGGCGGCGGCAGGTTCAGGTCGAAGGCGCCGGACACGGGAAGGTTCCCCGCAGCGCCCAGACCGAAGCTGGCATCGGCCACACCGGTTGCGTTGGTGTTTTTGAGGAAGAAGATCCCGCTCCCGGGGCGGAAGAGGCCGAAGGTGTCGTCTCCGTCGTTGTCCCAATCCCCGGCCACCGGGAGGTCCCCCGGATCCCCATAGAAGTACGAGATGTCGGCGAAGCCGCGGCTGTTGTTGTTCCTCAGGTAGACGAATCCGTCGCTCGGGCGACGGAGCCCCGGGGTGTCGGTGCCGTCGCCGTCCCAGTCACCGGTCACCGGGATGTCCCCCGGGTTCCCGTATTCGAAGGCGAAGTCGGCGGGGCCCAGCCCACCTCCGTCCTCGCCGAGCTCGTTGATCACATAGAAGGTCGCGTTGGACGGGCGATAGATGGACAACGTGTCACAGCCGTCACCGTCGAAGTCGCCGGCCAGGGGCACGTCCCCGGGGTTGCCGAAGAAGAAGCTGATGTTGGCGATGCCCGTCGTGTTGGAGTTGCGCAGGTAGACGAAGCCGTCGGACTGCCGGTAGAGACCGGGAGTGTCGACCCCGTCACAGTCCCAGTCCCCCATGAACGGCACGTCCCCGGGATTGCCATAGACGATCGTCTTGGTGTTGGTGTTCTCGTCCCGCAGGGTCCAGGCGCCGGTGCCCGGATCGACCAAGCCCACCGTGTCCGTCGCCAGAGCCGGGAGGGCGCCGATGAAGATGAGAGCGGCGGCGAGGGCGATCCGGAGCCGAGTCACCTAGAACTCCCCACCGACGACGTGAAGGCCTGCCCCCACGCCGAAGCTGTGGTCGGCGATGCCTGTGCTGTTGCTGTTGCGGAGGTAGACGATTCCGGTCGATGGCCGATAGAGACCGAGTGTGTCGTCACCGTCTTTGTCCCAGTCCCCGGTGAAGACGACGTCACCCGGGTCGCCGTAGAAATATTCGACTTCGGCCACGCCCTGGCTGTTGGAGTGGCGGAGATAGACGAAGCCGTTGGAGTTGCGGCGCAGGCCGGGCGTGTCGGTCCCGTCACCGTTCCAGTCTCCCATGAACGGCGCATCACCGGGGTTCCCGAAGTAGTAGGCGTGCTGGGCCCGACCCAGGCCCCTGTCCCCCGATCCCAGCCGGTTGATGATGTAGAACCTGCCTTCGGTGGCGCGGAAGAGCGACAGAGTGTCACATCCGTCCCCGTCGAAGTCCCCGGCCAGCGGCACGTCGCCGGGGTTCCCGAAGAAGAAGCTGACGTCGGCGACACCCTGGGTATTGGAATTGCGGAGGTAGGCGTAACCGTCCGACTGCCGGTAGAGACCCGGGGTGTCTATGCCGTCACAATCCCAGTCACCCATGAATCCGATGTCTCCCGGGTTGCCGTAGTAGAAGCCGGCAACCTGGGCCGGCCCCTTGTGGAGACGCCAGAACCCGGTCGTGCTCTGGACGGACCCATACGTGGCGTTGTCGCCACCCTGGGTGACGCAGTTGCTGGTGCCCGCCTCGGTCATCAGACGCAGCTGCTCGACCGCTGCCCCGCTATCGAGCCGGCCAAACCCGGAGGGCCCGTCCCACCCTTCGGGCCCGATGTCCTCTGCCGAGCAGGTCAAGGCGTTTCTCACCCTCGTTGGCGGGGCAGTTGGGAACCTGGAGACGAGGAGCGCCGCGGCCCCGCTGACATGGGCCGATGCCATCGAGGTCCCGGCTTTGCCGTCGTAACCCCCGCTCGTGTCCTGCCAGACAAGGCCCGACCCGCTGGTGTCACCGCCCGGTGCCACGAGGTCGAGCCCGATCCCACGGGCCGAGTAGGAGGCAACCGACCCACTCCGGGTGGTGGCACCGACCCCCAACACCTCCGGGTGGTTGGCGGGGTAGTAGACGTCGATCGGGTTGTTACCCGACGAGGAGACCATGACCACCCCGGCTGCCGAGGCTCGGGCGATCGCCTCGTTCATCGGAGAGGTCCCGGTCGAGCATGTCGACACGGGACAGCCCACCGACATGTTGATGACCCGGGCCCCGTTGGCCACTGCCCAGTCGATCCCCCTGGCGATGTCGGAGGCGAGAGCCCCACCCGCGGCGGGGAACACCTTTATCGGCATGATCGAGGCCTCGGGGGCCATGCCGGCGCCGCCGACCTCATTGTCGGAGCACTGTGCCACCGACCCTGCGACGTGTGACCCGTGGCCATCGGCGTCGAAAGCCGCCCCAGTGCCCCCAAGGTCTGCCTCGGCGTTGTATTCGGCCACGAAGGGATGGCAGAAGCCATCGCTTCCATCGTTGACCCCGGTGTCGAGGATGGCGACTATCGCCCCGGCGCCCACGGTGGTCTGCCATGCGGAGACGACGTTGGCGGCGTGGAGATGCCACTGAAACATCGGTGAGCCGGTATCGGTGTACAGCGGGTCTGTCGAGTTGAAGGGAGGCGTCGCCTGGCTCTCCAGGATGGCGTCGACCTCGGCCGCCTCAACGCCGGCTCTGTCCTGCAGATCTTCGGCGTAGTCGGCCGCCTCGACCCCTGGGGGAACCTCGACCTCGTACCAGTCTTCGACCACCTCCTCGGAGACACCGCCAAGTTGCTCCACCGTCGCCACGACGTCCGTCTTGACCAGAACATGGATCTCGGCGTGTGCGGCTTCCGGCTCCCCGGTGGGCACCGTGTCGTCGACGGGGAGCGCAGGCCGGGGAACGGGCTCTTCCGTGGCGAAGACGGCGGTCGGGGCGAGCAAGACGAAGAGGGCGGCACCGATGACCGAGCGGCGTAGTGAGGCGCTCCTCCTGGACGTCACCCGGGCCATCGTAAAACAGCGCGCCTCTTAGCGGTTTTCCCGGCCGGCGCTATGGAAGGAGGGCGATCACCCCGATGTAGTCGCCGGCGCTGAAGGTGGCGTCGGCGAAGCCTGCGGTATTGTCGTTCTTGAGGAAGAACTCCCCTGCCGAGGGTCGGTAGACGCCAACGCTGTCGTCCCCATCGCCGTCCCAATCCCCGGCCACGATCTTGTCCCCCGGGTCGCCGTAGATGAACTCGTTGTCGGCGACCCCCGTCGAGTTCGAGTCTCGGAAATAGACCAATCCAGTCGACTCGCGGTGGAGACCGACCGTGTCGATCCCGTCGTTGTTGAAGTCGCCGACGAACGGCTTGTCGCCGGGGTTTCCGAAACCGAACGAATACTCGGCCGCGCCGAGACCGCCGTCGTCGGATCCCAAGTCGTTGATCACGTAGAAGGTCTGCTCGGCGGGCCGGTAGATCGACACCGTGTCGCACCCGTCGTTGTCGAAATCGCCGGCCAACGGGTAGTCGCCCGGGTCACCGAAGAAGAAGGCCAGGTCGGCCACCCCCTGGGTATTCGAGTTGCGCAGGTAGACATACCCGTCCGAGCGCCGGTAGAGACCGGGGCTCTCCACACCGTCGCAGTCCCAGTCCCCGGAGAAAGCGACATCACCGGGATTCCCGAAGAGGAACGAGTTGATCGCCGGGTTGAGGCTGAGACTGGCCCATAGGTCGAATTGCCCCCCGGACCCGTGGAAGGCGACGGTGTCACAAGCCTGGCCCTCGGGGCACAGTGGCGCGGCAAGGGTGAGACCCGACTCTGCCGCTTGCAGCGAAGGCAACGGATCGACCGCGACATCATTCGGATCGCGCAGCTCGAAATGGAGATGGGGCGTGCTCCCCTCGGCGTTCCCCGAGTCACCGGACCAGCCGATCAACTGCCCGGCCTCGACCCTGGTCCCTACCTCGATACCGTCGGCGATCCCCTCGCCCAACCCATCGTCGCTGTAGGTCCCGTCGGGGTTCTGAGTGTCGTTGTTGAGATGGATGTACCGGGTCTCCCACCCGTCATCGTGCTCGATGGCCAGGTAGCAACAGGTGCTCCCTATCCAGCGAACCGTCCCAGGCGCAGCCGCATAGACCTCCTGGCCTTTGGCATCGGCCATGATGTCCACACCCTCGTGGCTCCGGCCCCCCGGTCTCGCGTCGCCGAAGGAGTCGGTCAGGCGATAGGGGGCGGCGAGGGGGAACACCATCGGGTATATCCCGTCGGGCCCAACCTGGGCCTCGGCATCGGAGGCGGGCAGGGCCGGGACCGCCGTGAGCGTGATCAGCAGGACGAACAGGAGACGCCGCGTCATTTGTCGAGCGCCGCCAGACCGGTGTACGACCCGGCGAATGCCCATGCCTCGGCGTTTCCCTGGCTGTTGGAGTTGCGCAGATAGAAGATCCCGTTGAGGGGGCGGTAGACGCCGATGCTGTCGTCGCCATCGCCGTCCCAGTCCCCGGCAACGATCTTGTCACCGGGATCGCCGTAGATGAACTGGTTGTCGGCGACTCCGGTGCTGTTGGAGTTGCGGAAGTAGACCAGTCCGGTCGACTCCCGATGGAGCCCGATGGTGTCGAATCCGTCGTCGTCGAAGTCACCGACGAATGGCTTGTCGCCCGGGTTGCCGAAGATGAAGGAGAAGTCGGCCGCCCCCAGCCCCCCGTCGTTGGAGCCGAGCTCGTTGATGACATAGAAGCGCTGTTCGGCGGCCCTGAAGATGGAGACCGTGTCACATCCGTCCCGATCGAAGTCACCCGAGATCGGATAGTCGCCCGGGTTGCCGAAGAAGAACGCGGTGTCGGCCACTCCCTGGGTGTTGGAGTTGCGCAGGTAGACGTAGCCGTCGGACTGCCGGTAGAGGCCCGGTGTCTCCACGCCGTCGCAATTCCAGTCACCGGAAAAGGGCACGTCGCCTGGGTTGCCATAGTGGAACGAGGACTCGACCTTCCCGCTGGTCGCTCTGTCCCAGATGTGGAAGCGCCCTCCCGAATCCTGGAACACCGCGGTGTCGCAATCGGCGTTGGCGGGACACAATGTCACACCCGAGTTGAGGCTCAGATTGAGTTGGCCCGGCGAGAACCAATCACGCAGCGGCCACTGATACTTCGTGCCCCCGGCCCTGACCCCGTCCCTCCAGCCAGCGTTCACCGTCGGTGGGATCCAGACCCGCCAGTCGGTCTCCTTCCTCAGGTTGAAGTAGATGACGGCCACGACCGACGGGTGGTTGGCCGCCCAACTCATCATCTCCCTGATCCACTGATCCTTGGTGCCCGAGGGCCATGCTGCGGTCTGGGCGATCACGATGGGCTTGCCGGGAAATGCGCCGGCCACCTGGTTGACGATCCCACCCATGACCGAGAACACGCCGGCCTCGTCGGCCCAGCGGTAGGCCGAGATCCCGATCACGTCGACGTACCCGTTGCCCGGGTAATAGCTCCCTATCGAGCCACAGTTGGGGTCGGTCCACCCGTTCGGGGCGAAGGCGAAGCGCACCTGGGTCTCGTCGATGCCCCGGCCCCTGATGATGTCGACGATGCGGCGATAGGCGCCGACGAAGTGGGCGGGCTGGCAACCGTAGGGAGTCCAGGTCCCGTTCATCTCCTGCAGCGGCGCCAGAACCAGGCTCCGGCCGCCGCCACGGTTGAGGAACTGCTCCATGTGAGAGGCCCACTCGTTGATCTTCCCGTCCCAAGCCCCAGATGCGATCGAGGCAGCGGTGGCAGGGATGGTGAGGTTGGCGAACGGGGTGGCCTTGCCGGCCCATACCTCTTCGAACATCTCCCTGGTGTTGGACCAGCCTCCCGCCACGCCGTCGTTCTCATTGACGGAGTTGAAGGTCCCGGCGAAGGTCATCCGCTTGCCTGTGGCTGCGGCGAGAGCGTCCAGATCAGCAGAGGCATTGAACTGCTCCGAGTAGATCCCGGCATACACCGAACCCACCCCCGTGATCGTCGCGGCCTCGGCTGGGGGTGGGGCTGGGATGAAGACTGTGATGCCGACCAGGAGGGCCAGCACGGCGCAGTACGCCGTTGGACGACGCATCGTCCCGTTATCGGACATGTGGCGCCTCCTCTTGAACCGTCCTGAAGCGGGCCACTCGCCACATGGCAGTCAAGGCGACGACCTCGCCGACCGCAAACGCGAGTGCGGTCCGGGTCAAGGGCTCGAGGTCGCTGAGGGCGAGGAGGAGGATGGCCGAGGCCAGGCCGAGCGACCACACCACGGTGAGGGCGAGGGTACGGCCTTGGGCGACGAGAAACTGACCTACCACCTGGACGGTGACTGCAGCCACCACGCCTCCAGCGACGAGGGCCGCGACATCGGAGGAGGGCCTGAACTCGCCGCCTAACAACAGCTGAACCACATCCGGGCCGACGAGGTACCCGGTGAGTGCACCGGCCAAACACAACCCGGCTCCGGCCCAGAGGAGCCAGGTCACCAGACGATCCGATTCGGTCCGGTCACCGGTCTCGGTCATCCGAACCAGGTACGGAAGAAGTCGCCCTTGGAGGAGGTAGGTGAGGGTGAGCGGGGCCCGGTACAAGGTGAAGGTGACGAAGGCCACGCTGATCATCTCGGCGCTGCCCCCGAGGGCGAGCACCGCGAGGGGGGCGCCCGCCAGCAAGGTCTGTGAGGCGGCGCTGGCCAGGACGTAGACACCGAGGAATCGGGTGGCCACGGCCAGGGAGCCCGATTCGGCCTGGTGGTCGAACCTCCAGAACCGGCTGCCCAAGACCGTGAACGAGCCTAGGGCCATCGCCCAACCGAGCGATGTGGCGCCTGTGGAGACCGCCAGGAAGGCGACCGCGAGCAAGAGCCGGCCCACCGACTCGCCGATCATGGACCAGCCGACCAGCCCGAACTTTCGATGACCGGCGAGCAAGCCCTTGCCCACTTCGTAGACCCCGTATGAGATGAAGAGAACGGTGGTGATCAGGAGGAAGGTCTCGTCTCCGACGAAGGCCCGATCGAGCGTGAAAACGACGAAGGCCAGGCCGACCACCGTGGCGAAGGTGATCGCCAGGAGGGCCGGGAGCAACCCGTGCCAGGTCAGCACCCTTCGCCCGGAGGCCGCCTCCCGGGTGACATGTTGCTCCACCGGGACCAGGACCACGGTGGCCACGATGAAGAACATCGTCCACAGCACCGAGATCGGGGCAAAGCCCTCCGCTCCCAGCGCCCTGCCCCCGATGATCTGGAAGACATAGGCGCCGAAGGCGGCGACCAGGCTGCCACCGACCATGAGCCCGGTCCCTGGGGCGCGAAAGCCATTGCCAGGGGGCCGTAGCTCGTCGCCGACCGTCATGTGACCCCGACTGCGACCTCGACCGGCTTTCGGGTGCTGCTGGACGCGAGCCACAGCCCGAGGGTGAACCAGAGAACCGGCTCGAAGAGCACCGTCTGGGTCAGCGATGCCGCAGCCACGACGACCAGTGCCGGGCCTGCGACCCACCCACCACCCCGTCCCAGGGAGACGA
>JAICNB010000089.1 GCA_025928935.1 Acidimicrobiia bacterium
GCAGACCCGCGGACCCGGAGCTGCACGCAGGATCGGCACACGGGAGGCCCGTGGGGAAGTCGTCGTCTGGACGGACGTCGATATGACGTATCCAAACGACGAGATCCCGAGTCTGGTTAGGGAGCTACGAGGTTGGGATCAAGTCGTTGGTGCTCGTCGAGTCGAGACGGGAGCAACTCCGTTCATTCGGTCCAAAGCCAAGTGGTTGATTCGAAAACTGGCTGAGTACCTCACGTCGACCGAGATACCTGACCTCAATTCTGGTTTTCGAGCGTTTCGTCGTGTGGTCGGAAAACAGTACCTCCACTTCCTCCCGTCGGGTTTCTCGTGTGTGACCACCATCACGATGACTTTCCTGGCAAATGGCTACTCGGTGAAGTACGTCCCCATCCCCTACTTCCCGCGTGCTGGCGAGTCGAAGTTCCACTGGTGGGCGGATACGAAGCTTTACCTGCTCCAAGTAGTCCGCATGGTCCTTTCGTACAACCCGATGAAGGTCTTCATGCCGGTGGCCTTGACGATCCTCCTGATCGCATCGGGAAAACTGATTTACGACATCGTTGGAGCCAACTGGAGGATCGCGGGCAACACACTCTTGATGTTCTCCGCTGGATTCATACTTCTCTTGGCCGCCCTCATGGCGGATCTCATCGTGCGACTCAGCAAGCCAAGGGATGAAGTCCTCCCAGCACAAACCGATTGGCGCAAATAGGCCGGCTCGAGACCCCCGTTGCCGCGGTCGCGGCCCCCGTTAGCCTCGTCGTCAGCCGATGAGCCGCATCTATCTCTCACCACCTCATACCGGTCTGGCCGACCAGGCCGCCATCAATCGGGCCTTCGAGAGTGGCTGGATCGCCCCACTCGGGCCTGAGGTCGACGCCTTCGAGGCCGAGTTGGCGGCGGTGACCGAGCGGAGTCACGGTGTGGCCCTGTCCAGCGGGACCGCTGCCCTCCATCTCGCCCTGCTCCTGCTCGGCGTGGGAGCGGGCGATCGGGTCCTCGTCTCCAGCCTCACCTTCTCTGCCACGCTCAACGCCATCCGCTATACCGGGGCGTCACCGGTCCTCATTGACAGCATCGCCGACAGCTGGAACATGGACCCCGACCTGCTCGCCGAAGCACTGGAGAACGGCGAGTACGCCGCCTGCATCCCGGTCGACATCTACGGGCAGTGCGCCGACTACGACGCCATCGTCCCTCTCCTCGTCCGGCATGGGGTGCCCCTCGTCTCCGACGCCGCCGAGGCTCTGGGGGCGACCCATCACGGATCGCCCGCCGGCAGCTTCGGTGCCATGGCCGCCCTTTCCTTCAACGGGAACAAGATCATCACCACCAGCGGCGGCGGCGCTTTGGTGACCGACGATGGCGACTGGGCGACCAAGGCACGTTGGCTGTCGACCCAGGCCCGGGATCCCGCCCCCCACTATCAGCACACCACCATCGGATACAACTACCGCCTGTCCAACCTGCTCGCCGCCCTGGGCCGGTCCCAACTGGCCGACCTGAAGCGACGGGTCGACATCAGACGGGCCAACAACGCTTTCTATCGAGAAGCGCTGGGAGACCTACCCGGGGTCGAATTCATGCCCGAGGCAAAGGGCAACCGCTCAACGTTCTGGCTGACCACGCTCACCTTCGACCCGGAGGCGGCCGGGGTCGACCGAGAGGCGGTGCGTCTCCACCTCGAGTCGCTCGACATCGAGGCCCGCCCCGTCTGGAAGCCGATGCATCTCCAGCCGGTGTTCGCCGAATGTGAGGTCTACGGCGGGGCGGTCTCGCAGCGTCTGTTCGAGCACGGGCTGTGTATCCCCAGCGGCTCGTCCCTCACCGCCGACCAGCGTGACATGGTGGTGACCGAGATCAGATCGGTGTTCGGCGGGGCATGAGATGAAGATCATCGGCCTCGGGGTGGACCTGGCCGATGTGGAGCGGGTCGAACATGTCCTCGTCAAATACCCCCGTTTCGCCGAGCGCTGCTTCACCGAGCACGAGCGGGAGTACGCCTTTCGGTTCGCCAACCCGTCCCGCCGTCTAGCGGCGCGCTTCGCCGGCAAGGAGGCCGTGATGAAGTCGATGGGCCGGGGCTGGCGTCAGATCGGCTGGCGGAGCATCGAGATAACCGGCGGGGGCCAGCCCAAGGTCCGCATGTCGGGCCGGGCGCAACGGCGGGCGGAGGCGCTCGGGGTCACCGACGTGTTGATCACCATCACCCACACCGACACCAGCGCACTGGTCGTGGCCATCGCGGTCGGGGAGCACGAATGAGGCCGCTCGCCCCCCACGCCTAGATTCCGGTCCGATGAGTTTCACCTCCGCCGACGCCTACGACCGGTTCATGGGCCGCTACTCGGTCCAGCTCACCCCCCAGTTGGCTGACCTGGCCGGGGTCAGTGACGGACAGCGCGCCCTCGACGTGGGGTGCGGCCCGGGGGCACTCACCGCCGAGCTGGTGCGCCGGCTCGGGGCCGAGAACGTCGCCGCGGTCGATCCCTCCGAGCCGTTCGTCACCGCGGTAGGGGAGCGCTACCCGGGTGTCGACGTGAGACAGGCAGGCGCCGACGATCTTCCCTTCCCCGACGACGAGTTCGACGTGGTGCTGGCCCAACTCGTCATCCATTTCTTGAAGGACCCGGTGGCCGGGGTGGCCGAGATGCGCCGCGTGACCCGGCCCGGTGGCGTCGTCGCCGCCTGTGTGTGGGACCACGGGGGCCACGAGGGCCCGTTGCGGAAGTTCTGGCAGGCGGCCCGTGAGATCGACCCGAACGTGGACGACGAGTCGAGGCTGCCCGGGGTGAGACAGGGCCAGCTCGGCGACTACTTCCGCCAGGCAGGTCTCGACGAGGTGAGCGAGACCAGCCTGACCCTGGCCGTCGAGCACACCAGCTTCGAGGAGTGGTGGGAGCCCTTCACCCTCGGGGTGGGGCCGGCCGGGACCTTCGTCGCCAGCCTGGAGCCCACCTATCGGGCAAGGCTTCGGGAGCAGTGCCGCAAGACGGTATCCGAGTTCCCCTTCACCGTGCGGGGGAAGGCCTGGGCGGCGGTGGGCAGGGCCTGATCGATCATTCTGTGCAGGTTTACCGCGCTTCCTGCCGCGCGAATCCGCACAGAACAGGGGAAGTAGCCTCGATCGCGATGAAGCCGATCCTCACCGCCGAGGAGTACCGGAGGGTCGACCAGGCGTACACCGGGAACCTGGACCAGGCCATGGACCGGGCCGGGTTCGCGGTGGCGGTCTCGGCCGCCAGGCTCGGCGCCGGATACGGGCGCCGGGTGGTGGTGCTCGCCGGCCCGGGGAACAATGGCGGTGACGGGTATGTGGCGGCCCGCTACCTGAAGCGACGTGGCGCCGCAGTCGAGATCCACGCCCTCACCGAGCCACGCACCACGGAGGCGATCAACGCCGCGGCCCTGGCCCAGCAGCAACGGGTCTCGATGCGACCGCTGGCGGCGGTCACCGACGCCGATCTGGTCATCGACGCCCTGTTCGGCGGAGGGGGGCGGGGTGGCCTGGCTCGTGAGGTCCTGGCCTGGATGGACACACCCGCCCCGGTCATCGCGGTGGATTACCCGACTGGGATCGATCCCAGCAGCGGCAATGTCGACGAGCGAGCCTTCCGCGCGGTGGAGACGGTGACGTTCGGGGCCTTGAAAACGGGGCACGTCCGGGGTGAGGGACCGGAGCACTGTGGAGTCGTCACCGTGGCCGATATCGGGATCGAAGGCGGCGAGCCTTCGATGTGGCTAGCCGAGGAATCCGACGCCCCCCGCCCGGGCCGACACCGACGCACCCACAAGTGGTCCGCCGGCGCCGTGCTGGTGGCCGGCGGGTCGACCGGGATGGTGGGGGCAGCCGTCCTCGCCGCCCGCTCGGCTCTCCACTTCGGGGCTGGATCGGTCGCCGTCTCGTCGCCACGAGCCGATCTGGTCACGGCGGCGGCACCGGAGTTGCTCACGATGGCGGTCGAGGAGGCGGAGGCCCGTCTCGATCGCTTCGACGTGGTCATCGCCGGGCCCGGGCTGTCCGAAGAGGATCGGGAGGCCGTCATCCCCATCGTCGGAAAGGCCCACCGTGTCTTGCTCGACGCCGGGGGACTGGATCCGGTCATGGTCGACGCCGCCGCCGAAGGGGGGGCTGACGTCGTCGTCACTCCCCATAGCGCCGAGTTCGAGCGGGTGGCCGGGGTGGGTGGCGGAGCCTTCTCGGTTCGTGCCTATGCCGGGAAGAAGGGTGTCGTGGTGTTGCTGAAGGGGAACCCGACACTGATCAGCGACGGATCGGAGCCGATCCTGGTCCGCACCGGTGGGCCCGAGTTGGCCAGCATCGGGACCGGCGATGTCCTCTCCGGGATGGTCGGGGCTCTGTGGGCCCGCGGTCTCGAGCCGCGGACCGCCGCCGTCTCAGGCGCCTACTGGCACGGCGTCGCCGGCGCCGACCTCGCCACCACCACCACCCTCACCTCCGACGCCCTGGCCCGCCATGTCGGGCGGTTCGCCTGGTGAGGCCCACCTACGCCGAGATCGACCTGGGCGCCATCCGTCACAACGTGGCCGTCTTCAAGGACCTGCTCGCCCCCTCCGAGCTGTGTGTGGTGGTGAAGGCGGATGCCTACGGGCATGGTGATGCCCCGGTCGCCGAGGCGGCGATGGATTCCGGGGCCTCCTCGCTGGCGGTGGCGTTGCTCGAGGAGGGGATCCGGCTTCGTGAGGCCGAGATCGAGACCCCGATCATCGTGCTCTCCGAGCCCGACCCCAGGGACGCAATCGAAGTGGCCAAGTGGGGTCTCACCCCGACCGTCTACACGCCCGGCTTCGTCGACGCCCTGGCCGAGACCGGGGTCGGCTTCGACCTCCACGTCAAGGTCGACACGGGCATGCACCGGGTCGGTGTCGCCCCGTCCGGGCTAGGCGAACTCATGTCCACCATCGGCGACAATCCCAATCTCCGGGTCGCCGCCCTCTGGACCCACTTCCCGGTCGCAGACGAAGACGCCGACTTCACTCGCCGGCAGATCCAGCTCTTCGAGGACACCATCGACGGCTACGACGTGCCGATGGTCCACCTGGCCAACACTGCCGGGGCGGTCCTCTTCCCCGAAGCCCGGCGATCGCTGGCCCGGGTCGGCCTCGGCACCTACGGCCTGCATCCCAACGACGAGACCCGATCCGTGATCGAGCTGCGACCTGCGATGCGCATCGTCAGCCATGTCTCCCACATCCAGCGGCTCGGGGCCGGGTCACGACCGAGCTACGGGAGGATCCGGGCCCTTTCCCACGATTCGACGGTGGCGACGGTCCCGATCGGGTACGCCGACGGCTACCCGCGCCGCCTATCGCAGGAAGGCACGGCCCTCATCGGCGGCGAGCCCTATCCCCTCGCCGGCACCGTCACGATGGATCAGATCGTTGTGGACGTGGGCGATGCCGACGTCGGTGTCGGCGACGAGGTCGTTCTGCTCGGCCGACAGGGTGACTCCGAGATATCCGCCGATGACTGGGCCCGTGCCCTGGGGACCATCTCCTATGAGATCGTCTGCGGGATCGGCCCCCGGGTGCCACGGAGGTACGTGGAGTGAACGACACCATCACCGGCGTCGAAGGTGTCGAGGTAGGGCATTGGTCCGACATGGAGGCGGGGACCGGGTGCACTGTCGTCGTCTTCCCCGAGCCAAATGTCGCCGCTGGCGAGGTCCGGGGCGCCGCACCCGGTTCGCGTGAGACTGCGCTCCTCGAGCACGGGATGCGGGTGGAACAGATCCAGGCGATCCTCCTCACCGGGGGCAGCGCCTTCGGGCTGGCCGCGGCCGACGGTGTGGTCCGGGCCCTGGAGGCCGACGGGCGCGGCCACGTCACCCCGGTGGCCCGGGTTCCCATCGTCCCCGCCGCCGTGGTGTTCGACCTTTCTCCAGGCTCCGAAGTCCGACCCGGCCCCGACCATGGGGAGGCCGCCTACCGGGCTGCCAGCTCCGAGCCGGTGACATCGGGACGAATAGGTGCCGGCACCGGCACGACGGTGGCGAAATGGCGCGGCTTCGAGCACATGCAGCCTGGCGGCCTGGGCTCGGCCCTCCGCCCCGCCGGCGAGGCCAAGGTAGGTGCCCTGGTGGTGCTCAACGCGGTGGGCGACGTGTTCAGTCTCTCAGGTGAGCCGCTCACCGGTGGCCCCCACGAGCCGGGACCGCCCGCTCCCTTTCCCGAATCGATCGCCCACACCACGCTCGTCGTGCTCGCCACCGACGCCCAGCTGACACGATCGGCTTTGAGCCGGCTGGCAGTCCGGGCCCACGACGCTTTGGGGGCGTGTATCCGTCCCGTCCACACCAGATTCGACGGCGACATCGTGTTCGCTGTCTCCTGCGGCACCGTCGACGTCGACGTCGAAACGGTCGCCGAGGCCGCTTTCGGCGCCACCGCGGCCGCCATCGAGCGGTCGGTGCGGGCGGCTGCCGGCTGATTTCCTTCGAAATTGGGAGCGAGAGGTGTCACATACGAGCCTGTGGCTCCCAATTACGCGCCACAATGGGCGTGGTGAGCGACAGCGTCCAGATCCTCGAGGAGTTGAAGACGCGCGCCCTCGTCTGCACCCAATGCGCGCTGGCCGAGACACGGACCCAGGTGGTGTTCGGCGTCGGTGATCCCCGTGCCCGGCTCATGTTCGTCGGCGAAGCGCCCGGCCAGAACGAAGACCTGCAGGGTGAGCCCTTCGTCGGTGCGGCGGGCAAGCTGCTGGACACCCTGCTCGGTGAGATCGGCATGCAGCGTTCCGAGGTCTACATAGCCAATGTGCTGAAGTGCCGCCCCCCGGGGAATCGCGATCCCCGCCCCGACGAGATCGAGTCCTGCAAGGGATACCTCCGTGAGCAAATCCGTCTGATCTCACCCGAAGTGGTGATGACCCTGGGCAACTTCGCCACCAAGCTGTTGCTCAACACCGAGACCGGGATCACCAGGCTGCGCGGCCGCCCCCACAACTGGTGGCTGGGGGCCATGCTCGTCCCCACCTTTCATCCGGCGGCCGCCCTCAGGGGAGGGGACCGGGTAACCGGTCAGATGAGGGAGGACTTCGCCCTGGTCCGCTCCCTCCTCGAAGCTCCGCCACAGGTGGCTGAGCCGACGGAGCCCGATCTCGAGGCCGCCCAGATGGAGCTGTTCGGTTGATCGAGATCCCCTGCCCCACCGAGGCGGACACCGCCGCCGTCGCCCGCAAGCTGGCTGCCACATTGCGACCCGGCGACCTCATCCTGCTCGCCGGTGGCCTGGGGGTGGGCAAGACACTCTTCACGACCGGCCTGGCCGCCGGTCTCGGCATCGAAGAGCAGGTGCTGAGCCCTTCCTTCGTGCTGGTTCGTCAGTATCGGAGTGGCTTTCTCCCCTTGGTCCATGTCGACGTCTACCGGCTCAGGTCGGCGAATGAGTTCGACGACCTGGAGGTGCTCGATCTCGGCGCGGACGGAGTGGTGGTGATCGAGTGGGGTGACGCCCTGGAAGGTGAGCTCCCCGAGGATCACCTCCGCATCGACTTCGTCGTCGAGGAGGATGGGACGAGACTCCTGCGTCTGATGCCAAAAGGGGTGTGGACCGAGCGAGACCTCGGGTTGGTGGCATGAGGCTGCTCGCCATCGAGACCTCCACGCCGGGAGCCTCGGTAGCCCTCGTCGAGGACGCCACCACCCTCGCCGCGGCCTCCCGAATCGACCCGAGGGGCCATGCCACTTTCCTGGTTCCTGCCATCGACTTCTGCTTCGACCAGGTCGGCTGGTCGCCGTCCGCCCTCGACGCCGTCGCGGTCGACATCGGGCCCGGCCTGTACACGGGGATCCGGGTCGGTGTCGCCACCGCGCAGGGTCTGGCCGCCGCCTTCGGGATCCCGATCATCCCTGCCGTCTCCACCGACGCACTCGCCCTCGAGGCGAGGACCGGGCACCGTCTCATCTGGACGGTGATCGACGTGAGACGGGGGGAGTGGGCCGTAGCGCGCTATCAACCGGTCCCGGGAGGGGTGGTCCGCGCCACCGACCCCGAACTGGTCAGGCCTGAGGTGTTACGAGCCCAGCTCGACTCCGCATCGGAGGACAGCTTGATCGTGGGGGACACCGGGGACTTTCCCAAGGGGCTTCTTCGAGGCTTGCATCGGGTCAAGGTGGGCAGACCCAGGTACCCATACGCGGTGGCCCTGGCCGAGGTGGCCCGTGGCAAGTACGAGAAAGACGAATTCCCCCCGTCGACCGAGATCCGTCCCATCTATCTCCGCGACCCCGACGTCACCATCAACTGGTCCAAGCTCCGTCAGGAGGGCCCGTGGGCGGGGGCGTGACCACCGTGATGATCCGCCGGCTCACCTTCGAGGATCTGGAGACGGTCGTGGCCATGGAAGCGGCCAACCGCCCCGCCCCGTGGACCGAGACTGTGTTTCGTGACGAGCTGGCCGCCGAGAACCGCATCTATCTCGCCGCCGACCAGGACGGGGTTGTCGGGTGGGGCGGGCTGATGCTGGTCGGTGACGAGGCTCACGTGACCAACCTGCTCGTCGACCCGGAATGGCGACGACGGGGCATCGGCCTGGAGCTGATGCTGGCGCTGATCGAGGCAGCGGTGTCGGAGGGAGCGCGTCACCTCACCCTCGAGGTGAGGTCGACGAACGAGGAGGCCCGGAGGCTGTATGCCCGACTTGGCCTGGCCCCGGTCGGGGTGCGGAGGGGGTATTACGGAGACGACGACGCCCTGATCCTCTGGGTGCACGACATCGACGTTGATGTGTACCGGGAGCGGCTGGAGGGCCTGCGGTGAACCCTCTCATCCTCGCTTTCGAGACCTCGTGTGACGAGACCGCAGTGGCGGTGGTGCGCGGGTCGGAGACCCTGTCCAATGTGCTCGGCTCTCAGGTCGAGCTCCATGCTCGCTTTGGCGGGGTGGTGCCCGAAGTGGCGGCGCGTGCCCAC
>JAICNB010000009.1 GCA_025928935.1 Acidimicrobiia bacterium
TCGGGGAGGAGACCGTCGAGGTGATGACCGACGTCAATGGGGTCTGGTCTGCCGAGGTGCCTGCCGGAGTCGCCCTGGTCTCCGTCGACCCGGCCGATGCCCAGATGCCCGACGGTTACATGGTGGGCAGCCCCAACTACCAACAGGTCGTGGAATGTGAGCCGGGTGGCGCCTGCACCGGCGAGGCGATCCCCCTACAGGCGAACCTACGCCCCGTGGACGAGGTGGTCGCCCGGGTGACAGCCGACCACACCGTCGCCGATGACGCCGTCGAGACACTGGCCTTCACTGCCGCCGACGATGTGGTCAGGGCGGCCCTGGGGGAGACCCCGCATTTCCCGGTGATCCGCCAGGAGGCAGTGGACCGGCTCTTCCAGGAGTTTGGTGCCCGCATCACGCCAGACCAACTGTCAGCTGCCCAGCAACGTCTCCGCTCCAACCCGCCCCAGGTGGTCTATCTGGACACCAACCCCCCCGGCCCGGACCAGGCAGCCAGCGAGGCAGCCGGCGAGATCGTGGCCACCTTCCTCCAGGCCAACTTCCTGGTCGATGAGGCTGCGACCGAGGAGGCCAGGACCGAGGCGGCCGAAGCAGTCGATGACGTGGAGGTCACCTACTTCGCTGATCAGCTGATCGTGGCGCAGGGCGAGCCCTTGGAACAGCTCCACCTCGATGCCATCGACGCCACGACGTCGGTCGCGTCACAGGCTGAGGCCGACGCCGGGTTGCTGGCCGTGCTGGCTGTGACCGTCGGGGCGCTCGGGCTCTATCTGTCCCGTTTCCGACCCGAGTTCTGGGCCCGGCCTCGGATGATGGCGCTGCTCGGCATCCTCCTCGTCCTCGCCGCCGGCGCGGTGCGGGCCACTGTGGTGTTCCAGCCGGCCTCGAGCTGGTACGTCCTTCCTGCGGTCGCCTTCGGGTTCATGACGGCAATCCTCTTCGACTCGAGGATCGCGGTGCTCATGGCGCTGGCAGTGGGAGTGCTCGCCGCAGCCGGGACTCAGGACACGGGAGTGGCCGTCTATGGCGCCCTGGCCACCTTGGCGCCCATCCCGTTCGTCAGCTCGGTGAGCAGCCGCGGGGCATTCCGCACCGCGGTGATCCTGTCAGCCGCCGCCGCCGCAGTCGTCGCCGGTGCCACCGCGTGGTATTTCCACGCCGGTCCAACGGACATCCCTGTCCCTGTCATGGGTGTCGAGCTGGGGATCCCGCTCATCCTGATCGGCGAGTCCATGTTGTGGGCGTTCGGGATCTCGGCCATCGCCTCGCTGGTCGGCCTTGCCGCCCTGCAGTTCTTCGAGTCCGCCTTCGACATAACGACCAGTCTCAGCCTGCTCGACCTCACCGACCGCAATCACGCGGCCCTTCAGCTCCTGCAGGAGAAGGCGTTCGGCACGTTCAACCACTCTCTGATGGTGGGGACACTGGCTCATGCTGCGACTCGTGCCATCGGGGGGAATGCCCTCCTCGCCCGTGCCATGGCTTACTACCACGACTTGGGCAAGACGGAGAACCCCACGATGTTCATCGAGAACCAATTCGGGATCCAGAACCCGCACGACTTCCTCACGCCGCTGGAGTCGGCCGAGGTGATCCGTCGGCATGTGAGCGATGGGATCGTCCTGGCCCAGCAGTTCAAGATCCCCTCGGACGTGGCCACCGGAATCGTGAGCCACCACGGCGACGGGATCATGCGCTTCTTCTACGAGAAGGCGAGGGACCAGGCCGGCCACGACGTGAACCCCAACGACTTCAGACATATCGGCCACAAGCCGACCACCGCCGAAAGCGCGATCGTGATGCTGTCCGACTCCCTCGAGGCAGCTTGCCGGGCCATCTTCCAGACGGAGGAGCCGACACCGGAGGCGATCGAGAAGGTCGTGAGCCGGGTGATCGACGAGAAGCTGAACGATGGCCAGCTTTCGGAGTCGCCTCTGACGCTGGCTGAGATGACCCTGATCCGATCGGCCTTCCTCGACTCGCTGGTCGGTCATTACCATCAGAGGATCGCCTACCCGAACTTCCCCGGATCCTGATGGACGACCCTCCGAGTCGAAAACCCGGCGCCGGCCAGTGAGCGTCTTCCTGGCCGACGAGCAAGGGGAACCGGTTGATCTCATCCAACTCCGGCGTCTCGCCGAGCTGGTTCTCTCCGAGGAGGGCTACCCGGACGAGACGGAGGTGACCGTCCTCCTCGTGACGGACGACGAGATGGCGTCGTACAACGAGCGTTTCTTGGAGCGCACGGGCCCAACCGACGTTCTTGCCTTCCCGGTGGAGGAGTTGATGCCCGGGGTGGTGCCCGACCACGACCACAACGGGCCACCGCTCGCGATCGGCGACGTGATAGTCGCTCCGGCGTACGTCGGAAGGCAGGCGACCGAGCACGACAATGGGTTCGCCGACGAGATGGCCCTCATGGTCGCCCATGGCATCCTGCACCTGCTCGGGTACGACCACATCGACGATGACGACGCCGAGCTCATGGAGCGCCGGGAGACCGAGTTGCTGGCTCTGGTCGGAGTGGACCGGCCATGAACGTGGTGATCCTGATCGTCACCATCGTGGCCCTTGTCATGGCCGCGTGGCTACGCCTCGCCGGGTCGGCCTTGGCCAGGGTTCCGAGGGCGGACGCGTTGCGTGACGCCGCCGACGACGTTGGGGGAGCAGGTACTGTGGCCAAGCTCCTCGAGGAACGGGAGGACATCACCCCGGCAGTCGCCATGGCGGGCTCAGCCGTACTGCTGCTGGCGGCGATTGCCGGGACTGTGTTGGTGACGTCCGGCCAGCCGCTGGGGACCGCCATCGGGTATGCAGCGCTGGTGTTCCTCCTCGTGTTCCTCGTCGGAGACCTCGTCCCGAGACAGTTGGGGAGACGACGATCACACACCATTGCCTATCGATCGGCCGGCCTTCTCGAGGTTGCGGTGGCATTGGGTGGCTGGGCCACGGATCTCATCGCCGATGGCAATGGGAATGGGGCCGAGCCTGAGCCCGACGAGCCTGAGGGGGACACCGAACAGGAACGGGACATGATCGACTCGGTGTTGGATTTCGGTGACACGGTGGTGCGTGAGGTGATGACCCCCAGGCCGGACATGGTGACCGTGCCGGTCACCGCGTCGGTCGAGGAGCTGATTGGCGTCGCCACCGAGGAGGGATACTCCCGTATACCCGTGTCGAGCAACGGGGACATAGTGGGCATGGTCATGGTGAAGGATCTGTTGCCTCTGCTCGGTGAAGGGCGGCGTCCGTCATCGGTGGCGGAGGTCATGAGGCCGGTGGAGTTCATCCCTGAGACCAAGCTGGCCTCGGTGCTGCTGGGAGAGATGAGGGCCAGCCACGAGCACCAGATGATCGTTGTCGATGAATACGGGGAGGTTGCAGGCCTGGTCACGATCGAGGACCTTCTAGAGGAGCTCGTGGGGGAGATCACGGATGAGACCGACGAGGAGGAAATCTTCATCTCGGCCCGTGCCGACGGAGGCTGGGACGTCGACGGCCGACTTGCAGTGGATGAGCTGGCCGAGTTGACCGGGGTGGTTGTGCCCGACGAGGACTGGGACACCGTGGCCGGCCTGGTGATGGGGCTGGCGGAGCGAGTTCCCGAAGAGGGCGAGCGGTTCGACCACGGCCCACTGCGGCTCACCGTCACCAGGATGCAGGGACGCCGCGTCGCCGACGTGTCGGTGTCGGTCACGGAGGCAGTGGACGCCGAATGAAGTCGGGGTTCGTGCCCGTTGTGGGGCGGCCGAATGTTGGGAAGTCGACCCTGGTCAACGCCATGGTCGGTTCCAAGGTCACTATCACCTCCTCCCGGCCGCAGACGACCCGAAATGTCATTCGCGGCGTCGTCACAGAGCCAGGTGACGATCCGGGATTTCAGATCGTCCTCGTCGACACGCCCGGCCTGCACAAGCCGAGGAACGAGCTGGGCGCCCGGCTCAACACCCTGGTCTATGGCACTCTCGGCGAGGCCGACGTCGTTGTCTTCATGATCGACGCTTCCATGCCGGTTGGACCTGGCGACAGGCTCATCGCCGAGCGCCTGAACGACGCGGGGTCAGAGGTCATCGTCGTCGTCAACAAGGTCGACACGGCCGGCAAGGGCGAGGTGGTCCGGCAACTTTCCGAAGCGGGGGAGTGGGACTTCGCCGCGTACATCCCGCTATCGGCCCGGGTCGGCGCAGGGGTCCCTGAGCTCGTCAGCGAGATAGTGGATCGTCTCCCCGAGGGCCCGGCGTACTACCCGCCGGGTGTCACCACCGACCAGCCGGAGGAGCTGGTGATCGCCGAGATAGTGAGGGAGAAGTTCCTGGACCGGCTTCGTGAAGAGCTGCCCCACTCCCTGATCGTGCTGGTCGAGGACCTCGAGCAGAGAGAGAACGGCCTGATCGACATCGCCGCAGATGTGATCGTGGAGCGAAAGAGCCAGAAGGGGATCGTCATCGGCAAGGGGGGGTCCCTGCTCAAGACTGCGGGGACCGAGGCGCGTCATGACCTCGAGGCCCTGCTGGGCAACCGGGTGAACCTCAGCCTCCAGGTCAAGGTCGAGCCCGACTGGCAACGCCGCCCCCAGTTGCTCGACCGTCTCGGCTTCGAGTAGCCTCCAACGGTTAGGCCAGGCTTTCGCAGAGGTCGGCCATGTCGAGGTCCTTCGCCGTGACTCCGCCTTGCGAATGCGTGGAGAGGGTGAGGGTCACCTTGTTCCAGCGGATGTCGATGTCGGGATGGTGATCGGCCTTCTCGGCCGCCAGGGCAACCCTGGTGACGAAGCCCATCGACTCGTTGAAGTCGGCGAACTCATAGGTGCGTGCGATGGCGTCGCCCTCCTTGGCCCAGGCGGGATGCGCCTCCACGAACGCCTCGATCTCGGATTCTGAAACGAGAGCCATCGGCACAACGTACAACCTAGAACGTCATCTCGACTCCTACCCTGATCGGTCAATGGCCCTCAGACACGACCAAGGGATCGTTCTCCGCGGCTATCCCTTCGGGGAAGCCGATCGAGTCGTGGTGCTGCTCAGCCCAAACAGCGGGAAGATCCGCACGGTGGCCAAGGGGATACGCAAGACGAAGAGCCGGTTCGGGGGGCGTCTCGAGCCCTTCACCCATGTCGACTTGGTCCTCTACGAAGGCCGCAATCTCGACACCATCACCCAGGTCGCGGTCATCGAGCCCTTCCCCAGGTTGAGGGGGAGTCTCGACGCCGTGATTGCGGCGGGGACGATGGTGGAGGCAGCCGACGCGGTGGCCCAGGAGGACGAGTCTTCGATGCGTCTCTTCCTCTTGCTGCACCGGGGGCTGCGGGCGCTGGAAGCGGGGCAGATCGGCGCCGACCTGATCACCAGCTATCTGCTCAAGCTGGCCGACGTGGTGGGCGTCGCCCCGTCGCTACAGGTCTGCGCCTCGTGCGGAAGGATGGGAGACCTCCATCGTTTCTCTTTCGGAGGTGGCGGCGCCATCTGTGACGTCTGTCGGACCGAAGGTGCGGTCCGTCTTCGTGACGGGGTCACCGAGTATCTGGCCGCGCTCGCCAGTGCGGAGTTCGGCCAGATGCCGCAGACCGACGTGAGTCTGGCCGGCGAGGCCATGGGCGTCGCCCGACGGTTCGTCGAGTACCACCTCGACCGGAAGCTGACCTCGCTGGCGGTGATGGAGTGAGCCTCGATCTCTCCGGCCTCGACGCCGACCGAATCCCGAGACATGTCGGCCTGATCCTCGACGGCAACGGGCGCTGGGCCAACGCACGCGGGCTGCCCCGAACCGCCGGGCACGCCGCCGGTGAAGCTGCCCTGTTCGACACCGTGGAGGGGGCGTTGGAGATCGGGATCGAGTGGCTCAGTGCCTACACCTTCTCTACCGAGAACTGGTCGCGCTCCGAGGAAGAGGTCGAGTTCCTCATGTGGTTCAACGAGGATCTGCTCACCCGGCGCCGGGACGATCTGCATGCCCAGGGGGTGCGCATGCTCTTCGCCGGCGACATGGACGATCCCAGGATCCCGGACCGAAATCGCAAACACATGGCAGAGGCGGCCGAGATGACCGCCGGCAACACCGATCTGAGCCTGGTGTTCGCGTTCAACTATGGGAGTCGTCGGGAGATCGTCGAAGCCACCCGGTCGCTCGCTGCAAGGGCGGTGGCGGGAGAAATGACGCCGGACGAGATCGACGAGACCGCGCTGGCGGGCTCTCTCTACATCCCCTACATGCCCGACGTGGACCTGATCATTCGATCGTCGGGCGAGCATCGTCTGTCCAACTTCCTCCTCTGGCAGGCGGCGTACGCCGAGTTCCACTTCCCCGGGATCCTCTGGCCCGATTTCGACCGACAGGCCCTGCTGGACTCAGTCCTCGACTACCAGAGCCGGGATCGCCGTTTTGGCGGTGCCGAAGACCAGGTCCCGGATTGACTAAGGGGCCCTACCGGGCCACCGTTGCCTCCCCATGACCGAACCGACACTCGAAACGATCTCAAACCTGGCGAAGAAGCGAGGCTTTGTCTTCCAGTCCTCCGAGATCTACGGGGGAATCCGGTCTGCCTATGACTACGGCCCGCTCGGCGTGGAGCTGCTGCGAAACGTGAAGGAGGAGTGGTGGCGGACCATGGTGCAGCTCCGGGACGACATCGTCGGGCTGGACTCGGCCATCCTCCAGGCCCGCCAGGTCTGGCAGGCGTCTGGTCACGAGGAGGTCTTCACCGACCCATTGGTGGAGTGCCGCAACTGCAACGCACGACACCGACTCGACAAGCTGGAGGACCCCGACACCTGTCCCACCTGCGGGAAGACCGGTACGTTCACCGAGCCAAAGCCGTTCCACCTGATGTTCCGCACCCATATGGGCCCGGTGGACTCCGACGAGAACCTGATCTATCTCCGTCCCGAGACGGCCCAGGGGATATTCACCAACTTCGAGAACATCCGGCGCACCAATCGGCTGAAACTGCCCTTCGGCATCGCCCAGGTGGGCAAGTCCTTTCGCAACGAGATCACCCCCGGGCAGTTCGTGTTCCGGACCCGGGAGTTCGAGCAGATGGAGATGGAGTTCTTCGTCCGCTCCGAGGAGGCAGACGAATGGTTCGCCTATTGGCAGGAGGAGCGTTTCAACTGGTATCTCGGACTGGGCATGACCGAGTCGAACCTTCGGATCAGGCCCCATGAGGCCGACGAGCTCAGCCACTACTCGGTGGGGACGGTGGATATCGAATACCGGTTCCCTTGGGACTGGGACGAGTTGGAGGGGATCGCCAACCGCGCCGACTTCGACCTGAGGCAACACGCCGAGCACTCGGGGGTCGATCTCCGTTACTACGACCAGGACACCGACGAGCGATTCTTCCCGTACGTCATCGAGCCGGCGGCCGGGGCCACCAGGACCACCTTTGCCTTCCTGATCGACGCCTACGTCGAAGAGAAGGTGAACGACGAGACGAGGACCGTGCTCCGTCTTCACCATCGGCTCGCCCCCTACAAGGTCGCCATCCTGCCCTTGTCGAAGAAGGAAGAGTTGATCGGCCCGGCCGAGCGCATCGCCTCCGAGCTCCGGAAGCGATGGATGGTGGAGCTGGACGTCACCCAGTCGATCGGCCGTCGCTACCGGCGTCAGGACGAGATCGGGACCCCGTTCGCGGTGACCGTCGACTTCGACACGCTGGAGGATGACGCCGTCACGGTCCGGGACCGGGACTCGATGAAGCAGGATCGTGTTTCGATAGATCGGCTGCTCGAGTATCTGGGCGAACGACTCGGCTGATTCGCCCCGCGGTGACCGACGATGTGTCGATTCGGTGGAGTTCGCCTACATCGTGTGGGAGCTGCCGGTCGTCCTTATGATCGGGAGACATGGCAGAACGTGGTGACATCGACCGGGTTCGGGATGCGACCGACCTCGTCGAACTGATCGCCGAGGTCACCAAGGTCAAGCGCTCGGGCCGGAGCTTCATGGCGGTCTGCCCCTTCCATCAGGAGAAGACCCCGTCCATGTCCGTGGACCGTGCCCGTGGCCTCTACAACTGCTTCGGCTGCGGTAAGCACGGTGACATCTTCACCTTCGTCCAGGAGACTCAGGGTCTCGACTTTCCCGAAGCCCTCGAAGCCCTAGCCCGAAGAGCGGGGGTCACGCTCGTCCGTGACCCTGCAGACGCCCGCATGCGGGGGAGGCGGGGGGCGGCCGTGGAGGCGATCCGCGCAGCCATCGAGGTCTATCACGACCGACTGAAGAAGGCCCCTGAGGCGGGCCCGGCCCGGGCGTATCTGCGACATCGGGGCTATGACGTCGATGTCATAGACGAATGGAGGATTGGATTCGCCGGAGTGGACTGGGACACCCTGACCAAGGCGCTCAAAGCAGGAGGGGCGGAAGACAAGGTGCTAATCGATGCCGGGCTGTCCCGCAAAGGCCCCAAAGGGGTCTACGACGTGTTTCGGGGCCGTCTCATGTTCCCCATCCACGATCTGAGGGGTGACCCGGTCGGGTTCGGGGGCAGGAAGATCGATGAGATCGACCGCACCCAGACCAACAACCCGGATGCCAAGTACGTCAACTCCGCCGACTCGGTGGTCTATCACAAAGCACAGGTCCTCTTCGGGCTGGACCGTGCGCGCCGGGAGATCTCGGACGACAGCCCCGCTGTCATCGTCGAGGGCTACACCGACGTGATCGCGATGCATCTGGCCGGAGTGAGGACGGCGGTGGCCACCTGCGGCACTGCACTTGGCGAAGGGCACTTCGATCTCCTACGACGGTTCGGGGAGCGGATCGTCCTCGCCTTCGACTCGGATGAGGCAGGGTCGAAGGCGGCCCTACGTGGCGATGAGTTGGAGTCGCCGTTCCGGCTCGATCTCGATCTCCGCGTCGCCGACATGCCCGGCGGGCTCGACCCCGCAGATCTGGTTCAGCAAGGACGTTCCGGTGAACTGGCCCAGTCGGTGGCCAGGGCCAGACCGCTGCTGGAGCGGCGGATCGAGCACGAGGTGGCGAGGTTCGAACTGAGCGGGCCGGAGGGCCGGGCCAGGGCACTGCATGCCGCGGCCGACCAGGTGCGACGGGTGAAGGATCCCATTGCACGGAGGGAGTACAGCCGGCACGTCGCCAGGGTGGTGGGGGTCGACCTGGAGACAGCGGAGGCTGCGATCGCTGGTGGCTCCCGTGGCGGGTCTGGGCTCGAGTCGCCCGCTGAACGGCCCCTCGATCGGATGGAGGCCGAGTTGCTCCGGTTCCTGGTGGCTCACCCGGATCGGGTCGTGGACTTCGGGTCGGAGGACTTCGGTGATCCCCGGCTCGCCGCCGCCTACAGCGCGCTGGCCAGGCAATGGCCCGATGGCAGGGTCGAGCTCACCGAGATCTCCGATCCGGGACCCCGATCACTCCTGATCTCGTTGTCGATGGAGGACCGACCCCTGAGCTCGTCGGAGGAGATCACCGCCCGCATCAAGGAGCGTCGGCTCGATCGTCAGATCACGGATCTCGAGCAGAAGCTGGCCGCGATGGAGCCCGGAAGCGAAGCTCATTCCGACAACCTCCGACGCTTGATAGCTTTACAGCAGGAGAAACGATCCTCCTCCAGGTTGTGAACGAGGAACTGAGCAAGGTCATCGCTGCCCTCCTCAAGCGGGGCAAACATCGGGGCTTCCTCACCATGGCCGAGGTCCAGCAGGAGCTGGAGGACGCCGAGGCATCCGGTGAGGCATTCGAGGAGGTCGCCGACACCCTGCGCGCCCAGGGGATCAGGCTCACCGAGGAGGGCCCGGGGGTCACCGAGGAGTTCATCGAGGTCGGTCAGATCTCGGTGTCAGACCCCGTCAGGCTCTACCTGAACGAGATCGGCCGCTATCCGCTGCTGACGGGGCAGCAGGAGGTCGAACTGGCCATGCAGATGGAGGCGGGGCGGCGGGCCCAGGGCCGCATCGCCGAGGATGGCCTCTCGGACGAGGACCGTGCCTTCCTCGGCCATGAGATCGACATGGGGGACGCCGCTCAGAAGCAACTGGTCCAGTCGAACCTGAGGCTCGTGGTGGCTCTGGCACGCCGCTACGTGGGACGGGGCATGGCCTTGCTCGATCTGGTCCAGGAGGGCAACGTCGGTTTGATGCGGGCCGTGGAGCGCTTCGACTACCGCCGTGGATTCAAGTTCTCCACGTACGCCACCTGGTGGATCCGTCAAGCCATATCGCGGGCGATCGCGGATCAGGGCCGCACCATCCGGATGCCCATCCATGTTCTCGATTCGGTCAACAAGCTCACCCGGGCGCAGCGTGAGATGACCCAGACCATGGGCCGGGCCCCGAGCCTCGAGGAGCTCGCGGACGAGCTCGACATCGACCCGGCGCGTGTGGCCGAGCTGCAGCGGGTGGCTCAGGACACGGTGTCACTGGAGACCCCGGTCGGGGAGGACGAAGACGGCACCCTTGGCGATCTGGTGGAGGATCTCGAGTCGGATCGCCCGGCGGATGTGGCCACCTTCTCCTCGCTCCAGGATCAGCTGGCGATGGCGCTCGAGGGCCTGAACGAGCGGGAGCGTGAGGTGTTGATCATGCGCTTCGGCCTGGCTGACGGCCGTATGCGGACTCTCGAAGAGGTCGGGTCCCATTTCAAAGTGACGAGAGAGCGGATCCGACAGCTCGAGACCAAGGCCCTGGCCAAGCTCCGTCACCCGGATAAGTCGCACAAGCTGGAAGGGTTCCTGGAGAGCTCCTGATGTCCTCGCGTGCAACTGCCCACACCCGCGGTGGTCTTCTGGACACGGCAGGGGACTCCCCTGACCACCGGTGCAGCCCCCCACGCCCCACACTGCTCAGGTGCACACGGCCTGATGTGCGTGGCAGAATCGAGCGCGTGAGATTCAAGACGGGTTTGGTGATGGGTGCAGCCCTCGGCTACGTGCTCGGTGCGAGGGCCGGTCGCGAGCGTTACGAGCAGATCAAGAGGGCCGCAGCCGAGGCGCGCAGACATCCGGCGGTGTCACAGCTGGTCGATCAGGGGGTTGGCCTCGTCGATGCGGGACGTTATGTCGCGGCCACCGGATTGTCCGCCGGGGCCAAGGGTTTGCGGTCGATCGACCATCAGACGGGGTCGGAGTAGGACCCCGGGGACTGGTACCCTGGCACCTGCCAGCCGGCAACCTTCCGCGGTAGCTCAATTGGTAGAGCAGTGGACTGTTAATCCATTGGTTGTAGGTTCGAGTCCTACCCGCGGAGCCTGACTGTCAATCCATTGGTTGTGGGTTCGAGTCCTACCCGCGGAGCAGATCGACTTCGCACGCAAACGCCAGTCTTCTCATCTGCTATTGGCGGTTCTGGCTCGTTCGGTGGTGCGGGGCTGCTCGGTGGTGGTTGTGCTATCCGGGCTGTGGCGGCGTGTCGCCTCCGGTGAGAACGCCGAAATCTCCGGCCACGGGCAGCGCCGTGGCGACTCCGTAGGTGAGGGTCTCGTTGGCGTTGCCTTGGCTATTGGTGTAGCGGAGGAAGATGTTGCCGGTCGAGGGTCGGAACAAGCCTACGGTCTCTGGGCCGGGAGCACCGCGGCGTGCCCATTCGGCCGCGACGATCTTGTCCCCGGGATCGCCGAAGATGAATTGGGAATCTGCGTTGCCTTGGGTGTGCGTATTGCGGAAGTAGACGAGACCCGTCGACTCCCGGTGCAGACCGACCTCGTCGACCAGGTCATTGTCGAAATCTCCGACGAACGGATTGTCCCCGGGGTTGCCGAAGATGTAGCTGAAGTCGGCTTGCCCAAGGCCCTCACCGTTGACTCCGAGATCGTTGATGACATAGATGCGGGATTCGGATGGCCGGTAGATCGAGATCGTGTCGCAGCCATCCCCGTCGAAGTCGCCCGCCAGCGGGACATCGGCCGGGTCTCCGACGAAGAAGCTGATGTTGGCGACGCCCTGCAGATTCGAATTGCGGAGATAGACGAATCCGTCCGACTGGCGGTAGAGGCCGGGTGTCTCGTCGCCGTCACAGTCCCAATCGCCGACGAAGGGCAGGTCGCCGGGAGTGCCATAGAAGAAATGAGTCGTGTTACCTGCCAGATCGAGGAGGTTCCACTCACCTGTTGAAATGTCAACAACGCCGACCGATCCCTTGCTCTCGGAGTCGGCGAACGTGTTGTATCCGGAGGTGTCGGAGGCGATGCCATCGTCCCTCCCTACGAAGACCACTGTCACGTACAGATATCCGCCACTGGTGTCGGTGCCGATCCCAACGTAGTTGTAGTCACCCAGGGTGTTCATCCTGTGAGCGGGGGAGGCCATGAACGCGTCGTGGAGCGAGGTGGGGGACTTGCCCTTCCCGACGTTTTCCGCGATCCCTGACCAGCCGGTGCCGGCAGCGGTGGTCAGGTCCGCCTCGGTGGAGTGAAAGATCTGGCCCGTCGCCACCATGTCATCTGTGTGACTTCGTGCGTGCGAACGCAGGGCGTCGTCGAGTTGCAGAGCGCCGAGGCCCTCCGCGGCCCGGGTCGCATTGATCTTCGATAGGAATTCGGCCTCGGTTCCGCTATCCGCGTTCACGGCGGGGGCCAAGGCCGAGAGAGACAGCGTCATGGCGACGAGCAAGATCACCTGACGACCCCTTCCGCGCATTCGTAATTAGTCGGCGCAGGATGAAGTTTCTTGAGGCCGGGTCGGGACCAGTTCTGAGCGGCCTCGGAAATGCCGTCGATGCGACGAGAGGAAAGTGCCGACCCGGACCGGACGCTGAATCGTCGTGCGGCCGCGTCGAGCATGACTTTCACGTTCTTGAGATCTTGGCGTCGCCTTTGCCTCACCTGGGACCCGATCGACGACCTGTGGCCTGCACGCCTCCTCTGACCCTTAGGGCCTTTTTCCTCTGGTCATCGCGAGCCGTCAGGCCAACGCTGGGACAAAGGAGGTCGAGATGGGCGACAGCTACATCCTCTTCGATATCCCCGGTGGGGGAAGGCCGATCGACCAGGGCTTCCTCGAGCAGCTCGGCCACAGGGTCATGGTCTGCCCGGGCCCTGCACCGGGAACGCTATGCCCGATCCTCAGCGGTGAGGGCTGTCCCTTGGCCGAGTCAGCTCACGGGATCGTCTTCGAGCTCGATCTCGATCGCCCGCAACATCGGACCATCCTGAAGCGCTACAAGGAGACGCTCCGCGAGGACGTGCCGATTCGCGTGGTGGTCGAGCCGGGCCAGGCCGAGAGATATCCAGACCTGGTACGCGGCCTGAAGGTGGTCAGTCACCCCCCGGTGGCGGGCGACCTCGACGCCCTCGCTGCCGAGGTGGACGCCGCCGACGGCCTCGTCTGATCATCACCAATTCCGGCCCCCCTGGGGCGATCCTCAATCGTGAACCTCGCGCAACCGAAACACCTCGACCCGGTTGGCTCGCCCGGAGAGATCCATCAATCCCACCGACTCCACTGTCAGCCGGTCCCGTGCCGCCTCGTAAGTCGTCTCCCCGATGAGGACCTCACCAGGTAGGGCCCGTGCCTGGAGACGGGACGCGACATTGACCGTGTCACCGATTGCGGTGAAGCTCCTCCGCTCCTCGGAGCCCACGTTGCCGACGACGGCCGGGCCGGTGTTGACACCGATCCGGAATCGAGGCCAACCAAGATGACGCCCCGCTACTTCTTCGCTTCCCTCCTGGAAGCCGAGCCCTGCTCTGCAGCCGCGCAGGGCATGATCGTCCTGGTCCCCCGTGACATTGAACACCACGAGGACGGCATCACCCGCGATGCTGTCGACGAACCCGCCGTTCGCCTCGACGACCGGGAGTGTCAGCGACCAGTATTCGTTGAGCATCTCCACCACCTGCCCCGGCTCCGACTCTTCGGAAAAGGCGGTGAATCCCCGCAGGTCGGCGAAAAGGACCGTGATGTCACGCGTGTCACCGCCGAGCTCGGTCAGCTCTGGGTTTCGACGTATTCGGGCCGCTAGTTGGGTCGATAGATAGGGGGCGAACAGCTCATCGAGCTTTCGTATCTCTCTGGCCGCGTGGGCCAGGAGCTCGGCCTCGTCGCCGGAGAGCTCGAATCGGGCCGACAGATCTTCGATTCCGGCATCATGGGAGAGCAGCGCTTTCACCGCGTCGGCTCGTTCTCGGTCCACCCGGCCAAGCGTCGAATCGAGGTACAGGCTGCTGAAGGCAGCCGGGACCGAGTCCTGTCGGCGGTATTCCTTGCGCACCGCCAGTGCGGCGACCAGAAACGCCACGGCCATCAGCACGTGCCATTCCCACCAGCTCAGGTGCCAATTGGACGAAACCGTCACTGCAAGCATCGCTTCGCCCAGGAGGACCCACGTGGCCACGATTGCCAGAACCAGAGACACCGAACGTCGGCGGTAGATGCCGACGTAGCGCAATGCTGCGATGCCGTAGAGGATCATCCCGGCGATGCCGAGCGCGATCAGCCAACCTTCACCGGCCTCGACGAGGTCCGGATCGCCGAGAGGCGGCCAGCCTGCGAGCGAGATGACGGCCCATGCCAGGAGCAAGCCGAGGACACCCGACCTGAGCAATTGCTGTGATCGGCCCAGCCATCTGGCTGCTGGTGACAGGAGGGGGAGACTCGAGGCGGCGGCAAAGCACGAGCCAACGAACAGCCCGAGGGGCATGGCTACGTCGAAACCGGCGTTGGGGCCTGCCAGCAGGACACCGGGCGTCGCCAGGGCGTGGAGGGCTAGGAAGCCGGCGCTCGATGTGAAAGCAAGAGAGACGAGGAACACCCTGACATCTCTCCGCTTGCGCGCCGCCTCACCCATCACCAGCCCGAGGAGCACCGCGAGCACACTCACGACGATCACCAGCCAGAAGTGGGTGGGGTTGTGCTGCCATTGCAGATCCAGGTCCGGCCGGATCAGCAGAAGGAGCAGACCTGCCAGGGGGAGAGCGAGGGCGACAATGATCAGCATGACTGCTCACCGCGGCTGGTCGCGACGAGTCTCAGACTGCTATGGCTTCCAGCCAGGCTACTCGGGTGGCCTGATGCCGAGTAGTCGATGAGCAGGTCAGACCCGCTGTACCCCATCGAGCATCAGGTCGACGTCGAGGAACCCGTCACCGTCCTCGACACTCACCACCCGGAGACGGGCATTGGGCTTCGATATCCACGCAGCGCGGTTGCGCAGGCGGATCTCGGTGGCGCGATTGTCCTGCGTCATGACCCGGATCTTCGCTCTACCCGTCTTCTTGAGTAGGGAGAGAGCAGCGTCGATGGCGCCTTCGATCATGTCGGGAGACTACGCCCGCCCTCGACTGTCGGCCGCAGGTCGCGAAAACCAATATTCGCATTGGCCTCCAGTCGAATGATGATCAGACCGATCACAAGTCTTGGTGGGGTGGCACCGATGGTCAGTTGCTCTGCTTCTTGCCGTCGTCCCAATCCATCGCCGTCCCGGCTGCGAACGGGACCTGGCAGGGGCTGTAAACGGCTTCGATGACGAGAGGTTTGGCGAATGACACTGATGCACATGGCTTTGGGGGCGCTGTCTTCGATTCTGGGAGCCCATCTGTCCTGGACGCTCACCGATTGGATCATCCAACGCAAGAGGACCGGACGTCCCGTTCTCCTGGCCGCCGTCGCGTCGGCCGCCGGTCTCGCCTTGCTCGTCGTGGCCTTTGGGGTACTGCTGTCTGAAACCGGAGTGGCCTGACCCGCAGCAGGCGAGTCAGCGTCGGCCCGAGCGACCCCTCCAGAACAGCAGCCCACCGGCCGCCATCGCCACGACCCCCCAGACGACCCAGGTCATGTCGCCGGTCATGAAGCTCTGTGGGGCCAAGGCGACGTCGAAACCTTGAAGGATCCAGACCAACCCGATGATGGCCAGGATGATCCCGGCCACTTTGCTCAGATCACGCATCGCTCTTGACATTCTCCCCTCGGACGGCGAATAATCTGCGTCCATGACGACGAGCCCGACCTCGATCTCCGGCGCCATCTCGCGGCGCTACTTCGGGTTCGTCTATTTCGGCGCCTAGCGCCGATCCACCTCACCCCGCGCCACTCCGTAACTTTCACCCTTCTAACGCGCCGAGGCGAACCCAAAATGAACGAGAGATCAGATCCCAACCCAGGTGACATCGAACAGATCCGGGACGACATCGACCGGATCGACGCCGACATCCTCAAGCTCCTGGCCGAGCGGAAGGCCCACAGCCTTCGCATCGCCAAGGAGAAGGGGATCCACGATCGCCCTTCCCGTGACCAGACGAGGGAGGAGGGACTGATCTCCGACCGCATCGCCTCGGGGATGGAGCACGACCTCGACTCGGGTCTGGTGAATCGGGTCTGGAGGGAGATCGTCAACGACTCGGTCCGGATCCAGCAGGAGTTCCTGGATCGAGCTGAGGGCCCCAACCAGGCGGTGACCGTCGCCATCCAGGGCATCGACGGCTCGTACAGCCAGCTCGCCGCCCAGCAGTACTTCGATCACAAGGGGACCTCGGTCAACTACGTCAGGTCGCCCACCTTCGCCGCCGCCATCTCTGCCGTTCAGCGAGGCGAAGCCGACGTGGCGGTCCTCCCCATAGAGAACACCACTTCGGGGGCGATATCCGAGGTCTATGACCTACTTCTCGAGAGCAACCTCCGCTTTGTCGGCGATGTCCGCTTCCGGATCCGGCATTGCCTGCTCGGGATCGAAGGCGCGTCGATCTCGGAGCTGCGCCGTATCTACTGCCATCCCCAGGCCGTGGCCCAGTGCTCGGAGTTTCTGGCCCAGCTCGACCGCTGCGAGATCGTCTACTTCTCGGACACCGCCTTGTCCGGGCAGAAGATACGGGATCTCGGCGACCCCACGGTCGCCGCCATCGCCAGTGAGGAGGCGGCGCGGATCTTCGGTCTAGACGTCCTCAAGACGGGGATCGCCAACCGTGACGAGAACTACACGAGGTTCGTCGTGGTCGCACCCGAGCCGGCCCATGTGCCCGAAGGCATTCCTACCAAGACGTCGATCGTGATGGCGGTGGGCAACCACCCCGGAGCACTCATGGACGCGCTCGGTGTGTTTCACGACGCCGACATCAACCTGGTCATGCTCGAGTCACGGCCGATCCCGAACAACCCACGCGAGGAGCTGTTCTATCTCGACTTCGACGGCAACATCTCGGATCCGTCGGTGGTCGCAGTGCTCGACACTCTGACACGGCTAGTGCGTTTCATGCGGGTGCTGGGCAGCTATCCCTCCCGCGATCTCCGGCCCAAGCCCGTTGAGCGAAAGGGTAGACGGGCGACTCCGAGGGGCCGCTCGGCCCTGACTCAGCTCGAAGCATCGCCGTCCAGTCCCAAGGGCTACCGGCTGGGCAGCCGGGGGCACAAGGAGCAGAACACGGTCGTCGAAGTTGCCGGGGTGAAGCTCGGAGGCGAAGACCTGGTCGTGATCGCCGGGCCATGCGCGGTGGAATCGTGGGATCAGATGATGACCGCGGCCAAGGCGGTCAAGGAAAGCGGTGGCTCCATACTCAGGGGTGGGTGCTTCAAGCCGCGGACCTCGCCCTACTCCTTCCAGGGACTGGGGATGGAGGCCCTCGAGATTCTGGTGGAGGCGGGCAAGGCCTATGGGCTCCCGGTGGTCACCGAGGTGGTGTCCCCAGAGGACGTCGAGGGTGTCGCCCGCAAGGCCGACATCCTCCAGATCGGCACCCGCAACATGCAGAACTTCTCGCTGCTGTCGGCGGTGGGCCGGGCCCATCGCCCGGTGATGCTGAAGCGGGGCATGAGCTCCTCCCTCGACGAGCTCTTGCAGGCCGCGGAGTACATCCTCTCCGAGGGGAACCAGCAGGTTTTCCTCTGCGAGCGGGGGATCAGGACCTTCGAGACCTCCACCCGGAACACCCTCGACCTCAGTGCGGTTCCGGTGCTGCGCCAGCGGACCCATCTCCCGGTGATCGTGGACCCGTCGCACGCCGCCGGGGATCGTGACCTCGTCCCTCCCCTCGCTCTCGCTGCCCAGGCGATAGGGGCTCACGGCATCATGGTCGAGATCCACCCGGACCCGGATACGGCGTTGAGCGACGGCCCCCAGTCCCTGACGCTGGATCAGTTCCGGGAGATGATGGTGGGGCTGGGCCTGAGCAGCTGACGGCCCGGCCGCCCCAAATTGGGACAGCGAGCCGTCATATGCGGAGCTCACGCTCCCAATTACGGGGCGGCGGCTCCCAATTACGGGGTGGACGCGCCCGCTTCGACCGTGGTCGGGAGCCGGTCGTCCCTGGCTTGTTCATGGGCAGAGATGAGCTCTTCGTGGGTGAGTGTCACCCCGATCGGGTCCAGACCCCGCAGGAGACGGTCCTTGGCAGTTGGGTCGAAGTCGAAATGCTCCTCGATCCCATCGGCGGTCACGGTCTGGCTCTCCAGGTCGATCGTGACCTCGGCACCGGGAGTGGCGGCCAGGTCGACGAGCTGGCTCACGACTTCCTGGGGCAGTTCGACCACCAGCAGCCCGACGTTGCTCGAGTTGTTGCGGAAGATGTCCGCGGCCGACGGCGTGATGACGGCGTCGAACCCCCATTGCTGGATGGCCCACGGGGCGTGCTCACGGGAGGAGCCACATCCGAAGTTGGGCCCCGTGACCAGGACCTTGGCACCCTGGCGAACCGGATCGTTGATGATGAAGTCAGAGCTCGGGGTCCCGTCGTCGGTGTGAGCCCAGTTGTAGAAGAGGAACTCGCCGTATCCATCCCGCTCGATCCGCTTCAGGAATTGCTGGGGGATGATCTGATCGGTGTCGACGTCGGAGCGGTCGAGCGGGACCATCCGTCCCGTGATCGTGGTCACCGGCCTCATGAGCCCTCCCACTCCCGCACGTCTACGAAATGCCCGGCGACGGCTGCCGCCGCCGCCATGGCCGGGCTGACCAGATGGGTCCTGGCTCCACGGCCCTGACGCCCTTCGTAGTTGCGGTTCGAGGTCGAGGCGCAACGCTCACCTGCCGGGATCACGTCCGGGTTCATGGCCAGGCAGCTGGAGCAGCCGGCGTCCCGCCAGGAGAACCCGGCGGATTCGAAGACGTCATGCAGTCCCTCGGCCTCGGCCTGGGCTTTCACCTGCATCGAGCCGGGGACCACGACCGCGTTCACCCGGGAATCCACCTTCCGACCCTCGAGCACCTTGGCCGCCGCCCGCAGGTCTTCGATCCGACCGTTGGTGCACGAGCCGAGGAACACATGGTCGATGGCGATGTCCAGGATGGGGGTACCGGGCCGCAAGGCCATGTACTCCAGCGCCCTCACCGCGGCATCTCGCTGCAATGGGTCGTCGTAGGAGTCAGGCGAAGGCACCTGCCCGGTGACCGGGACGGTCTGGGCGGGGTTGACCCCCCAGCTGACGTGGGGCACCAGTCGGCCGGCGTCGATCTCGGCGACCTTGTCGAATGTGGCGTCTTCGTCGGTCACCAATTGCTCCCAGGCCTCAACCGCCTCTTCCCACTGCTTTCCCTTGGGGGCGAAGGGCCGGCCCTCGATGTAGCGAATCGTGGTCTCGTCGGGGGCGATCATCCCGGCCCGTGCCCCGCCCTCGATGGACATGTTGCAGATGGTCATCCGCTGCTCCATCGTGAGGTCGTGAATCGTCTCGCCCCGGTACTCGATCACATGGCGGGCCCCGCCCGAGACGCCGATCTGGGCGATGATCCCGAGAATCAGGTCTTTTGCGGCCACCCCCCAAGGGAGGGAGCCTTCGACCTCTACCGCCATCGTCTGTGGCCGGGCCTGCCAGATGGTCTGCGTCGCCAATACGTGCTCGACCTCCGTGGTCCCGATACCGAAGGCGAGTGCTCCGAACGCGCCGTGGGTCGAGGTGTGGCTGTCTCCACAGACGACCAGCAGCCCCGGCTGGGTCAGCCCCTGCTCGGGGCCGACGACGTGGACTATGCCCTGGCGGGGGTCGTCGAGGCCGAACAGCGTGATCCCGTGCTCACGGCAGTTCTCCACCATCGCATCGATCTGACGCTTGGAAAGAGGATCTCTGATGCCAAGTGCCCGGTTGGTGGTCGGGATGCCATGGTCCACCGTCCCGATGGTCAGGTCCGGTCGGCGGACGGTCCTTCTTGAGGCCTTCAGCCCGGCGAATGCCTGGGGGGAGGTGACCTCATGGACGAGGTGGAGGTCGGCATACAGGAGAGAAGGGTCGGCATCGATGACGAGGTGGTTGGCCCACACCTTCTCGAAAAGAGTGAGTGGGGCGTTCATGCCCGGGCTCGGGCCTTCTCCGGCTCGGCGACCAAAGAGGCAACCCAGTCGCCGACCTCAGAGGTGCTGATGCCCATCTCCCCGGCCCGAAGCGAGGGCAAAGATCCGGCCACCTCGCCGACCGCCGTATCGACGGCGTCCGCGCCGGCAGCCTCCCCGAGAATGCGGAGCATCATGCCCGCGGCGCCGATCGCGGCCAGCGGGTTGATCTGTCCGGTGCCCTCGAAGCCGGGGGCGGTGCCCCCGATCGGTTCGAACATGGAGACCCCGTTGGGGTTGATGTTGCCTCCGGAGGCGATGCCGAGACCGCCCTGGATGGCAGCTGCGAGGTCGGTGATGATGTCTCCGAACATGTTGTCGGTGACGATGACGTCGAAACGGCCCGGGTCTTCGATCATCCACAGGCTGGTGGCGTCGACGTGGGCGTAGTTGGTCTCGACGTGGGGATACTCGGAAGCGACCTCGTCGAAGACCCTTGCCCACAGGTCCCAAGCGTAGGTGAGGACGTTGGTCTTCCCGCAGAGGGTGAGACGCCGACGAAGCCGCCCGGCGGCGAGGTCGAAGGCGTATCGGATGCAACGCTCGACGGCGAACCTGCTGTTGACCGAGTGTTGGACCGCCACCTCGAAAGGTGAGCCCTTGGCAGTGAACTCACCCTGGCCGACGTAGAGGCCCTCGCTGTTCTCCCTGACCACGACGAAATCTACCTCCTCAGGGGCGACGTCGCGGAGTGGGCCCTTGACGCCCGGGTGGAGCTTGACCGGCCGGAGGTTGATGAACTGGTCGAGCTCGCGACGCATCCGGAGCAATATGTCCTGTTCGAGGACCCCCGGAGGGACCTGGGGGTGGCCCACAGCGCCGAACAGGATGGCGTCCGCATTGCCCAGCGATTGGAGGTCCGCCCCGGTGAGCGTCTCGTTGGTCCTCAGGTAGCGCTCGCCGCCGAGATCGAGCTCGTCGTATTCGATCTCGAACCCGTGGACCCTTCCCGCCACGTCGAGGACCTTGACTGCTTCGGCAACGACCTCGGGACCGGTCCCATCACCTGGCACCTTCGCAATCGAATACGTGCTCATTGGAACGAGGCCGTGACCCCGTCCAGCACCTCGAGACTGGAGGCGACCTCTTCGACGATTTCCCGGATCTGCTCCCGAGAGACCTCACCCGATTGGTCACCCAGCTCTTTCATCCGGTTGAACGCAGCCTCGAAGACTGTGTCACTCACCCCGATGCCGAGCTGATCCAGGGAGTGCTTGAAAGCGGCCCGTCCGGAGTGCTTGCCCATCACGATCACCGAGTCGCCCATTCCGACTGCCATTGGGTCCATTATCTCGTATGTGGTGCGCTCCCGAAGCACGCCGTGCTGGTGGATGCCCGATTCATGGGCGAAGGCGTTCCGCCCGACAACGGCCTTGTTGTATTGGACCGGGTACCCCGTCTGCTCCGAGACCAGACGGGAGGTCTCGTAGATCTCCTCGGTGGTGACTCCGACGCCGACGCCATAGGCGTCGGCACGTACGCGCAACGCCATCACCACCTCCTCGATCGAGGTGTTGCCGGCCCGCTCGCCGATGCCATTGATGGCACCCTCGACCTGCCGGGCGCCGGCTGCCACCGCAGCCAGGGAGTTGGCCACCGCCAGCCCCAGGTCGTTGTGACAGTGGGCAGACACCACGACATCGTGGCGGTCACCCTTCACTTCACGCACGACACGTTCGATCAGGTACCCATAGTCCGTAGGGGTGGCGTAGCCGACGGTGTCGGGGATGTTGATCGTGGTGGCCCCGGCATCGACCGCCGCCTGGCATACCGCCACGGTGAAGTCGGGTTCGGAGCGGGTGGCGTCCTCGGGGGAGTACTCCACGTTCTCGGTGTAGTCGCGAGCTCGGGCAACGTTGGCCTTCACCGTGGCCATCACGTCTTCCTCGCTCATGCGGAGCTTGTGCTCCATGTGGATCGGTGATGTGGCCAGGAACACGTGGATGCGCGGGTCGGCGGCGTCTTTGATCGCCTCCCAGGCGCGGTCCACATCCTGGGGTTGGGCACGGGCCAATGCGGCGATGGTGGGGCCCTGTACCTCCTGAGCGATGCGGGTCACGGCCCGAAAGTCACCCGGTGAGGAGATGGGGAACCCGGCCTCGATGATGTCGACTCCGAGCCTGGCCAGTTGGGTGGCGATCGCCACTTTCTGCTCGGGGTCGAGGGCGATGCCCGGGGCCTGTTCGCCGTCTCGGAGTGTGCTGTCGAAAATTCGTACTCGGTCTTCCATGTCGTCTCCTGAATCTCGGTGTCTCGCTTGGGCGCCGGTCAGCCTGGTCGGGCGTTCCGGCTAGGTAAGAGCGAGGCCGAGGAGACTGAGATGACGCGAGTGAGGGCTCATTTGCCCACTCCCGCCGACACGGGGGCCGGGGTCAGCTCCGACTCCCTTTTCATGGCGATGCGACCCGACTTGACCAGGTCGATGACCCCGTAAGGGCCGAGATGCTCGAGGAAGGTCTTGAGATGCTGGGGTGTGCCCGCCACCTCGAAGGTCATGGCCGAGGAGCTGATGTCGATGACCCGGGCGTCGAACAGAGACGCGGTGTCGCGGACCTCGCCCCTGGTGGACGGCTGGGCGCTGATTCGGATGATCATGACCTCTCGTTCCAGCGCCTCGGCCGGTTCCATCTCCTGGACCTTGATCACGTTCACCAGCTTGTTGAGCTGCTTCTTCAACTGCTCCAGCTCGGGCGCGTCCACTACGAGCGTTATCCGCGAGCGCCCGTCCTGGTGAGTGGGCCCAACCGCCAGGGAGTGGATGTTGAAGCCACGATTGGAGAACATGGCTGAGATCCGGGCCAGGACTCCGGGCTTGTCCTCGACGATGACGGTCAGGGTGTGTTGCATCAGAGCTCTTCCCTGGTCATGACGATGCGGTCGTTCGACCCTCCAGCCGGGACCATCGGGAAGCACATCTCCTCGCCATCGACCACGACTTCGAGGACGACCGGTCGGTCGTTGACGCTCAGCATCTTCTCGATGACCGGATCGATGTCCGAGGGATGGTCCACCTTCAGGCCCACACATCCCATGGCCTCCGCCAGCTTCGGGTAGTCCGGGTAGGTGAAGCCGAGATCGACCGCCGAGAGACGGCCACCGTAGAAGAGGGTCTGCCATTGCTTGACCATCCCATACCCGCCGTTGTTGAACACGACGATCTTCACCGGGATGTCCTCGGTCGCGGCGGTGATCAGCTCCTGCATGGTCATCTGGAAGCAGCCGTCGCCGTCCAGGGCGATGACGAGGTCGTCGGGTCGGGCCATCTTGGCGCCCACTGCGGCCGGCACGGCGAACCCCATGGTCCCAAGGCCACCGGAGTTGACCCACGAACGCGGGGTGCGGAATCCCCAGAACTGGGATGCCCACATCTGGTGCTGCCCGACCCCTGCTGCGATGACGGCGTCGCCGCCGGTGATGGCGTAGAGACGCTCGATGAAGTGCTGGACCTTGATCGGCCCGTCGGGCGGCTGCTCGTAGGAGAGGGGGAACCGACTCTTCCACGAGTCGATCCGGGCGAACCACTCGTCCCGAGCCGGGTGATCGGCGGGGTCCCGGCGGGCACGGAGCGCCGAGAGCAAGTCCACCAGGACCGACCGCGCATCTCCGACGATCGGGATCTCGGCGGCCCGGACCTTGCCGATCTCGGCGGGGTCGACGTCGATGTGGATGATCTTGGCCCCGGGAGCGAAGGCGTCGGGGTCGCCCGTGACCCGGTCGTCGAATCGCGCCCCGACCGAGACCAGGACGTCGGACTGCTGGATGGCGGTGGTCGCGGTGTACACGCCGTGCATACCCGGCATCCCGAGAGCCAGCCGGTGGTCGTCGGGGAAGGCGCCGCGTGCCATCAGGGTGGTGACGACGGGGGCATTGGCCGCTTCGGCGAAGGCCAAGAGCTCGTCCGAGGCGCCCGCTTTGATCACCCCGCCTCCGACGTACAGGACGGGACGTTCCGCCCTCTCGATCAACTCGATGGCTGCCCGGATCTGCATCGGATGCCCGGAGACGGTCGGCTTGTAGCCGGGCAAGTTGTGCAGATGCGGCTCACGCCAGGTAGTGACCTGGTTGAGGACGTCCTTGGGGATGTCGACGAGCACCGGGCCGGGACGACCGGTGGCAGCGAGATGGAACGCCTCATGGATCAGATTGGGGATGTCGTCGGCGTCGGTGGCCATGTAGGAGTGCTTGGTGCAGTGCATGGCCAGGCCTGTGGTGTAGGCCTCCTGGAATGCATCGCTGCCGATTGCCGAGGTGGCGACCTGACCGGTGATGGCGACGATCGGTGTCGAATCCATCAACGCGTTCTGCAGGGGAGTGATCAGGTTGGTGGCCCCGGGCCCGGAGGTAGCCATCACCACGCCCACCAGTCCAGTGGCCTGGGCATAGCCCTCGGCCATGTGCCCGGCGCCCTGCTCGTGCCGGGCCAGCACATGCCTTATCGGACTGTCAAGGAGGGGGTCGTAGGCGGGGAGAATGGCACCTCCGGGCACGCCGAAGATGATCTCGACTCCTTCGTGCTCGAGGCTGCGAAGGAGGGAATGTGATCCGGTGAATTTGCTTGCTTCTGTCATGTCTTCTGGGGAACAAAAAACCCTCCGGGTGGGAGGGTTGAGCGCACGCAGGTCTGTTTGCGCGCGCTACTCGATAAGAAGGAGTACCTGGGCGGCGGCAAACTGCTGCTTCATATGCGGTTCCCAAGTAAACAACCTGGCCGTCCTCATGTCAAGAACATCGGCCCGGCTTGGCGGGGAATGAACCATTCTCGCGCGAAAACGGGGGGTCCCCCTACATTCGGGTCATGCCGAGGTACGGGGCGGTGGAGATGGGGGGGACCCGGACCTCGTTTGGGGTGGGATCTTCGCCCGATGACCTGACGGTGCGGACCATCCCTTCTGGCGATCCCGAAGACACCCTTGGCGAGGTCATCTCGTTTCTCCTCCAAGTCGAGCCGGAGGGAGTCGGGATCGCCTCGTTCGGCCCACTGGACCTGGCAGCCGGCGTGATCGGGGTCACCCCCAAAGCGGGTTGGTCGGGAACCGATGTCGTCGGGCCCTTTCGCACCGCTCTCGATGTGCCCGTCGCCCTCGACACCGACGTGAACGGCGCCGCCATGGGAGAGGCCAGGTGGGGGGCCGGCCGGGACCTAGGGTCGTTTGCCTATGTGACGGTGGGGACGGGTATCGGCGGCGGGGCCCTGATCGGTGGCGAGCCCCTGCACGGAATGGGACATCCCGAAATGGGGCACGTGACCGTGCGGAGGCACCCGGGGGATCGGAATCCCGGAGTGTGCCCGCTGCATGGCGACTGTCTCGAGGGCCTGGCCTCGGGACCAGCCATCGCTGCCCGCTCCGGAGCGTCCGCCGAGGACCTGAGGGATGCCGATCTGCGGGCCGCGGTCGAGATCGAAGCCTTCTACCTGGCCCAACTGGTACGGGACCTGGTCTATGTGCTGGCACCGGAGCGGGTGATCATGGGAGGCGGGGTGGCCCGGCTCCCCGGTCTCCTCGACCGGGTCAGTGAGGGCCTTGTCGAGGAATTGGCGGGTTATCCCGGGCTCTCCGCGCACCTGGCCGGGTTCGTGGTCCCGCCGACCCTGGGCGACTTGTCCGGTCTCGCCGGCGGATTGATCCTGGCGGAGCGGGCGTTGGCGGCTAGATCGTCCGGGTGACCTTGTGCAGCCCTCTCGGCTGCTCCGGGTCGAGGCCCTTGGCGAGGGTCAGGTGGTAGGCGAAGAGCTGTCCGATCACGGCCGCCGGGATCGGGGACAACCACTCCTCGACGTCGGAGTCGAATTCGAGGATCGGCCCGACCTCGTACAGCCTCGGGTCGTTCCCGATCACCACCAGGGAAGCCCCGGCCCTCCGGCAGCGCTCGAGCACGCCCAAGACGTCCTCGATGGCCGGCCCCCGGGCCGCAATGGCCAGGACCGGATACTCGGGCTCCAGCACTGCGATCGGCCCGTGGAGGAAGTCCGCGGTCGAGAAAGGCTGGGCCACGACGTGGGTCAGCTCCTGGATCTTGAGGGCCCATTCGAAGGCCGTCGACTGGTTGAAGCCTCGGCCCAACACGGCGCAGTGCTCCATGTCGGCCTCGCCAGCGGCCAGGGCGGCGGCTCGATCGCTCTGACCGAGCGCCGCACGGGCAAGGGCAGGGACAGGGTCGAGAGCGCCGGTTCCTCCGGCCATTGCCTCGGAGATGGCGGCCACCACAGTCAGCTGGGCCGTGTAGGTCTTGGTGGCGGCCACGGCCCTCTCCTCACCGGCGTCCAGGTCGATCACGACATCGGCCAGATCGGCAAGAGGCGAATCGGGCTCGTTCGTTATCGCCACGGTCGGGCGCTGCTGGTCTCTTCCTTCCTCCAGGACCGAGACGATGTCCGGGGACTCGCCACTCTGTGAGATGCCTACCACCAACGCCCCGTCCAACCGAGGCGGCCGGTCGTAGACCGAGAAGAGCGACGGCGTGGTGAGACCCACCGACAGCCCATTACGGGTGCCCCAGACGTACTGGGCATAGCGGCCCGCGTTGTCCGAGGTCCCTCTGGCTGCGATGACGGCGTGGGTACAGGCCGCGGCCAGACCTGCGACCTGTTTCACCCTGGCGGCATTGACCTGCGCGGTGCGAGCGATGACGTCCGGTTGCTCCTGTATCTCGTCGAGGAGGGTCACCCGCTGCTCCCAACGTGATCGACCGCTGCTCCCCATCCGAGCAACCGGGCCGGGTTCACCGAGGCGCAAGCCCTGGCTTGGTCGACGGTCGCCCCAGTCCAGGACACGAGGTTGGCCATGGCCTGGTCCATGGTCAGGGTGCTCCCGGCCAGAGTCTCGGGCCCAGAGCGAGGGCCATCGTCCCCGACCACCACCTCATGATCACCCAACCGATACTTGCCCTTGCCCAACCCCGCAGCCGCCATCGCATCGGTGACGAGCACCAACCGGTCCGGACCGAGGGCGCTCCAGGCGAGCCGGACAGCCGAGGGGTGACAGTGAATCCCGTCGACGATGAGCCCGCACGGCCGATCCGAGAGCAATGCCGCCCCGACCATGCCGGGGGAGCGATGGTGAAAGCCGCTCATCTGGTTGAAGAGATGGGTGACGGAGTGCCACGGCCCGGCCAGGGCCCGGGATGCGGTCTCGAAGTCGGCGCCGCTGTGACCGGCCGACACGACCACGCCCGAATCGGCCAACGCTGTGGCCACTTCGAATGCGCCGTCGAGCTCGGGTGCCATGGTGACGATGCGCACCTTCCCGGACTCGGCCCATTCCCGGGCCACGGCGAGCTCTGGGGAACGGAGATGAGTGGGATTGTGGGCCCCGCGCCATTCCGGGGAGATCCATGGCCCCTCGACGTGGAGACCGATCACATCCGCTCCGGGGTAGCCGGCCGGCGGGCCGACCCTCACGACGTCGATGGCGGCGGACACCGTCTCATAGGGCGCGCTCACGATGGTTGGCAAGAAGGAGGTCACCCCGACCTCGGGCAGGCGCTCGCCGACTGCCCACATCGTGTTCGGGTCTGCGGTGAAATCGTGGCCCCATCCACCGTTGATCTGGATCTCGATCAGACCAGCGGTGCTGTGGGTGTCGCTCATGTCTGGAGGCCGTGCCCGCGGGGGTAGAGCCCGGGGATGCCGGCCGGGAGACGCCCGGTGAACGGGATCTCGCCGAACAGGGCCGCGGTCAGGGCTTGGAGAGACGGCCAATGACTGCCGTAGGTGCACACATGGGTCTGCGACCGGGGGTAGACGGCGAGGTCATACGGCGTGCGCAGGGCAACGGTGATGACCGGCTTCCCGGTGGCAAGGAGCGCGTCGACCATCTGCTTTTGCCCGGGCGTGGCATTCACGGTTCCCACGACCACGAGGTCGTGGGAACCGGCGGCATCGACGGCAGAGGCAATGTCGTTGCGCTCCGGGTCGTGTGGATAGACGATGCCGGTGACTGGCCGCTTGGCTCCGATCGCTTCGGACAGCCGCGCTGGATAGAAGGTGGTCGTGTCCGCCGGGGTCACGTTCACCGGCACCGGTTCGAGACTGAGGATTCGACCCGTGTCCCCGGACCAGACAGGGAGCAGCCCTACGTCGTCCCGGACCAGGGTCACGGATCGACGGGCGAGATCACCGGCCAACTGTTGGTGCTGGTCGGACCCGACCACCTCGGGGCGGGCGGGCCGTGACGCCACCGAGCCACGCAGCTTCTCGACGCGGGCAAGGGAAGCCTTCAACGTCTCGTCTGGGAGGAGACCACGTGAATGGCCCCGGTCCAGGGCGACCCGCGCTCGATCCTGCAGCTCGGGATCGGGCATGCAAAGCAGGAGATCGGTGCCGCTTCGCATCATGGCGATGATCTCCACGACCTGGGCCGGGCCCTGGTCGAGAGCACCCATGTCGAGCGCATCGGTCATCACCACCCCGTCGAAACCGAGCTCTTCGCGCACGAAGCCATCGATACCCTGCTTGGAGCCACAGATCGGAACCTCGTCACTGCCCGTGAGTACCGGCACGAGCTGGTGCGCAACCATCAGGAGTCGAGCGCCGGCGTCGATCCCGGATCGAAACGGTGGAATCTCGACGGTGTCGAGACGCTGACGGTCGAGATCGAGCAAAGGGAGCTGGTAGTGGGGGTCGACCGTCGCTTCCCCGCTCCCGGGGAAGTGCTTCAAGGTGGCGAGGATCCCGGCGGCGTCGAAGCCTTCCACCATGGCGCCTGTGAGGGACGCCACCAACTCCGGGTCGTCCCCGAAGGACCTGATCCCCAAAGACGGGTTGAGGGCCTGGGTGGCGACGTCGGCCACCGGGGCGTAGTTCACGTTCACCCCGACCGCGGCCAGCTCGGCTCCCATCGCGGCCGCCACCTCCCTGGCCAGATCCGGGTCACCGGTGGCGCCGAGGGCCATGTTCCCGGCGAACGGAGTGGCGCCGGCGAGCCCGATCAGCTGCCCGCCTTCCTGGTCGACTGCTATCAGGAGCGGGAGGGGAGAGGAATTGGCTTCCTGGAGGGAGGCGGTGAGCTCAGCAACCTGGCCCGGGGAGGTCATGTTCCATTCCCTGAACAGGGTGACGCCGGCAGGGGGAGACTCGCCGAGGCGCTCCCGCAGCCACTCAGGGATCTCGGTCCCCTCGAAAGCCAGCATCAAATGTGGGTCGGCGACGCTCATCTCGAACCGGGAGGGCTTCAGCCCTTGACGGAGCCGGCGAGGATCCCGCGGACGAAGAATCGCTGCATGGTCAGGAAGACGATCAAGGGAATGATCATGGAGACGAAGGCCCCGGCGGTCAGCAGATGCCACGCCGCACCCCGACTTCCCACCAGCTGGGCCAGGCTGACTGTCAGCACAGCGATATCGGGATTGGTGCCCAGGAAGACCAGCGACACCAGGAGGTCGTTCCAAACCCAGAGGAACTGGAAGATGGCGAAGGCGGCGAGCGCCGGGTAGGACAACGGGATCACCAATCGGGTGAACGCGGTGAAGGGCGTGGCACCGTCGATGTGGGCCGACTCGAAGATGTCCTTCGGCAGCTGAGAGATGTAGTTGTAGAGGATGTAGATGGCCAGTGGAAGCCCGAAACCTGCGTGCGCCAGCCAGACGCCGACAAAGGTGCCTGTCAGGTCATAGTTGCCGTAGAGCCTGAGCAGGGGGACGAGAGACATCTGCAGGGGGATCACCAGCAGCCCGACCACGATCGCGAACAGGAAGCTGCGGCCACGGAACTTGGTCCAGGCGAATGCATAGGCGGCGAACGCAGCGAGGGTGATCGGGATGACCGTGGCCGGGATGGTCACGATGAGGCTGTTGACGAACGCCTCGAACATGTCCTCTGACGTGAGCACCCTCGAGTAGTTGGCCAGCGTGTACTGGGTGAAGTCGAAGGGATGCGAAAACACCGTCCACCAGCCACTGCTGGAGACATCGACCTCGGCCCGGAAGGAGCTGACGAAGACTCCGGCCGTGGGGATCGTCCATGCCACGGCGATGATGAGGACGAGCACCTTCGCCAGCCACCCGCTCGACTGGCGGGGACGAGAGGCCCGGGCGGTCCTCACCGCAGCGGTTTCGGCGGTCTTCGGGGGGATGCCTTCGACGGTCTCGGCTGTCATGCCCCAATCCCTTGTCGACGGAGATTTCGCACGTTGATCACGATGATCGGGACCACTGCCACCAAGAGGATCACGGCGAGCGCCGTGGCGAAGCCGAAATTCCTGAATCGGAACATCTCGTTGAACATCCGATTGGCGATCACGTCTGTCTGGAAGTTCCCGTTGGTGGTCACGTAGACGATGTCGAACACCTTGAGCACGGCGATTGCGCTGAGGGTGAAGACCGTGATGACCGATCCCCGTATCGAAGGCATCACCACTCGGAGAAAGGTCTGCAATTCGCCGGCCCCGTCGATCCGGGCCGCCTCCATCAGCTCGATCGGAACCCCCTTGATGGCGGCGGAGAGGATCACCATGGCGAATCCGGTTTGAATCCAGATAAATGCGACGATGAGGGCCAGTGTGTTGACTGGGATCTCCTGCAGCCAAGGAACGGGCTCCCCGCCAAGAGCGGTGACGAAGGCGTTGAGGATGCCGATCTGCGGTTGGCCCGGTGGGCGCCATTCGTAGATGAAGCGCCAGATGACGGCTACCCCGGCCCCCGAGATGCAGAGCGGCAGGAATATGAAAGCCTTGGCAAAAGACTCGCGCTTGACCCGGTCGACCAGGCCGGCGAAGGCCAAGCCGATGAGGAGGGATCCGGCCGGGGCCAGGACCAACCAGATCGCATTGTTGCGCAACGCCACCTGGAGGGCCGGATCGGTGAATGCCTGGGCGTAGTTGTACAAGGGCCCTTCGCCCTCGGGGACCTCGGTGAAGCTCTGGATGATCGTCCCGATTGCGGGAGCCACGAGGAAGATGGAGACCACCGCGATCGCCGGTCCGACGAACAGATAGGGCCGAACGAAGGTCGTCGCTCTAGCGGGAAGGAGCTCGACCAGGGAATTGCCCACCACGAAGAGGGCCCATATCCCCACGACGCCGAGCACGATGCCGATGAGAGCCTGTACCAGTTTGCCGGCCAAAGGCCCGAGAGCGTCGAGAGCTGTCTCGGAGCGGAGCACCCGCAGACCAAGCCAGATCAGGACGATTACGGCGACGGCGATCGCGAGATCGCGAATGATCGACAACGCTGGTCGTCGGTTCGCCTCTAGTCGAGCTTCAACCGCCTCCGCCAAAGGGCCTCCCGTAAGGACCGATGACCCAACCTAACAAAGAGAGGCCCCCGACGTCGCCGCCGGGGACCTCTCGTCAGTGATGGCTCAGCCCGCGGGCCAGCCATCCTCGATCGATTGGAAGATCTCCTCGGTGCCTTCGCCGTTGGCGGCCACCCAGTCGACCATCCCGGTCCAGAACGAGCCGGCGCCGACCTCAGCCGGCATCAGGTCGCTGGCGTCGAAGCCAAAGGCGTCGGCGTTGTTCAGGATCGGAACCAAGTCGGTGTTGGGGTACGTCGTGTACCACTCGGTCGGGACCGTCGTATTGGGGCTGATGAAGCCACCTATCTCGATCCAGGCCTGCGCACCTTGCGGTGTGGCCAGGTACTCGAGCAGCGCCCGCACCTCGGGCCGGTCACCATCCGTGAACATGACGAACATGTCGCCTGCTCCCAGGACCGGGTTGCCCACGGCGGGGTCGATGCCCGGAAGGTAGAAGAACGAGCTCGCCTCGCCCGGCGGGTTTGCCCAGGCCTCACGGTCGGCGACGTCACGGTTCCCCGGCCAGAACTCGGGGATCCAGGACGCCTGCTTCTGGAACCAGCACTGCGGTCCGGCCGCATCGAACATCGGGTTCGCCACGTCACGGATGTTGGTGGCGTTGATGGCCGTGTTCCCGCCGTAGACGTAGTCCGGGGCGAACCAGATGGCTGCCATCTGATCAGCCGCGGCCAGGACCTCAGGTGAGTTGAACGGCACCTCGTGCTTCCACCACTGGTTGTAGAAGTCGACGCCTGCGGTCCGCAGGACGATGTCCTCGAGCCAGTCGGTGGCGACCCAGCCGTCGGCGGCCTCGGACTCGATGCCGATGCACCATGGGTTCCCGTTGCCGTCGGCGATGATCTGATCGCTCAAAGCGGTCATCTCGTCCCATGTGGTCGGGATGGTGTAGCCGGCCTCTTCGAACGGTGCTACCGGGTACCACACGATCGACTTGACGTCGGTCTTGTAGTACACGCCGTAGACGCCATCGTCCACCTGGGTGAGGTCGACGAAACCCTCGACCTGCTCCTCGCGCAGCCTGTCGACGTCGAACCAGCCGCTGATGTCGACCAGGACCCCGTCTGCCGCGTATGACGCCATCTTGCCCGGCTGGGCAATCTGGGCCAGATCCGGAGCGTCGTTGCCGTCGACCCTCGTCTGCAGGGCCAGCTCGTAGTCGGGGAGGCCCTCGTACTGGACGTCGATGCCGGTGGCCTCACGGAATGGGTCGAGAACAGCGTTGAAGTTCTCCTCTTCGCCTTCGACCCATTGGGCGACGATGTCGACGGTGGTCCCCTCGAACTCGCCTGCCATTGCCCGGTCCAGGTGCTCGTAGCCGGTGTCCCCGGCGGCTCCGCCTTCGCCCGCTGTGGTAGTGGCGCCGTCGCCGGCGGTGGTTGCGGCACCGTCACCGGCAGTGGTGGTAGCCCCATCACCTCCGTCGCCACCGCAGGCTGCAACCACCATCGCCATCGCGACGGCGAGCCACAGCCATCGGTATTTCCTCATACCGCTCCTCCTTCTTGTCTCGTCATTGTCTTTCCCTGCTTGCTGCGGGTGACTCCCGCTTCTCCATAAGCCTTGCGGCCAGCACGGCCGCCCCCAACGCGCCCGGAGCATCATCGACCCTAGCCAGGACCACCTGCTCAGGTCGAAGACGACGAGCCGCCAGCTCCGAAGCAAGTCCGCGTCGCTCGACCTGTTCGTGAACCGCCTCGAGAAAGGGCCGACCGGCAGCGGAGACACCGCCGGCGAGCACGATCATCTCGGCGTCGTGGGTTGCCGAAAGCCAGATCAATGCAGTGGTGATGTGACCGGCGATGCGCCCCGCCACCTTCTGGGCGGCGGCATCGCCCTCGGCTGCGGCGCTGAACAAGGCAGTGGCCGCCGAACCTGCGGCGCCCCTCGGCCAAGCGCGCGCGATGGACGGGCCCGCCGCCACCGCCTCGAGACAGCCCCGCTGCCCGCATCTGCATACCGGCCCGGATTCGTCGACGACCACATGCCCGATCTCACCGGCCATGCCATGCGCACCACGTAGCACTTCACCATGCAATACGACCCCGGCCCCGATTCCGGTTCCGATGCTGACCAGCGCCAGGGTGTCGGGCGCCTCACCATCGAGACGGAGTTCCTCATGGGCTCCCACCGCGGCCGCGTGCACGTCGTTCTCCACCGTCACCGGGAGACCAAGAGCGTCTTGCAGCTCGGCGCCCAGATCCAGGGGCCCCGGGCCGATGCCGAGGTTCACGGCCATGCGCACCTGGCCGGTGACCGGATCGACCTGCCCGGGAACACCGACTCCGACCGCGTCGAGATGATCGACGCCGAGGGCGCTCACCGCGAAGAGCGCTGCCGAGACGATTTGCCGCCCGCCGTCCACGACGCCGCTCGCCTCATGACGGCCAACGATCTGCCCACCGTGATCGATGGCGATCGCCGTGGTAGAGGAACCGCCGATGTCGATGCCGATGGTGGCGGTCATCGCAGTACCACCCCGAGACGGTCGACCAGGACCCCTGACGCGGCGCCCGCCAGCACGAGATCCCCACCCAACTGCGTGGCCTCGATCTCGACCAGGTCGGCGGTGGCGGGCAGGATCCGGCTCGCCAGCTCGGTTCGAATCTCGTCGATGAGGATGTCGCTCGCGTTCCGGAGATCGGGAGCGAGAACGACATGGCCGATGTCGAGGAGGGCCACCACGTTGGCGAGCACCATGCCGAGATGGCGCCCCGCCTCGGCCAGGGCGCGACGCACCGGCTCATCACCGACCAGCCCGGCCAGGGCCAGGGCGTCCCACGGCTGAAGCTCGGGGTCGGCGCCGAGGCGACGGAGGATGGCCGGCACCGATGCGACCGTCTCCAGGCAGCCACTGTTGCCGCAACGGCATGCCTCACCGTCGTCACGGACCCTGACGTGGCCGATCTCGCCGGCGGCGGAGTGCTCGCCACGGTGGAGGGTGCCATCTATCACGACACCGGCACCGACTCCGCGACCCAGCTTCACCAATATCAGGTTCCGATCGGTGGGTCGGCGTCGGTACTCCACGAGGGCGGCCATGGCCGCGTCGTTCGCGATGGAGACCGGGATGTCGAATCGTCGACGCAACTCCGACCCCAGGTCGAGCCCGTGCCAGTCGAGGTTGGCCGCCTCGAGCACGGTGCCGTCGGGATCGATGACACCCGGAGTGCCGACCCCGATGCCGAGCACCGGTGCCGTGGCCTTGGCGATGAGCGATTCGATGAGCTCGATGGCGACCTGATGGGCCCGGTCTCCGACGGGTGCGATCGGTTCGGCGTCGGCCTCGATGCGCTCATGGATGCGCCCGCTCAGATCGACCAGCGCCCCGCGAAAGGGCCGACGGCCGAGATCGAGGGCAACGATGTCCCGACCCCTCTCGTTGAGGGCCAGCAGAGTGGGCGGCTTGCCGCCGGCCGAGGTGCCCTGGCCGAGCTCTCGGAGGAGGCCGCTCTCGATGAGCTCGCCGACGAGGCTGGAGACGGCTGCCCGGGAGAGCCCGGTCTGTCGGGCTATCTCCGCCCGGCTGGTCGCCCCCTGGCTGGAGACCAGTTCGAGGGTTGTGCCGAGGTTGCTGCGACGGGAGTCGTGACGGGTCGCCTTGGGGTGCCGTCTTTCCTGAGTGCCGTCGGCCAACCTTCCTCCTCCAAAGAAAGTTAAGTGAACTTACAAAGTCCGCTGGTCCCGTGTCAAGGGACTTCCGGCCCTAGGCGAAGTGGCGGGATCGATCCGGGGGAGGCGACAATGAGTCAGTGGGCACACCACATCTCCTGGTCCGCCCGGGCAACCCCGACTTCCTCGATCTGTCTTGGGATCTCCCCGTCTCCGAATGGTCACATGGGCGTTTGGTCGAGATGCCATCGGGCATCCACCGTCATCCGGTCGTGTTCGTCGCGTATGACGAGGGTGTCTTCGTGATCAAGGAGCTGCCCCGACGTCTGGCCGTGAACGAGTACCACGTTTTCCGCGCCCTCGAGGAGCGGACGACCAGGTCGGCGGAGCCAGTGGGGTTGGTGGAGCGAGGATGGGTGGACCCTCACGACGAGCAGTCGGCGGCGGTGATCACGAGGTATGTCGAGCACACATTCCCTTACCGCCACCTGGTCAGCGGGCCGGGTTTCGGCCGACGCCGTAGTCAGATGCTCGACGCCATCGCAGGTCTCCTCGTGGAGATCCATGTCTCCGGTTGCTTCTGGGGGGACTGTTCGTTGTCGAACCTGCTCTATCGATTCGATGCGGAAGCGATCGAGTCGATCATGATCGACGCCGAGACCTCGCGGCTCTACGAGAGCCTCTCCGACGGCCAGCGGGCCGAGGACCTCGAGATCATGAAGCTCAATCTGGCCGGCGAGATGGCGGACATCGCCGCCATGACCGGCGTCGAGATCGATCAAGCCGACCTCACGCTCGGGGAAGACGTGGAATCCAGGTATTCGTCCCTATGGGCCGAGCTCACCGAGGAGCTGGTGATAAAGCGAGACGAGAGCTATCTGATCAGGGAGAGGATCGGGCGGCTCAACCAGCTCGGGTTCTCGGTGAACGACGTCCATCTCACCCCCACCGAGGAAGGGAGCCTGGTGAGGATGAATGTCGAGGTGGGGGGGAGGACCTACCACTCGTCGCATCTCCGACAGCAGACTGGAATCGAGGCGTCGGAGAACCAGGCCCGTGTGATCCTCAGCGACCTCAACTACTTTCTGGCCAAGAACGGCGCAGTGACTGCTTCTGGAAAGAGTGTCGGGACGTTCAAGTGGCTCACCACGTCCTTCCAACCCATGGTCGCGAAGATCGGCGAGGCCCGGCCCGGAAACCCGGTACAGGGCTACTGCGACCTGCTCCATCACCGATTCCTCCTCGCCCAAAGGCGCGGTCAGGACGTCTCCAACGAGGAGGCGTTGGCCGATTGGATCGCGGCGGGCACACCGGGCTTCGACCTGGTCTGATCGTGGCGTGACACCAACGGTGAGCCGGGACCGCGAATTTCCGCTAGGTTCAGTCCGGCGGCGGCCAGCAGGCACTTGGTCCGAAATGACGTGAGGGAGTGGCGCAGATGGCTCGAATCAAGATGGAAGGCTTGGGCAAGGTCTATGACGACGGAACCCGGGCGGTAGGGAACCTGGATCTCGAGATCGAAGACGGCGAGTTCCTGGTGTTGGTCGGGCCCTCGGGATGTGGCAAATCGACCGTGCTTCGGATGATCGCCGGTCTGGAGGACATCACCGAGGGCACCATGACCATCGGCGACAAGGTGGTCAACGACGTCGCTCCCAAAGACCGGGACATCGCGATGGTCTTCCAGAACTACGCCCTCTATCCCCACATGTCGGTGTACGACAACATGGCCTTCGGCCTCAAGCTGAGGAAGTTCTCCAAGGACGAGATCCAGCGCCGGGTCGAGGAGGCGGCCGACATCCTCGAGATCCGTGAGTACCTGCAGCGCAAGCCAAAGGCCCTATCCGGTGGCCAGCGGCAGCGGGTCGCGATGGGACGGGCCATCGTCCGAGAGCCCGCCGCATTCCTGATGGATGAGCCTCTTTCCAACCTCGACGCCAAGCTTCGGGTGCAGATGCGGGCGGAGTTGGAACGACTCCACGGCCGTCTCGAGACCACGACCGTCTATGTGACCCACGACCAGGTCGAGGCGATGACGCTCGGCGACCGGGTGGCAGTCCTCCGACCGGTCTCATCGGCCCGGCCATGGAACCTGCAGCAGGTGGGGAGGCCGACCGATCTCTTCGACCATCCGGACAACCTTTTCGTGGCCGGCTTCATAGGCAGCCCGGCGATGAACCTGGCTTATGGTCGGCTCGAAGCCCGGGGCGACCAGGTGTGGGCGGTGCTGCCCAACGCCGAGCTCAGAGTCGACGCCCGCGCCCTGGAAGCTCACCCCGGCATCGAGAACAGCATGGGTGAAGAGCTGGTGGTGGGGATCCGGCCCAACTCGCTGGAGGCCGCCGCGGTGAAGGGACCCGACCCCGATCGAACGCTGAAGGCCACCGTGGAGGTCACCGAGATGCTCGGGGCCGAGACGTATGTCCACTTCACGGTGCACCGGCCCCCGGTGGTCACACCCGACATCGAAGAGCTGCTGGCCGACACCGGACAGGACGCTTCCTCGCTCGGGGACACGACCAACTTCATCGCCAGGGTCAGCCCCGATGCGCGGATCTCCCGGGGTGACGAGATCGAGCTGATCGTCGACACGGCCAAGCTCCACTTCTTCGATCCGAAGAGTGGAATCAGAGTCGGGTCCGAGCAGAAGGTTGGCGCCAGCGTCTGAGACCCAGTCCTCTGAGGATCTGAACGGCGGAGCGGCATCTGCGGGGTCGTTCCCCAAGGACTTCGCTTGGGGTGTCGCCACGGCGGCGTATCAGATCGAAGGCGGCCGCAACGAGCAGGGGAAAGGCGACTCGATCTGGGATCGATTCTCCGATCTCGGCCGTCTGCGTGACCCCGGCGACGTCGCGTGTGATCACTTCCACCGCTGGGAGGAAGATCTCGACCTCCTGGCTCTGCTCGGGGTCTCCTCGTATCGCTTCTCGGTCTCCTGGCCAAGGGTCGTCCCCGATGGCGACGGGCGGGTCAACCAGGCCGGGCTCGACTTCTACCGACGGCTCGTCGCCGGTCTGCGGGCGAGGGGAATAGCCCCGTTCGTCACCCTCTACCACTGGGACCTTCCCCAGTCTCTTCAGGACAAGGGTGGTTGGGCCTCCCGACACACCGTGGAGGCGTTCGCCCGCTACGCCTGTGTCGTTGCCGGAGCCCTGGGCGATGACACGACCCACTGGATCACCCAGAACGAGCCATGGGTGACGACGATGCTTGGGCATCGTGATGGGGTGTTCGCACCGGGGATATCCGACTGGCGGACCGCTCTGACCGTCGGGCATCATCTGCTCGTTGCCCATGGAATGGCCACCGAGGAGGTCAAAGGGGTACTCCCGGACGCGAAGGTGGGGATCGGGATCGACTGTCGGCCCGTGCGACCGGCGACGGACTCGGAGGCAGACCACACCGCGGCCCGTCATTTCGACGGCGCCAGGAACCGGTGGTTCTTCGACCCGATCTTCGGTCACGGCTATCCCGACGACATCATGCGGGCCTATCGCGACCGGGGCCAGATCGACCCCGAACTGGTGACGACGGCCGACCTGGCCATCATCGCCGCGCCGATCGATTTCCTCGGGCTCAACTACTACACCACCCTGACCATCGGGGAAGGCCAGGAGGACGGACCTGATCCCGGCCCGGAAGAGGGCAAGGACCAGGGCCCCGGCTTCACCGACATGGGATGGAAGGTAGACCCGGCCGGGCTGACCCGATACCTGCGTCACATCCACGACAGCTACTCACCGCCATCGATCCTGATCACCGAGAACGGAGCGAGCTATTCGGACGGCCCCGACGAGCGCGGGATCATCGACGACGTCAGACGGATCGACTATCTGAGGTCACACGTGGAGGCGACGGCCGCAGCACGGGACCAGGGGGTGCCGGTCGACGGCTACTTCGTGTGGAGCCTGATGGACAATCTGGAGTGGGTGGAGGGCTTCTCCCAGCGCTTCGGGCTGGTCTGGGTCGATCGAGAGACGTTGGACAGGACGCCGAAGAGGAGTTTCGACTGGTACCGCGGCATCGTCACTGCCGGTACCTTGGCCGCCTCATGACGCGATCGATGACCTGCGTCTGTAACACGGTGATCACGGCCGAGGACACCGAGTCTTTGATAGCACCGGTCAAGGATCACTTCGACCAGGAGCATCCCGACTACCTCGTGAGCACTGCCAACGTCCGGAACACGCTCGAGTCGGAAGATCGTGCCACCGGTCCCACCGAGGCACTGGAGAAGATCGGTCCGTTGGAGTTCGTTCCCATCGCACCCGGGTCGGCCGAGGACGTCGGCCGCTTCTTCGACGTGGATGCCTTCCCCGACAATCCGTGGTGGGGCGCCTGCTACTGCATGTTCTTCCCGCGGGGTGGCAGGGAGAACGAGAACTGGGGCGAGGAGTCCTGGCAGGCCAACCGGAGCGACCAAATGGCCCGGATCCGCTCCGGGAAGACGACCGGGATGCTGGCTTACGCCGACGGCAAGCTGGTCGGCTGGTGCAACGCCACCTCCAGATCGGAGCTCCCCTCGCTGGCCACCGGTGACGACGCCGGGGTCGCATCGGTCGTCTGTTTCGTCGTATCACCTCCGTACCGGGGTCACGGTGTCGCCACCGGACTCCTGGACGGAGTGGTTCGCACGTTCCAGGAGCGTGGCTTCGAGCGTCTCGAGGCCTATCCGGTGAAAGACGCTTCGGATCAGAGGAAGGCATTCCACGGCACGGTCGATCTCTTCTCGAGCGCAGGTTTCACCCTGGTCAGCGAGGAGCCCCTGGTCATGTCCCGGGACCTGCCATGAGCGAGCGTCTCGACGATTGGATGGAGGGCTATATCGAGGCGTGGACGACGAACGACGATCACGACATCGCGGCACTGTTCACACCCGATGCGATATATGACCCGCAGACGGCGGATGGCGAGCAACACGGCCACGCCGAGATCGTCGAGTGGTGGCAAGACGTCGACGATCGGCCCGACAACTGGGACTTCGAGTGGCTCCCCCTGGTAGAGACCGACGATTTGGCGGTCATCACCGGGACCACCCGCTACTCGGACCCACCGGCGACCTATCGCAACCTGTTCGTGATCCGGTTCGACGACGACGGGCGCTGCACCGATTTCACCGAGTGGTACATCGAAGAAGAGGAAACCTGATGGTCGGCCGACTTTGGCCCCAGGCCACGTAGATGTCTCGGTCGGTTTCGTCGTTTCCGAGTACTCACACCTCGGGCCAAACGGGCGCCTTTCGGACGGAACTTCCGCTCCGTGGCCAGCTCCGACGCCGGCGCAGCATCGCATCCAGGTCGTGACCACGGCTTTCGTCCTCGGGGGTGGGGGTAGATGGGGAGCGGTCGAGGTCGGGATGCTGCGAGCCCTCGACGAAGTGGGGATCGAACCTGACTTGATCCTGGGCACCTCGATCGGGGCGTTCAACGGCTCGGTGATGGCCGATCGTCCGGGGCAGGCCGGGGTCGAGGCGCTCACGCGGCTCTGGACGGAGATCGGAGAAAGTGATGTCCTCCAGGGGAGCCGCCTGGACCGTCTCAAGAATGTGGCAGCGTTTCGACCCGCCCTCCATGAGACCTCGGAGCTTCGCGCACTGCTCGAACATGTCCATCCCCGTGACCGGCGCATCGAACAGCTGACCGTGCCGTTCCAGTGTGTCGCCGCCTCGATCGAGCGGGCGGCCGAGCACTGGTTCACCAGCGGCCCACTCATCGAGGCGCTGTTGGCGTCTTCGGCGGTCCCGGCTCTGTTCCCCCCTGTGGAGATAGGGGGAGAGCATTTCTACGACGGCGGGCTGGTGAACTCGGTGCCCCTGGGCCGCGCCGTCGACCTGGGGGCAAGAGAGATCTACGTGCTGCAGGTGGGCCGCATCGAGTCGCCGCTCCGTCCGCCGGAGCGGCTCCATGAGGCAGCCCTGATCTCCTTCGAGATCGCCCGGCGCCACCGGTATACCACCGCGGTGGAGAACCTTCCCGAAGGCATCGATCTGCATGTGCTGCCCTCGGGGAACCCGGTCGCCTTCGACGACACGAGACAACTCAAGTGGCGGGACGTCGGATCGACCAACGCCCTCGTCGAAGGCGCCTACGGAGCGTCGATGGCCTATCTCGACGCGGCCCGCTCGTGAAGGTGCCACCTCTGCCGCCACGATGGCTGCGACGGATCCTGATCGATCCTGCAGTCGTGGCGCTCGTGGTCCTGGCCGTTCTCTCCCTGCCCCTGTGGGTCATCGCCGGTGCCTTCCTCTCCAGATATGTGCCGGGCAACTGGCGCATCCTTCGTCTCGCCTGGTTCCTCTTTCTGTATGTCCTGGTCGAGGCGGCTGCGCTCGTCGTCATGTTCCTCACCTGGGTCTTCTCCGGGTTCGGGTGGAAGATGCGGGCGCCGTTCTTCATCGAGACCCACTATCGGCTCCTCGGGTTGATGCTGTCCGTGGTGATGCGGTCTGGGCTGAGGACCTTCAAGCTGCGCATCATCGGGGCAGATGAACGCCCCACCACCACGACCAACGGGGGGCAGCAGCGTTCGATCCTCGTCCTGTCACGGCACGCCGGCCCCGGTGACTCGTTCCTGCTGATGAACGGGTTGGTCAACGGTTATGGGCGGGACCCGCGCATCGTCCTCAAGGAGTTCATGCAGTGGGACCCGGCGGTCGACGTGATCCTCAATCGGCTGCCCACCGCCTTCGTCCCTGTGGGCCGGAAGGGTGGCGATGTCCTCATCCAGTCCATCTCCGATCTTGCCGGGACGATGGACCACGACGATGCATTCGTGATATTTCCTGAGGGTGCCAACTACACCGAAGGGCGGCGCGCCCGGGCCATCCAGAAGCTGGTCGAGATGGGGCGCCCTGATCTGGCGGAGCGAGCCGAGGAGTTGAAGCAGACCCTCCCGCCTCGGTCGCTGGGAGTGATGACCGCCCTGGCGGCGGCACCGGTAGAGACGGACGTCTTCCTGGTGGGTCATGCCGGCCTGGAGACCTTCATCACCGCCGGCGACATCTGGAGGGCGATGCCGATGGACACCGAGGTCGAGGTGAAGATCTGGCACGTTCGGGCCGAGGAGATCCCCCCGCCCGAGCAGCAGGAGGCCTGGCTCTACGACCTCTGGTCCGAGATCGACGATTGGATAAGTGCCGAACTGTCTCGGACCGGTTAGGTTCTGGCCACGATGACTCTCATCGGGAACATCCTCTGGCTCATCCTCTGCGGCTTCTGGATGGCGATCCTCTATCTGATCGCCGGCCTGCTCGGCCTGGTTCTGATCGTCACCATCCCCCTCGGAATCCAGGCCTTCAAGCTGGCCGGTTATGTGATCTGGCCGTTCGGGCGGAGCGTGGTGAGCCAGCCGGGGGCGTCACCGGTGTGGACTGCCATCGGCAACGTCATCTGGTTGATCCTGATCGGCTGGTGGCTCGCACTGGCCCATGTGGTGGCCGCTGTGCTCTTCTTCATCACCATCATCGGGATCCCGTTCGGGGTGGCCAATCTCAAGCTGGCAAGATTGGCGCTGCTGCCCTTCGGGTTCGAGGTGGCCACGCAGCCGACGGCTGCCGAGCAGGTGATCTACGTCCCCCAGCTCGGGACATCGACGACAGTCCCGGTCACCGCCCTGCCATCGTCGACGCCTGCGGAGCCACCCGAGATCACGGGGCCGTCTTCGGCTCCATGAACGGCATCATCTTGCGCAGCTCCCGGCCCACGTCCTCGATCTGGTGGGCACGGTTGGCCGCTCGCTGCTCGTAGAGGAACGGCGCTCCCTCCCGGGCCTGGGCCATCCACTCGTTGGCGAAGGCGCCAGATTGGATGTCGGCCAGAGCGTTCTTCATCGCGGCGCGGGTCTCGTCGGTGATGATGCGGGAGCCGCGGGTGTAGTCCCCATACTCGGCGGTGTCAGACACCGAGTATCGCATCCAGGAGAGGCCTCCCTCATAGAGGAGATCGACGATCAGCTTGAGCTCGTGGAGAGTCTCGAAGTAGGCGGACTCCGGTTGGTAACCCGCCTCGACCAGGGTCTCGAACGATGCCTTGATCAGCTCCGAGATCCCACCACACAGAATCACCTGCTCACCGAACAGATCCGTTTCCGTCTCCTCCTTGAATGTCGTCTCCAGGACCCCTGCCCGACCGCCACCGATGCCGGAGGCGTAGGAAAGGGCAAGGGCGCGGGCGTTGCCGGATGCGTCCTGGTGGACGGCCAGCAGGCAGGGGACACCCGAGCCTTCTGTGTAGGTGCGTCGAACCAGATGGCCCGGCCCCTTGGGGGCGATCATTGCGACATCGACGTCCTCGGGGGGCACGATCTCGCCGAAATGGATGTTGAAGCCGTGGGCGAACAGCAGAGTGTCGCCGGAATCCAGATAGGGCTCGACCGACTCCGAGTAGATGACCCCCATCACCTGGTCCGGGACCAGCATCATGATGGTGTCGGCCCACTCCGCCGCCGCGTCCGGCGTCAACACCGTCAGCCCTGCCGACTCGGCCTCGGCCCGGCTCGATGAGCCCTCCCGCAGCCCGACCACAACGTCCACACCCGACTCCTTCAGGTTCAGGGCATGTGCATGACCCTGGCTGCCGTAGCCGATGACGGCGACCTTCTTGCCTTTGATGAGGTCTGGATCGCTGTCCGCGTCGTAATAGATCGTTGCCATGCCTCGATTGTGGTCGGTTTCGCCTTCGCGAAAAACTCGGCGTCATAGGATGCCTGACCCATGACGACCAAGATCAGATCTCAGGAGGTGACCGAGGGAGCGGCCAAGGCGGGGGCGAGGGCGATGCTCCGCGCGGTCGGCCTGACGGAAGCGGACTTCGACCGGGCTCAGGTCGGGGTGGTGTCCGCGGGGAACGAGGTGACTCCGTGCAACCTCACGGGGCCCGAGCTATCCCGGCATGCCAAGACCGGGGTGGCCTCGGCCGGGGGAGTCGGCCTTGTCTTCTCGACCATTGCGGTCTCAGACGGGATCTCGATGGGCCACGAGGGGATGCGCGCCTCCCTCGTCTCGCGCGAGGTGATCGCGGACTCGGTGGAGTTGGTCATGCACGCCGAGCGGTTCGACGCGTTGGTCGCCATCGCCGGGTGCGACAAGTCGCTACCGGGGATGCTTATGGCTGCGGCCCGGCTCGATCTCCCTGCCGTGTTCCTCTACGGGGGCTCGAGTCTCCCCGGGCACTACGCCGGGCGTGACATCTCCATCGTCGACGTCTTCGAGGGGATCGGAGCGGAGTCTGAGGGCCGGATAACGATCGACGAGCTCCTCGCCATCGAGCGGGCCGCCTGTCCCGGAGCTGGTTCATGTGCCGGGATGTTCACCGCCAACACCATGGCATCGGTCGGAGAGGCGATTGGCATGTCACTCCCGGGATCGGCCTCGGTTCCGGCAGTCGATCCGCGGCTCAACGACTACGCCGAGAGATCGGGTGAGGCGGTGATGAAGCTGCTCGAGGACGGCGTGCGCCCCAGGGACATAATGACCCGACCGGCCTTCGAGAACGCCATCACGACCGTGATGGCCCTCGGTGGTTCGACCAATGCCGTGCTCCATCTCCTCGCCATCGCCCATGAGGCAGGTGTGGACCTCGAGCTGGAGGATTTCGACCGGATCTCACGACGCACCCCGCACCTGGGTGATCTCAAGCCATTCGGCAGGTACCACATGGTGGATCTGGACCGGGTGGGTGGTGTGCCCATCGTCCTCAAGGCCCTCCTGGACGAAGGGCTGATTCACGGGGACACGATGACGGTCACCGGCCACACGATGGCCGAGAACCTGGCCGCCACCGCATTCCGGACCGACCAGGACGTGATCGCCTCGCCGAGCTCGCCGTTGGCGACCGAGGGGGGGATCGCCGTCCTCAGAGGCAACCTCGCTCCTGGCGGCGCGGTGGTGAAGGTGGCCGGCATAGACCTCGATGTCTTCGAAGGGCCGGCCCGGGTTTTCGACGGAGAACAGGGCGCCCTCCAGGCCCTCTTCGACCATGGCATCCACCCCGGCGACGTCGTCCTCATCCGGACCGAAGGTCCCAAGGGAGGCCCCGGGATGCGCGAGATGCTCCAGATCACCGCCGCCATCAAGGGAGCCGGGTTGGGCAAGGATGTCCTTCTCGTCACCGATGGGCGATTCTCGGGCGGGACCACCGGGTTGTGCATCGGGCACGTTGCTCCCGAATCGGAGGCAGGAGGGCCGCTGGCCCTGGTCGAGGAGAATGACCGGATCAGGGTCGATGTCGCCTCACGAAGCCTCGACGTCGTGGTGAGCGACGAAGTGCTGGCCGATCGTGCCTCCAGATGGTCACCCCACCCCGCCAGGTACGAAACCGGCGCCCTGGCCAAATACGCCCGTCTGGTCGGGTCGGCCGAGACCGGGGCTGTGACCGGTTGACCTCCCCGCCAGAAGGGTCAGGAACTAGCTTCTCCGGGGTGAGCGCCGACCCGATGCCACAGGAGAAAGAACGCAGAGGGCTGTTCAGACGCGCGGCCAGGGGAGCCACCAGTGTCGCCCTGGAAGTGGTCGATCCTGACCTGGTGCTCGACCACGTCGATGTCAACGCCCTCATCGAGAGGGTGGACGTCAATCAGTTGCTGGACCGAATCGACGTCGAACGTCTCATCAGCCGGATCGACATCGACGAACTGCTCAAACGCGCCGACATTGATGCATTGATGGAGCGGGTCGACGTCAAGGCCCTGGTCGACCGGGCCGGCATCCCAGAGATCGTGGCCGAGAGCACCAGCCATCTCACCGGCTCTGCCCTCGACATGTTTCGCAAGCCGATCGTCGGAATCGACGAGATCACCTATCGCGGTCTGAACCGGCTGATCGGCCGTGACCCCCGCGCCTTCCCGTCCGGCCCGGGCGCCCTCGTCAACTGGGTAGATGAGCACACTCAGGACACCGGGGTGCGAACCGGGCGCTACGCGGGGCCGGTGACCAGGTTGATCGCCTTCGTGCTCGACAGCCTGATCGTCACGACGAGCTTCACTTTGATCGTTGCCGGCATCACCTACCTGGTCGAGCTGGTCAGCAGTCGGGAGGTGAGCGCCGACGGGCCCGGGTTCTGGTACGTCCTCGGCTTCGTCCTGTGGGCATTCCTCTACCTCTGGCTTTCGATCGCCATCTTCGGCAAGACACTGGGGAAGACCATCATGGGTGTGCGCGTGGTGGGGAGCGACGGGTCGGTGGCTCTTCATGGGCGTCAGGCGCTTTTGCGCGCCATCACCTATCCCCTGAGCTTCGTGATCGTCGGCATCGGCTTGCTCGGCATCGTCTTCGGCCGGGAGCGGAGGGCCTGGCACGACCACTTGGCCCGCACTGCGGTCGTGTACGACTGGGGAAGCCGGGAGGCCCGTCTCTCGACCCCGCTCGCGGCCTGGTTGGAGCGGAAGGGTGTGGATGACTGATCTAACGGAAGCGTGCCGGGGCATACCGCCCGGCATCGACTCCGGCGGCGCCGAGTTGTGGCGGGGGAGGGGTGCCGGTCACCAATGCCGCCACGAGCGCCCCCGCCGCCGGTGAGGTCTGGATGCCGGTGCCGCCCTGACCCACCAACCAGAAGAAGCCTCGAGTGCCAGGCTCCTCACCGAGCACCATCTCCCGGTCAGGGGCGAAGGTCCTCAACCCGGTCCACTGCGATCTCACCGTGCGGATACCGAGCGTGGTGGCCTCGTTGATCCGTTCGATGGCCAGGGCGATGTCGGCCATCTCGGGCCGGGGGTCGGTGGGGAGCGAAGGCGTCTCCTCGGCCAGAGAGCACAGGATCTGGGCCCCGTCGGGCCGGAAATAGAACCGCTCCTCCACGTCGACCACGAAGGGCCATGCCGAGTAGTCGTCATCGCCGGGCACCATGAAGGCGGTGCGGCGCATCGGCTGAAGGCCGATCGGATCGATGCCGGCCATCTCTGCGACCACGTCGCCCCAGGCACCGGAGGCATTGACCACTGCACCGCAGTCGACGTGGCCACCGGGTATCGCCACCCTCCATCCGTCGTTTCGCCGTATCAGCCCCGTCACGGGTGCAGATGTACGGAGGTCGGCCCTATGGGAACGGGCGATCCGCACGAACGCCTGGTGGAGCCCGGCGACATCGATATCGAGGGCGCGTGGCTCGTACAGTCCGCCTGCCACCCAACCCGGTCTGATCCCGGGGACCAGCCGAATCACCTCGGACGCGTCGATGAGGGTGGAGCCGGTGTCGGCGGCCTTCTCTTCGAGCAGACGGGTGCGGGTCCGGTCTGCCACCCAGAGCAGGCCGCGGTCGGATAGCAGTGGGGCATCGGCGGAGCCGGCGGGAGGCGCCTCCAGGAACGCTTTGCTGGCGACACCCAGCGGCCGCGTCCCCTGTCCGCCGTAGTTGGCCACGTACATCGCCGCAGAACGCCCGGTGGTGTGGAAGGCGAGGGTGCGCTCCGTCTCGAGGAGGGTCACCGAGCCGTGCGGGGCGAGGTGGGCCGCTGCGGAGACGCCGGCAATGCCACCACCGATCACAACGAAGTCGGTCACGACAAACCGGGGCTCAGGGGGTGACCACCACCCGGCCGATCACCTTGCGCTCGGCCACCCAACGCATGGCTTCGAGGGCATCCGAAAGCGGGTAGGTCTTCTGCACCAGGGGGCGAAGTGTCCCGTCGACCACCCACTCCATGATCCGCCGGTTGTTCTCGGCGCTCTTCTCCGGCTCCTCCAGGTTGAACCTGCCCCAGAACACACCGATGACGGAGTTCCCCTTGACCAGGTTCAGGTTCAGGGGGATCGCCGGGATCACACCGGAGGCAAAACCGACGACGAGGAGCCGCCCGTTCCAGTTGGTCGAGCGAAGGGCCAGTTCGGATGCCTCACCACCAACCGGGTCATACACCACATCCACTCCTCCGCCTCTTGTTGCGGCGGCAATGCCGTCCCGGAGCGGCATCTGGTCATACCGGATGACCGAATCGGCGCCGGCTGTGCGCACCGCATCGGCCTTCTCGGCAGAGGAGACGGCTGCCACCACGGTCGCCCCCAGGGCCTTTCCGATCTGTACCGCCGAGATGCCCACGCCCCCGCCCGCCCCCAGCACGAGCAAGGTTTCCCCTTCCGCCAGGCCGGCCCTGTCGACCAGGGCGTGATAGGAGGTTCCGTAGGCGACCGGGATCGCCGCACCCTCGTCGAATCCGATCGTCTCGGGCAGCGGCATGATCGCTCCGGGATAGGCGATGGCCCGTTCGGCCAGGGCACCCATGCCGATGAAGCCGCAGACCCGGTCACCCGGGGTGAACCCTTCGATCCCGTTTGCGGTTTCGACCACGCCGGCGAATTCGTTGCCCGGCACGAATGGAAGCTCGGGTTTCACCTGGTACTGGCCGGCGACAACGAGCAAGTCGGCGAAGTTCACCGCGGCCGCCTCGACCCGGACCAGTGCGGTGCCATGCAATGGCTCCGGATCGGGCATCTCGCCCACCCTGAGCGCCTGCCACCCGTCATACCTGTCACAGATCAGGGCGCGCATCGTCGGGCCAGCCTACGGACATCGATCGCCACGCTCTGACACAATCGTGGAGTGCCGATTGAGCCGATGCCCTCCAGGTTCGACTTGCCCTACCCGGGCCGGGACGACGGCGACGTGGTGGGGGTGGGGGCTGATCTGGAGCCAGGCACCCTCCTCCAGGCGTATCGGAAGGGCCTGTTCCCTATGGGCCTGCCGGACGGTCACCTCGGCTGGTGGTCACCGGTGGACCGGGCGATCCTGCCTCTGAGGGGGCTGCACATCAGCAGATCACTCCGCCAATCGACCCGCCGCTTCCAGGTTTCGGTCGATGCCGATTTCGAGGGGGTGATCCGCGGCTGTGCCGACTCGAGACGTCGTGACCCGTGGATCACAGAAGAGTTCGTCGACGCCTACACCCAGCTCCACCGGCTCGGGTGGGCTCACTCGGTTGAGGTCTGGGACAACGAGGGCGGGTTGGCCGGTGGCCTCTACGGAGTCTCCATCGGTGGCCTCTTCGCAGGGGAGTCGATGTTCCATGAGGCCAGGGATGCCTCGAAGGTGGCTCTCGTGCACCTCGTGGTGGTGATGACCAGGGGCGGTGGGCATCTACTCGACGTGCAGTGGCAGACCCCACATCTCGAGTCACTGGGGGCGGTCGTCATCGGCCGGGAGGCGTATCTGGAGAGATTGGGCGCGGCTCTCGCCGGGCCGGACGTGTTCGACTCGGCCCACGAGAGCGACAGTGTCTGACAGCTAGAGTCGGATCTCATTCCTGGAGGAGCGTTGCGGGCCGTCGTTGCCGGAGTCGATCTGACCGCCATGGGCCGGCGCGTCGCCGAGCGGGCCGGGATGATGGCCGAGTCCGCCGGCAATCGGCTTCGTCTGGTCCATGTGCTCGAGCCCGTAGGCGAAGCGATGATCGAGCCGTCTCTGGCCAAGCTCATGCGCGAGTATCAGGTGGCAGAGGCGACCAAGCTCGCCGACTGGGTGACGGAGCGGGCATCGGTCGAGGTCGACCTGGATCTGGTCAAGGGCTCACCGTCCTGGGAGCTGACGGCGGCCGGCAAGACAGCCAGCCTGGTTGTGGTCGGGTCGTCGTCGATCAATGCCTTCTCGGTGGGTCCCGTGGCGAAACGGGTGGCTCGCAAGTCGACGACCGACACCCTGCTTGTGCGTCGCCAGCCCCGGGTTCCCTATCGGAAGGTGATAGCCGCGGTCGACTTCTCGGAGCATTCCCGGCTCGCGGTCAACCGCGCCATAGATCTGTTCCCGGGCTCGGACGTGACGGCGCTCTACTCGATGCCGTCGCGTTTCGATCCGCTACTGGCCGGGGCGGGTCTGTTCACCGAAGAGTTGGAGGCATCCCGCGGTGCCCGGCTCCGCATGGCCGAGGAGCGCATGGCCGAATTCACGGCGCACTGGAACAGCAGCATCCGCACCCTGGTCGTCGACGGCCCCCCGACGGAGACGATCGACGAGGTCGTGCGACGGAGGGGCGCTGACCTCGTCATCGTCGCCAGTCGGGGCGCTACCGCCACCCGCATGGTCTTGCTCGGCACCGTCGCCGAGGGCCTGGTCTCGGAGGCGCCCTGCGACGTTCTAGTCGCCAAGGCCAAGGCTCCCTTCCGGCGCCCCTGACCCTCTAGTCGATCGGGAACCTGATGGTGAACGTGGTCCCTGACGGGTCGGATTCGACTGATATATCTGCGCCGGTGCGGTTGACGATGGTGTGGACGGTGTGCAGCCCGAGACCGGTGCCCTGACCCGGGGCTTTGGTCGTGAAGAAGGGATCGAAGATCCGGCTCACCACCTCCGGATCGATGCCGGGGCCGGTGTCCGAGACCCGCACGACGACGGACTCGTCCTCCCGGGAGGCCTCGATGGTGAGGGTCCCCGATCCATCCATGGCATCGGCGGCGTTGTCGATGAGGTTGGTCCACACCTGATTCAGATCACGGCCCGAGGCCTCGATTGTGGGCAGCCCCGGCTCGAGGTCGATGACTGTCTCGATCCCACGCAGCTTGTGTTTGAGGAGTATGAGCGTGTCCCGGATCCCATCGGTCGGATCGATGCGCTGCACCGGTCCCTGGTCCAAGTAGGAGTAGTTCTTCACCACGCGGACCAGCTCCGAGATCCTCCCGGCGGCGATTCGCACCTCGCCGATCAGCTGGGAGGCGAGGACCCTGAGGCCGAGCCACCGGCTGAACTTCGACGCAGTGTCTTCGTCCAGCCCTGTGACCGTCGTCTCCAAGAGGTCTCTATCCCAGCCATCCTCCACCAGCGCGGCGGCGAGATCCCAGGCGCCGTCCACCTTGCGTTGCTCGAGCCAGCCTGCGACTTCCTCTTCCAGACCCGACCTGGTCAGAGGGTCGAGCCCGTCGGGCGTGTCCGGCACGGGGATCGGCCCGTCCATGACGTTGGCGATGCCGGCGAGGTCGATCGTGGCCGCCCCCAGATCGACATAGACCTCCTCGGCCCGCGCCATGCTCCGGCCCACGGCCGCAGCCGGGTTGTTCAGCTCGTGCATGAGCTGCGCTGCCATCCGGCCCAGGGCGGCCATTCGCTCCTCGTGACGGAGTGTGTCCTCGATACCCCGCAACCGTGAGGTGACGGTGCGGAACATGCGGCGGACCACTCTCGAGTCCTGGATCAGGTCCTCGAAGGCGTTGGCCGGGATGCGGATGAGGGTCGCGGGCGTGGCTGTGGTGACGCTGGCCGTGCGGGGGGCGTTGTCGAGAAGGGCGATCTCTCCCACGACCTCGCCCGGGCCGAGCGTGGCAAGTGTGACTTCGCGGTCGGCTCCTTGTTTGGTCACCCTCAGCTCCCCGGCGACGATGACGAACATGTCCTCCGAGAGGGAGTCCTCTTCGATGATGACTTTTTCCGCCTCGACTTCGATTCGCTCCGAATTGCGACACACCTGGTCGAGCAAGGTCTGAGGGAGGTCGGCGAAGTAGGGCAGCCCCCGCAGCACATCCGCGATGTCGTTCAAAGCTCCGCCAGGTGAGTGTGCACGAACCGGATCGCGGTGGCGCCTTCGCCGACCGCTCCGGCTACCCGCTTGATCGAACCGTGCCGGACGTCCCCTGCGGCGAATATCCCCGGGACGCTGCTCTCGAGAGGCAACGGATCACGTTCCATGCTCCAGCCCTTGAGGGGTCCAAGGTCCTCGCCTGTGACGATGAACCCACGATCGTCCAACTGGACCAGCCCCTCGAGCCATTCGGTGTGGGCCGTCTGCCCGATGAAGATGAACAGGGCCCCGGCCGGGACCTTCTCCTCTTCCTGTGTCTCACGGTCCCGCAGCAGCAAGGTCTCGAGGTGGGTGTCCCCGTCTGCCGAGACGACCTGTGCATGGGGCCGAACGTGGACCGCGGGGTTGGCCTCGAGATTGTCGATCAGGTACTTCGACATCGTGCTGGTCAAGTCGTCATCCTTGATGAGGATGGTGACCGAGTCGGTGAACCTCGAGAGGAAGAGCGCAGCCTGGCCGGCAGAGTTCCCACCCCCGACGACGAACATCGGCTGGTCACGGTGATTTGACGCCTCGATGTTCGAAGTCCCGTAGTAGACGCCCGCTCCAATGAGCGGGTCGAGACCTTCGGCGGTGAGCTTTCGGTAGGAGACGCCCGAGGCGATGATCAGGGCCTTGCAGGTGATGGCAGAGCCATCGTCGAGATGAACGATGGTGAATGGGTCGTTTCTCGTCAGCCGACTGACCGTTCCGGGCACCAAGATCTCCGCCCCGAGCCGCTCTGCTTGTGCCGATGCTCGCCGAGCCAGATCATTTCCACTCAGTCCCTTGGGAAAGCCGAGGTAGTTCTCGATCAGAGAGCTCTGTCCGGCCTGCCCTCCCGGCGCCTCGCTCTCGACGAGCAGGGTGCTCAGTCCCTCCGATGCACCGTAGACGGCGGCGGCGAGCCCCGCCGGGCCGGCGCCGATGATGACCACGTCGTAGACCTCCGATGTGGCGTGAGTCTTGAGGCCGACGCGCTCGGCGATTTGAGCGGGCGTCGGGCTGAAGATCGGTGGCCCGTCGCCGAAGAGGACCACGGGCAGGTCGGCCATTTTCGCCCCTGCCTCCTCGGTCAGTATCCATGCCTGGGGATCGGTCTCGATGTCCATCGAGCGGTAGGGGATCTGGTTGCGGGCGAGGAAGGCCTTGAGCTCATGGGCGGCACGAGACCATTGCTGCCCGATCACCCTGATGCCATCGAATCTCGGCCGATATGCCGCCATCCAGTCCTCGAGTAGGTCGTCGAGTATCGGGTACAGCTTCTCCTCGGGTGGATCCCACGGCTTCATGATGTAGTGGTCGAGCCCGACTTCGTTGATCGCCTGGATGGCGGCCTCAGTGTCCGCATAGGCAGTGAGCAAGGCGCGCTTGGCATTCGGGTGGATCTCGAGAGTCTCGCGGAGGACGTCGATGCCGGTCACCGAAGGCATTCTCTGGTCGACCACTATGAGCGCCACCGGCGTGCCCTGGAGGGCGAGGGTCTTCAGGGTGTCGATGGCTTCCTGGCCGCCGCCGGCCCAAACGATTCGGTAGTCGTCGGCGTATCGGGCCCGCAGGTCCCGCTGGACTGCCTGGACCACTTCCGGTTCGTCGTCGACGGCGATTATGACCGGCTTGACCTCGGTCATCTCTCCACGACCATGTCCTCGAAGCAGAACTTCCACGTCTCCCCGGGCTCGATCGAGCGGATGATTGGGTGTCCGATGTTCTCCCAATGCTTCCGTGCGTGTCTGTTCTTCGAGGCGTCACAGCAGCCCACTGCGCCGCAGATCAGGCAGGCTCGGAGATGGACCCATCGATCGCCGAGCTCGACGCACTGCTCACACACGGTGGCAGTGGGCTCCGCCGGCACCAGCCCGACGAAGTGCTCACAAGGCGCGTTCACGTCCGTAGGTCACCTCCCACCCCGAAAATAGCGTTCCCGATATCGATATGGCGCGACGAACAGACCCTAGAGGGTGGGATCGCCGCGAAAGCCAGGGGCCCCAGCCGGTCAGACGGCGTCCAGGGCCTGCCTCAGGGCCCGCGCGACGAACACCTTGGCCAGGTGGCTCTTGTACTCGACGGACCCGTAGAGGTCCTCCAGGACGGTCACGTCCTCGAGGGCATGCTCGGCTGCGGCCTTCACCGCCTGATCGGAACCGTCGGTGCCGACGAGGGCATTGGCCACACCGAGGGCAAGCGAGGGCTTGGTGCCCACTCCGGTCAGACCCACCCGGGCGTCTTCGACCGCCCCGTTGCTCTTCTTGACCCAGGCGGCCGCACCGGCCACTGCGTAGTCACTGTGCCCTCCCCTCCGGCCCAGCTTGTCGTAGGCGGACGCCTCGCCGGGCCCCATCTTGGGCAGCTGGATCTCGACCAGTATCTCGTCCGGTTCCAAAGCGGAGGTCAGAGCGTCTATGCAGAACTCCGAGGCCTGGATCTCTCTGGAGCCTGATGCCGACCTTGCGATCATCTTCCCGCCCAATGCGATCACGGCTGCAGGCTGGTCGGCGGCGACGTCTGAATGCGCCAGCGAGCCGCACGTAGTGCCACGGTTCCTCACCTGCACATCCCCGGTCACCTGTGCCGCCCTCGATAGGGCGGCGCCATGTTCGGCGATCAAGGAGTCCGACGCGGTGGTGGCATGGGTCACCAGCGCCGGCACCGAGATGTACTTGCCCTGATCGGTGATCTGACCTAGGCCGGGGATACGGGTGATGTCGACGACGACGGGTGGTGAGAAGAGCCTGGTCTTCATGAGCGGGATGAGGCTCATTCCGCCGGCGAGGACCTTCGATGCCTCACCGACCGCTCCAAGCGCCTCGTCGAGGGTGGAAGGGGCTACGTAGTCGAATGCCCGCGGATACATCAGGTCCCGCTCTCCCACTCCGGAGGAGGGGGCTCTTCCCCTCTCATCTTGGCGGCCGCGTATTCCACGGCGCGGACGATGTTGTGATAACCCGTGCACCGGCAGAGATTGCCCTCGATGGCATGGCGGATCTCGGCGTCGCTGGGATGGTCGTTCTCGTCGAGAAATGCGATCGACGACATGATCATGCCCGGTGTGCAGTAGCCGCATTGCAGGCCATGTCGCTCCCAGAACCCTTCCTGGACGGGATGTAGCTCCCCGTCCCGAGCCACACCTTCGATGGTCGTTATGTGAGCGTCTTGAGCCTGGACCGCGAAAATCGTGCACGACTTGATGGCCTTGCCGTCCATGTGGACCGTGCATGCACCGCAGTATCCCGTCTCACATCCGACGTGTGTGCCGGTGAGTCTCAGGTCATCCCTGATGAAATGGACCAGAAGAGTGCGCGGCTCGACATCAGCCGACACGGACCTTCCGTTGACCGTGAGCGATAGCTCCATGGGGGGTGACACGGTAGCTCACGCCCGGTCAGGGTCGATCATCCCATGAGCAGGTGATCAGGAAAGCAGTACTTCCACGTCTCGCCCGGCTCGACGGATTGCACTAGAGGGTGCCCGACCTGTTCCCAGTGTTTGCGGGCATGTCGGTTCTTCGAGTTGTCGCAGCAACCGACCAGACCGCAAGCAAGGCATGCCCTGAGATGAACCCAGGTGTCGCCTGAGGCAACGCATTGCTCGCACGCGTCCGACTGGGGAATGGCCTCTCGTTCGAGGCGTCTGAAGTGATAGCACGTTCTCGACATGAGTCAGATACCAGTGCAAGCGACACCGACAGGTCCGGCCAGGACCCCCGGTATGTCAGCGGTCCAGCCGATTCAACCTGCCCGTGATGCGGCCGCGGTCAACGCCCGTGCAACAAAGATGGGGAGCAGGTCCCGGCGGTATTCCGCTCCGGCGTAGACGTCGCCCATGACCTGGTCACCCACTTCGTCCAAGGCAGCTCGAGCTGCGTTCTCGGTCGACTCCTCGGTGACCGGCTGTCCCACTACGGCGTCGGCCACCGAGCCCAACACCGTTGCCTTGGGAGTGAGGCCTCCGACTGCCACTGTGCACGCCGTGCACCGTCCGTCGTCGTCGAGATCGACGACGGCGCATGCGCCCACCACGGCGTAGCGCGACGCCGGGTTGAAGAGCTTGGCATAGGCCGAGCCTCTGTTCCCCGCTTCGCTGCCGACCGTTATCTGCGTCAGTATTTCGTCATCGTTCAGCGCGGTCTCGAACAGACCCGTGAAGAAGTCGGCCGCCGCGATATCACGGCTACCACCCTTGGACACCGCAGTCATCGTCGCGCCAAGGGCACTGAAGACGGTGGGGAGATCAGACGCCGGGTCGGCATGGGCAACATTGCCGCCGACGGTCCCGCGATTGCGCACTTGCGGATCGCCGATCATCCCTGCCGCCTCACTGAGCGCTGCAGGGAAGCCGTCCGATCCCTCTGAAGCGACCATCGTGTGCGTCGTCAATGCTCCGATGGTGAACCCCCCGTTGGCGGAGATCCCTCGTAGCTGGTCGATTCGGCCGATGTCGACCAACGCATCCGGTGCCGCCATGCGCAGCTTCATCATCGGGAGGATGCTGTGTCCCCCGGCAAGGAATCGCCCGCCGGACTCTGATCTGAGATCAAGTGCCTGCTCTACGGAGTCGGCTCTCATGTAGTCGAACGGTCGTGGATACATCATTCACCTCCGCCGTTGCCAGCGGCGACTATGGCCTGATGGATCTTCTCGGGGGTCAGGGGCATGTTGAGATGCGTGATTCCGAGCGGAGCCAGGGCGTCCAGCACTGCACTCGAGACGGCGGCCGTGGCCGCGATCGTCCCCATCTCACCGGCCCCCTTCACCCCCAGCGGGTTGTGTGGTGAGGGAGTCTCGATGCGGTCGACCGCGATCGACGGGAATCCGTCCGCCCTGGGCATGGCATAGGAGAGCATCGAACCCGACAGGAGTTGTCCGTCTTCGTCGTAGATCCCGTGCTCCCACAGAGCTTGCCCGACACCCTGAGCGATTCCTCCGAGGATCTGCCCTTTCACGATCATCGGATTGATGACGTTTCCCACGTCGTCGACCGCCGCGTAACTCTGAAGGTCGACCTCTCCCGTCTTGGGATTGATCTCGACTTTGGCGACGTGCGCGCTCGACGGAAACGTGAAGTTGGTCGGGTCGTAGAAGGTCATCTCTTCGAGGCCCGGCTCCATGCCCTCAGGAAGGTTGTTGGCGACGATGCTCGCAAAGGCGAGTTCGGCGAAGGTCTTCACCGCGTCAGGTGATCCGGCCACGGAGATCGTTCCCTCGTCCTGGTCGTACACCATGTCCTCGACAGAGGCCTCGAGCTGGTGAGCTGCGATCTTCTTCAGCTTCTCCCGGATCTTCCCGGCACTCATCACGAGGGCGCTTCCGCCAAGCGCGGCGCTCCGGCTCCCATAGGTCCCAACACCGTATTGGACCCGGTCCGTGTCACCGTGGACGACATCGATATCTTCGATGTCGATGCCGAACTCGTCGGCGACGATCTGGGCGAACGTCGTCTCGTGTCCCTGGCCATGGGCATGGGAGCCTGTCAGCACAGTGACTTTTCCGGTCGGATGGACGCGAATCGCCCCGCTCTCGAACAGGCCGATGGCGGCGCCCAGGCCAACCGCGGCCGCCGATGGGGCTGGTCCGCTTGCCTCGATGCAGCTGGCGAAGCCGATCCCGACCAGACGTCCTTCGGCTCGGTGAGCCTTCTGCTCCTTGCGAAGCGATTCGTAGTCGGAGAGCTCGGCGATCTTGTCGAAGAGAGCCTCGTAGTTGCCGCTGTCGTAGATGAAGGCCAACGGGGTTTGGTACGGGAACTCGTCCGCCCGGATCAGGTTCTTGCGCCGGAACTCAACAGGGTCCATTTCGAGCTTCCGCGCGGCCAGATCCACCATCGTCTCCACCAAGTAGCTGGCCTCGGGTCGCCCGGCGCCCCTGTATGCATCGACAGGGACCGTGTTGGTCAAGGTTCCATAGGCCTCACCGAATATGACAGGGGTCTTGTACAGGCCGGTGAAAAGCGTGATGTACAAGGCGGTTGGGATCAACGGTGCGAACGTGGACAGATAGGCACCCATGTTCGCCCAGGTGGTGACATGGAGCCCAGTCATGGTGCCGTCGTCGTTGACTCCGAGTTTCGCTTTCGTGACATGATCGCGCCCTTGAGCGTCGGTGATGTACGACTCTGAACGGGAGGCCACCCATTTGACGGGTCGACCTACGGCTCGGGCGACGAAAGGAACGATGACTTCTTCGGGGTAGTGGAATATCTTGCTCCCGAAACCTCCTCCGACATCGGGCGATATCACGCGGATCTTGTGCTCCGGCATCCCGAGGGTGAAAGCCCCGAGCAGCAGCCGGATGGTGTGGGGGTTCTGACTCGTGGTCCACACCGTCATCGATTCCGTGGCCGGGTCCCATTGTGCAGCGGTAGCCCTCGGTTCCATGGCGTTGGCGATGAGACGCTGGTTGACGAACTCCAATTCCACCACGTGGTCGGAGTTGGCCAGTGCCTCGTTGACCGCGTCCTCGTCCCCAAGCGGCCAGTGGAAGCTCAGGTTCTTTTCTGCACTGTCGTGGACCAACGGTGCGTCGTCGGCCATGGCCGCCCGTGCGTCGACAACCGCGGGAAGTGGATCCAGGTCGACATCGATGAGATCCAGAGCGTCTTCGGCGATGTATGGGGATTCAGCGACGACCACAGCGATCCCATCACCAACGTGACGCACCTTGTCTACGGCCAGCGGGTTGTGCACCGGGGTGTTGAGGTCCGGGACCTGCCACCCGCACGGGAGGGATCCACATTTGAACCCACCTGTCCCCTCGAGAAGGTCCTCTCCCGTGTACACCGCAATGACGCCCTCGAGCGCCTCAGCTCGTGAGGTGTCGATGCTTCTGACTGTGGCGTGGGCCACCGGGCTCCGCTTGATCGCCGCGTATGCCATGTTGGGCAGAATCAGGTTGGCGACGTACCGACCTCGACCCTGGAGGAAGCGCGGGTCCTCGACCCTCTTCACGGATGTGCCCATGTATCTGGTCATGACTCACCTCCAGCCATCGCCACGGCCCCCAGCTTGACGGCGTTGACGATGTTCTCGTACCCAGTGCACCGACAGAAGTTCCCCTCCAGGCCATGACGCACCTCGGCATCGGAGATGCCGGGGTTGCCCTCGGCGAGCTTTACCGAGGCCATGATCATGCCCGGAGTGCAGAAGCCACACTGCAAGCCGTGGGCATCCCAGAAGGCCTGTTGCATCGGGTGAAGCTGTCCATTGGTTGCCAGGCCCTCGATCGTTGTCACATCTGAGCCATCGGCCTGGACCGCGAGGACGGTGCATGACTTCACGGCCATGCCGCCCAGGTGAACGGTGCAGGCTCCGCATTGGCTGGTGTCACAGCCCACGTTCGTGCCCGTGAGTCCGAGATCGTTCCTCACGAAGTCGACCAGGAGGGTCCTCGGCTCGACGTCACCGGATACCTCTCGACCATTGACGGTCATCGACACATTCATGGAGGCCCCTTTCGGTGTGACGCCGGACTCTCGAAACATATCAAAGGGATCGGCTGAGTGCGCCCGAATCCTCATCGACCTGTTCCGTAACGGTTCAGGAACGCCCGTGACCTAGGAAAACGGAATGCCACGGTCGAGACGCTTCCTCTCCCAAGTCGGGTTACCCAGACCGTGGGCGGAAAGGCATGATCCCAAGAGATGACAGACCGTCACCTGCGAGACGGGACCACTCAGGGCGGGCGTTGGGTATGGCCGGTCTGGTGGGGGCTTCTGGGGTTGCTCGTGGTCGCCCTGGGCCTGTGGGTCGTGCAAGGGGTGTTGCGGGGCGTACCCGGTCCCGTCGTCGTCGGGGTCTATGTCGCAGGCGCGGTCGATACGGTCGTGGTGGTGGTGACCGTTCTGGCGACTGCCGCGCTCGCCACGGTGGCAACGACCATTCTCGCCCGGGTGCCTGCGAACCGCATCGGGCGGATCCTCTGGTGGATCTCGGCCTGGATGGTGGCCACATTTTTCTTGACAATGGCTCTCTACTTCCTCCACGCGCCCACGGCCGAGGAGACGGCCTTCGCCAACTGGTTGGGGAGCTGGGCTTTCGTCTTCTTCGCCGCTACCCCGCTGGTGTTGATGATCTTCCCCACGGGCAGCCTTCCCTCTTCCCGATGGCGCCTCCTGCCCTGGATGGCCGTGCTCGGCACCATCGGCTGGGCTGCGACGGAGGCTTTCGGCGACCGTCTCGGGTTGCAGGGAGAGTTGCCCAATCCGTATGCCAACGCCCAACTCGAGAGACTCGGCGGGTTCGTCGTGTTTCTGTTCCTCCCCGCCTTGATCGGGACTGTTGCTTCGGTCGTCGTGCGCTACCGCCACACCTCGCCGGAGGTGCGTGCGCAGATCAAGTGGGTCGCGGTGGGCGGTTTCCTTCAGATCGCCTCGATCCTCGTCACCTGGCTCTTGGATGCGGTCAGCGGTAACGACTTCCCGATCGCGGGCGTGCTGATGGCGATGGTTTCCAGCCTGTTCGTCCCGGTCACCCTGGGGGTGGCGATCCTCAGATACCGCCTCGTCGATATCGACCACGTCGTCAGCCGCACGTTTTCCTATGCCCTGCTCGGCGCGCTCCTCAGCGCACTGTTCTTCGGTGGCGTCATCGGCACCCAGGCAGTGCTGGGGGCCACGTCCGACTTTGCCGTCGCAGCCACCACCCTGGCGGTGGCCGCAATCTTCGACCCCATGAGGCGTCGCCTCCACACGTTGATGGATCGACGCTTCAATCGAAGCCGCTTCGACGCCGAACGGGTCGTCGAGGGCTTCACTTCCAGGATCAACAACATCACTTCGACCGACCTGATCTCGTCAGACCTTCGATCCACGTTGGAGAGGACCGTGGCGCCGGCCTCGCTCGGGATCTGGATCCGCAACTCATGACGGCGACGCGAGCTGCCGCCATCGTGACCTGGGTCTATGCCGCCGGGTTCGGCATTGCGGCTATCCCGGTTGCGATCTTTCTCGCGCGCAGGGGCAGGCTGCCCAACTTCCTCGGTCTCTTCGAAGGTTACGGTGGCCCTTGGTCGGCGCGGTTCTCCGACGGAGCCTTCATTGCCCTGCTGATCGCGTTCTTCATCGTGACAGGGGTGGCGGCGTGGTCGGCCTGGTTGCTCTGGAACGGATCCAAGACCGGTGCGGTAATCAACCTGATCCTCCTACCGGTGGAGGCGATCTTCTGGTTCGGGTTCGCACTACCCATACCTTGGGTGGTCGGCGTGGCCCGAGTAGTGCTGGTCCTCGCCGGGTGGACCTCGCTGGCGAACACGTAGAGACGGCAGACTGTCGCCTGGGAGTTGACCAGCACCGTGGTGGACGTTGGCCGTGGGTTCGGATCGGAAATGGGGAGTCAGTTGGGTGGTCGATGGACGGGATCGAAGCCCTGTCCTACGGCGGAGGTCTGGTGGCCGGACGAAGTCGCCACCGCCCGTGCTCGGGATGTCGGTAGAGGACGAGACCCAGGCGATGAATGGCAACATGGTGGTGGAACCAGCACAACGTGATCAGGTTCTCCGGTTCGGTCGGGCCCCCCTCGCTCCTGGGAACGATGTGGTGCACCTGGAGCCGGGCTCGGCTGCCATCGATGACACATCCGTTCCTATCGCGGTGGATGATCGCTCGACGCAGCGCCGGAGGGATCGAACGGCTCGAATTGCCGTAGTGCATCGGTTTGCCCTGTTCGTCATCGACGATCACGCAGTCCACCGAGTCGCAGAGGATTGCATCGAGGGCATCCCTGCCAACGGTGGGGCCCGCCTGGAGGTAGACGCCGGCCCGGGCGTCGTTGGCTGCTGCGTGGGCGGCATCGACGAACACCGTGATATGGGCCGGAGGCGGGTCGTCGCCCGCGCAGAGCTCGGCCAGGGCCATGGCCAGTCGCCACGCACCGTTTCGGGACTGTGGCAGGTCGGGGTCGACGGGTAGCTTGTCGGCGATCTCGGTGAGCGTGCCATCGACGATGACACCGAGCATGCCGTCGACGCCACCCCAGATCTTGTACCACGACCGATCCAGAGATGGCTGGAGGACGAGGTGCGAGTCTTCGATGGTCCGCCGTTCCTCTGCAGCCGTTTTGCGTGCACGGATGGCGGCCTCCCGGTGCACGCCGTTGACTTCGAGATGGAGGAATAGTGGATCCGGGTCGCGATCGTCGATCCGGGAGGCAGCCTCGACTCGATCGAAGGTCGCTGTCCCGTTGGCCATTGCTCGGCGGAGCTCGGGCCGCTGCTCGGTGCGGCGCGTGGCCCGCACCAGCGCTTGTGCGCTGTCGATTCCGATGTCGAGCCGTCCCGCCACCCATTCGGTCAGGTTGCGGGCGCCGTCAGCCGTCGCCACTTGGGCTTGATCGATGACTTGCAGGGCGGCGATCTGGATGGCCCGGTGACGGGTGATCTCCCTTTCCTCAGCGATCAGGATCTGCTCTAGGGCGTCCACGCTGAGGCCGGAGTCGTCCGGGCGGGTGAGCACCGCTCCTTCGGGGCGTTCGAGGATCGAACGTATGTTCGCTTCCATCTCGTGAACGTACATCCGGCCAGTGACAGATTCAATGGCTTCGTGTGGCGTTTCTGAGATTTCTTCGAAGGAATTCGACGCCTGGGGCGTTACCCTCCGAGGTACGGGGCCCGTAGCTCAATCCGGTCAGAGCAGCGGACTCATAATCCGTTGGTTGCAGGTTCAAGTCCTGCCGGGCCCACCGAGGAGTTGCGCACAAGTCGGGCGAAAGAAGGGCCTAGCGGAAGGGACAAAATGCCTTGGCGACAGTGATCCCGAATCTGTATCCGCCCGCCCGTGCCAAGCTCGACGGAACGGGCTCGGGCAACTGGTCCCAGCGCGGTCGATGGAAGATCGTGATCCACACGACTGAGACAAGGGGCATTCCAGGATACGACGGTGGGCAGTTCGCACCCCACGTGACGTACTGGCCGAAGCACCGGACTTGGACACAACACTTCGAGTTCAGCCGTCCCGCCGAGGCAATCAAGAACTTCGACGACGACCGGGTGATCCAGTTGGAGACCATCTGCTACTCAGACAAACGCAAGGGAGACGAGGTGGGCGGCTTGTGGGTGGGCCACTTGAGCGATCAACATCTCGATGATCTCGGCACTTTTCTGCGATGGGTCATGCGCCATCTCGATATCCCGGCGCGTTGGCCCGGCAAGCAGGCCTTTTCTCCTGGCGAGGCGAACGCGGCCGGTTTCCGTTTCACCGAGTCGGAGTTCCTCGACTTCGGCGGCCTCCTCGGACATCAACACACGCCTGCACCGAACGACCATTGGGACCCCGGGGCGTTTCCCTGGGAGCGTCTGCTGGCCAGGCTCGATCAGGAGGATGAAGAAATGTTCTCGCGCGTACTGACGAAGGACACCTGGGGCACCCTGTTCGATCAGGGGATCGTCCAAGGTCGCTCGAAGAGGGTGGTCGTCGACTACTGGACCTCTCCGGAGCGGAGCGATGAGGAGCATCGCCACGCCACCAATGTGATCCTCCGAGTGATCGCCGGCCGTGTCGATGAACCGCTGAGGAACGAGAACACCGACTGACGGGGCCGGGGTGGGGTGGTCATGGCTGCCGGCGCTCATCGGGGCGCCCTGGTCGTGTCGGAGACCTCGGTTACCCGGGGCTCGGCCCACTCGAGTTCCGCTCCTCCTCCCGGGAGATCCCAAGCGTGGCGAGCAGATCCTCGTGGAGCTGGAACCAAACGGTGTGATAGGCGTCGAAGTCGTCCGTCACGTAGGAGGCATCTCCGGCGAGAGCCCGGTCCAGGGCATCGCCTAGCCGGGTGCCGTATGGGGCGAACCGTGATAGCGCCGCAGTGAGGTCAGAGCAGATCCGTTGGGCGCCCTTATCGATCCTCACCAAACGGTCGAGGACCCTGGTGTCGTTATCCCCGGTCGAGATGTTCATTGACCACGTGTGTGTCACCCACCCTGACCATCTGCCTATCCGTGCAGATCTGGAGAAGGGTGGGATTGAGTCTCAGAAAGCCCTCATACCCGCGGCGGATCTGGTCGGAGGCATCGGTTCGTTCGAGCTCGTCGCCCAGCATCGCCTCGCTGGTGACCCGGCCTCGGTCGGTCAGGGCCCAGCCGCCAAATGGGCCAGGCGTGCTCGAAACGAGGTCCTGCTCGACCAGACCGGCAAGCCGGCCCGCGGTCTCCTCAGGGGAGAGGCCGGAGACGGCAGCCAGTCGACCTTCGGTGACGAATCCGATGCATCGCAGAGTGTGGAGCACCAGGAAATCCTGGTCGGACATCACCTCGCGACCAGCCGGGCGAGGTTGGCCATCGACATCCGCCATCCCAACCTGGGAACCATCCAACGCTGCACGGCAACCGGAATGAAAGCGCCTCGTAGACCTCTGCCGGGGACGCCTCGGTTTGACGGGTCAACCGGGTCGTGGCCATCAGCCGAGCCTATGACCTTCGACCGCGTACCCAGCCATAATCGCGGGGTGGCTCCA